>JADJMD010000008.1:300000-541730 GCA_016709765.1 Ignavibacteriales bacterium
TCGCGCTTACTGAATCAAAAACATTGCTTACCATCATAGAATAACGGTAAGTATAAATCATAAACAAAGCAACAATAATTAAAGCTAATGATAATGCAAGAAAACTTACTGTTTGTATCTGAGACGTATGTAAAAGTTGAGCAAATATTAAAATTGCGGCTATAAGTGGAACAATTCCTAAAATAACGCCAACGCCATTGTTAACGGTTACATATTCAATTACGTCTTTTGAAAACTTTTTATAATAGAGCGTTTTAGTTTTTCTAAACTTTTTACCGTAATGAATAGAAGCAAATGTGCCGCCAAAAATTATGCTGATAAACGGTACAAAGAGTGCAAGAATTAGTATCAACATATAGTGAAGCAGTTCAATATGTTCCGCTGATTGAGGTAAAACTAATTTATCTAAAAAATCCATAACAGTTCACTTTGTTTTTTTGGTTTATGAAACAAAAAGTTTATCAATTGATACAACAAGCACTACAAACAAAGCAAAGTAGTTAATGCTTCTAAAAGCAAATCTAAAAGCTGATGTTTCTTGTGTCTGATGTAATAAGTTTATCGATTTATATGCTAGCCAAAGTGCAGCAATGAATAGACTGTAATTTATAAATTCATTCTGTGATATTTGAAATAATGGAATCAACAATCCAGTAACTCCTGTTGCTACAATCCAAATAAAAGTAATTCTTCCTAATTGCCTCTGATTAAATATCTGTGTTAAAGTTGGAAATCCGGCTTTCTGATAATCCTTATCCAATACCATTAACAGCAACCAAAAATGAGGTATCTGCCAGATGAAAAAGAAGAAGGATATTAAGATTATTTGCGGATCAAAAAGGTAACCGCCGCCAGCAACCCAGCCAACTAATGGTGGAATGGCACCAACAAGTGAACCCGGAATTATTGCAAGTGCAGAAATCTTTTTTAGAGGTGTATAAACACCATTGTACCAGATAAGATTAAGCAATCCAAATGCTAATGTTAATAGTCCACTTCCAATAAATAATAATAATGATCCCAAAATAATTAGGGATAACGATATAGTCAGAACTGATGAAGCAGAAATTTTCCCGGATGGAATCGGACGATTTTTTGTTCTATCCATCATTGCATCAGTTTTTCTTTCCTGAAAATGGTTTAATGCTGCTGATCCGCAAGCAAGCAATAGAATTCCAATTGTTGGTAATAAGATATTAACACCAATAGAATTTGTAGCAGCAATAAATCCAAACATAGTTGTGATAGTCACAAAAATAGTAATTCTAAGTTTTGTTATTTCAGTAAATATTTGAAATTGTTTTTTCAAATTATTAGTTGCCTGCACCGTTAATTGTTGAATCAGTCATTTTAGTAGAATCAGAATTTGTGTTTAACCACACATTAAAATCTGCTTCAGTAATAACTTTTACTTTATTGTACATATAAGAATGGTTTAATCCACAATACTCTGCGCATGCGATATCAAAATAACCCAACTCATCAGCTTTAAACCAAACAGTTCTTGTTTGATTTGGATAAACATCTTTTTTTATTCTAAACTTTGGGATATAAAATGCATGATTAACATCCAATGAAGTAAGATTAAGTTTGATTGCTTTATTAACCGGAACATATAATGAGTCAAATGTTTTTCCATTTTCATATTTAAATCCCCATTTCCACATTTGCGCTGTAACTTCTATGGGCAGCGCATCTTTAGGGACTTCCGACATATCAGAATACCCAACCCATCCATACCAAAACATAATCAATACAAGAATAGTAGGAATTACAGTCCATGCAATTTCCAACCCAACATTGCTGTGTACATTTGTTGCTTTAGGATTTTTTTTACGATTGTATTTTATCACAAAATAAATCATCAATCCGGTGATAAGCACCAAAAAAAAGACTGATACAATCAACGTAAAAAGAAAAACAGCATCAACATTATGCGAAAAATTGGATGCACCATTAAACATATTTAATTCCTTACGATAAAAGAATAATCGGAGAATAATAAAATAAACGAGACTATTAGAAACAGTAACGCAACACCTACAAACACTCTAAATGTTAAACTTTCACTTCTTAAGTGCATAAAAATTGTGAGCACTAAATAAGTTTTAATTGAAGCAATAATAAGTGCAGTTGCAATTGTTAGTCCGCCAAAATTAATACCTGCTACCGCCACAGTAACACCTGTAAGTGTCATCAATCCGAGCCAAACTAAAATGTACACTCCGTAGCCATGGCCGTGTTCTGAATGTATTTCCTGATTTTGTTCCATTAGCAAATCCTTAAGTTATCAGATAGAAAAGTGGGAATAAGAAAATCCAGATAATATCAACAAGATGCCAATATAATCCAGCTGATTCTAATTTAACATAACTATCATCATTAATAATTCCTTTTGAAGTAAACCGCATCATTACACCAATTAAAACAACTCCTATAATAACGTGTAATCCATGTAAACCTGTCATCACATAATACAAACCAAAGAAGACAATTTCACCAGCAGGTTTTGATAATAGTGTATCCGATCCGGGATAAATACCATGATGAAATTTAGCGCTCCATTCGAAAAATTTATTTACCATAAATCCAAGCGCAAGTATAATGGTGATGAATTGAAAAAATACCGACAATGATTTTTGTTTTCTTTGGATTGCAGTAATTGAAAGTGCCATTGTTAAAGAACTTGTTAGAAGGATAGCAGTATTAAAAGTTCCAACAATGGTGTTTAATTCTTTTGCCGCAAGATGGAATGCCTCAGGATATTGATAACGATAAATTGAATAGAGTATAAACATACCTCCAAACAAAACTAATTCTGTAAAAAGGAAAAGCCACATACCCATTCTGGCACCAATATCATCACGATGTACATGTGCAACTGTATGTTCTTGAGAACTCACTTAACCTCCTGAGTTTTTAGAGAGTCAACTTCATTTTGTTTGTATTGGTATGGTGTATCTGTTACTACCGGAATGTCAATAAAATTTTCGTGAATTGGCGGAGTTTCAATTTGCCATTCAAGTGTTTCCCCACCCCAAATATTTCTTTCAGTAGTTTTTTTACCACTCAACAAAGATTTTATAAGATTGCCGAACATTATTAGAATTCCGGCAACAACTATCCACGATCCAATAGTTGAGATTACATGATAGGTCTGGAATTCCGGAAGATAATCATAATATCTTCTTGGCATTCCAAGCCATCCCATAATAAACATCGGAAAATATAGAGTGTTAAATCCAACGAACAAATGCCAGAAAGCTACTTTACTAACTCGTTCATTATACATCTTTCCAAACATTTTTGGAAACCAGTAGTGCAGTGCTGCAAACAATCCAAAACCTGTTCCACCAAACATTACATAGTGAAAATGTGCAACGATAAAAGATGTATCGTGAATCATGATATCAACAGAAAGAACACCTTGCATAATTCCAGTTAATCCACCTATGGTAAATTGGAATATAAATGCAAGAACGAAAAGTAAAGGTGTTGAGAGTTCGATTGATCCTTTATAAAGAGTTGCAGTCCAATTAAAAACTTTTATTGCACTTGGAATTGCTACAACCATAGTCAGTAAAGAAAAAATAAATTGTCCTGTGTTGCTCATTCCGGCTGTAAACATATGATGTGCCCAGACTAGTGATCCGAAAACTGCAATTGCAACACTTGATAAAGCGATAAATTTATATCCAAAAATTGTTCGTCTCGCAAAAACAGGAATAATTTCAGAAACAACACCCATCGCAGGAAGAATCATAATATAAACTGCCGGATGAGAATAAATCCAAAATAAATGCTGAAATAAAACAGGATCGCCGCCAAGAGCAGGATCAAATAAACCAACACCAAAAGCTCTTTCAATAATCACTAAGAGCAATGTGATACCAATTATTGGGGTAGCTAATACTTGAACCCATGCTGTGGAATAGAATGACCAAACAGAAAGTGGCATTTTAAACCAAGTCATCCCCGGAGCTTTCAATCGATGCACTGTGGTTACAAAATTTAATCCAGTAAGTATCGAGGAAAAACCTAAAACAAAGGCAGCAAACAAAGCCAAGCTAACATTTGTACCTGTTCTTACGCTATAAGGGATATAAAACGTCCACCCAGTATCGATAGGACCGCCAGGTAATAGTATTGAAGTAACAGCAAGCAGACCACCGATAACATATAAATACCATATGACAATAAATTTAACCTTGGAAAAGAAACATCTTTAGCACCAATCAATATTGGAAGAAAGAAGTTTCCGAATACAGCTGGAATGCCAGGAATAACAAACAGGAAAATCATAATTACACCGTGCAGTGTAAAAAATGAATTATAGGTTTGAGCATCCATTATGGTTCTGCCCGGTGCAATTAGTTCTAATCGCATTAGAAATCCAAAAGTAACACCCACCATAAAAAAAGAAAGTATTGCAATAAGGTATAATATTCCTATTCTTTTATGATCGGTTGAAAGAATCCAACCAAGCAAACCTTTATGCTTTCCTTGATAATCCAAAAAACTTGGATGCGTTCCGTTTGCAGGAACTGCAATTGCTTCACTCATTTATAAAATTACCTCGCTTTAATAAAATCTTTTTTAGGTTTAACACGTAAGTACACGATAAAAATTCCAACTAAAAATAAAATTCCAAATCCAAATATTCTTGTAAAGTTAAGAACATAAGTTTGTCCTTCAGGGTCATAGCTAAAACAGAACTGTAAAACTTTTGCAATAGTTGGTGTTACTTTTCCTTCTGATGTTTCAATAACCGACATTTTAAAATCAAAAGGTAATATTCCAAATCCACTTCTTTCAGAAAAACTTGGGAAAAGATATCTGCAAATTTTTCCGGTGTTATCCACAAAAATAAACGCACCAGAATGTAAAAATTCTTTGCCTTGCCTCTTAAAATAGAATCCTGAAGCATCAGCAACTTTTTTTATTGTTGCACTATCCCCTGTTAAAAATCTCCAGCTTTCAGGAGGAATATTTTTATCAAGAACTTTTAAGAATGTCTGTTTGCGTATAGAAGCATCTTTCGAAGTTTCAAGCTGATCCATACTTATCACAACAATATTATAATCAACACCCAATACTAAATCTGACTTATTAATAATATCAGACAATTCCATCAAAAGCGGACTGCAAATCCCAGGACAATTATAATAAACAAAAGCAAGAACTGTCGGTTTTGTAAATAGATCTTTTAATAAAACCTTGTTACCGTTTTCATCAACAAATGATTCTTGTAAGGGTATTGATTTACCAAGTTGCTCATCAATTCCTACTTCTATTTTTTTATCATCTGCTTTAACAATAAATGCAAAAACAAAAAAGATAATCGATAAAAAAAATATTTTCATAAATACTAAACTTAAATCAATTTTAACATAAAACTATAAAGAGAATTCCATTCATCATTCTTAAGATTAAATACAAAACCATTAAATCCGTTTTGATTAACATTATTTATTACAACGCTTACAAAATTATTTTCATTCTGTTTCCAGCCCGTATTATTTGTAAGAAAAGAGATTGCAATTTTTTTATTCTTTACAACTTTTGTAAAAACACTATATCCATTTTCTGTTTTATATTTATTAATCGTAGATAGGACTGTATCAATTCTATTATTTACAGACTTGTTTTCTTCGATCGTTAAAAAACTTGCACTCTTAACCGGTATTTGTGCAGGAAGCTGCAAGCCGACGGATAAATTATAAGTAGCATCCAAAGCTTGCAAGTCACCATCAGAATCTGCAGCAGGATTTGGGATAAAACTTGTTCTTATAAAATGAGCTAAAGCAAATTTTTGTTGAGGTAATAAAAATTCATAAGCGATCATAGCACTAGGCGGTAATCCCTCTTGCAGTGTTGTGTAAATATTAGATAATTTTGTTCCATTTTTCCAATTATCCTTAGAGGTAAAATTTCTTGGCGCTGGATTTAATCCCATTGACGCAGTACCTCCACCAACTCCGTTTTCTCCATGGCAGGAAGCACAATTTGTTTTATATAATTTTTCACCTTCGGCTAATAATTCAGGAGTTGAATTTTTTACATCCATAATATTAATTGGTGGAACATCCATTGCATTCTTAACTTGTAAATCAGAAACGATGGTTGTATCAGATAGTACCGGAGGAACACTCTGTCTTGAAATGTTTTCAAGATTTTGAACGTAATAAATGCCAATAATTATTCCGACAACAATTATGTAGGGATATAACATTCCAAAAACTGCGCCCGGGTTTTGAGTAACACCAGCAATCTTATTTTTTATCCCTGAAATATAATCTTTCATATTAAACCTTAAATCTCATTTTTTTTAGAGATGAAAATCAATTCCTCTTTTTAATTTTGGATCACCAATTGGTATCAAGTTTTCCTTTTTAGCTTTATAGTAAAAAACCAGAATAACTAAGCCTGTACCTGCTATTGGAAAAACTAAATCAATCCAACTAAAATAATAACCGTTTTTCATAGAGCCCATGTTTGGCATGATAAGCCAGAACAAATCAAACAAGTGTGCAAATAGTAGCCAAACTGCTATAAATTTTAATCTTTTAGGATTCATTTTTGATGGCTGACTAAGTAACGCAAAATATGGGACAAGAAAATGTATCACTACTAAACCAAGTGAAAAGAAAACCCACCCACCATTCCAGCGAGTTATAAACCAAAAAGTTTCTTCCGGCAGATCAGCATACCAGATTAACATGAATTGAGAGAAGGCTATGTATGCCCAGAAGTTAATAAAAGCAAATAGCAGCGCACCCAAACTGAAAAGATGATCATCATTCATCCATTCGCCGAAGTAACCTTTTTCTTTTAGCTTTACGATCACAAAAGTAATTGCAGCTAAAGCAGCAACAACAGTTCCGCCAAAGAAATAAACTCCAAAAATTGTAGAGAACCAATGTGGTTCAAGACTCATCATAAAATCTATTGCTGTAAATGTTAGGCTTAAAGCAAACACAGGAATAAAGATAGCAGCCAGACGAATATTCTTTTTTGTAAGTGTTTGATCTTTTGAAAGATCTTGCTTTCTGGAATTTTTAGTCATCACCCAATAGAACAAACTCCACAATCCGATAAACACAAACGTTCTAATGATAAAAAAAGTAATATTTAGATACGGTGCTTTGCCTTGTAAGATTTTATCATCCGCAACAGCTTCTTTATGCGCCCAATGAAACAGATCGTGATTGAATATTAATAGTGGAACAACAAGAACTAGTAGAACCGGTAAAAGTGCGGCAAAGAATTCTATAATCCTTCTAAAAGGAGTGCTCCAATCAGCACCAGCGATATATTCTAATGCAATCAGAAATAATGATCCAAGCCCGATACTAACAATCATCAGATAAGTAACAAGGTAATTAAATATTGCTCTTTCCTGATCAACAAAAAAAGCAAGCAATGATAACGCTGAACCAACGGCAAAAAGTATAAGTCCAATCTTTGATAAACCGGCGGGTAAATCTTTTTTCTGGTAATGAAAATCAGTTTGTGACATTGCTACCGGTCTCCTTATTCATCTCAATTAAATCAGAGTCGCTTGCATTTTTAGCTCTCTGCAAAACTCTTACATAATTTACGATTGCCCATCTTTCCTCTCTTGTAATTTGAGAAGCATAAGAAGGCATTACATTTTGTCCGTTGGTTATAATGTGATATATCATACCATCACTAAAATCTCTTGCACGTCTAGAATGCAAAGTTGGTGGATTCGGAAATTGTCCTCTAAGTCTGCTGTCACCATCCGCAAAATAACCATGGCAGGGGGAGCAATATGTAAAGAACTTTGCTTTACCAAGTGCAATGTTTTCTTTTGTTGGCAATGTTGGATTTGATAAAACTTCGGTTGGATTTGTTTGACCCATATATGGATAAGGAATAAATCCTTTTGCAACTGTTCCCTCTACTGGTGTTCTCATTCCACGTCCATCTGTAAAAAGTTCACTGGGTTTTTGTGGATTAAGTTTATCTTGATCCATCATCCAATTGTAAGGTGTCATATAAATAAGTTTATTCAGCGTCACATAAGTGCCACCAGAAACAACAATAGCTACTCCAATCAGAAACATTATAAACTTTGGCTGAAAGATAGGATAAGCAACATCTTCGGGGAAATAGATAACTTCAATCTTTAAAGGATTTAAGTTTTTCAAAAAATCCATTACAGCATTTTCATCAAACTTTGCATCGGTTGATTCGATTACGATGCCATACTTATCGTAAGAAACGCTCTTCATATATTCTGTATCGTGCAATGGATGTTTATTATCCGGCAGTCTAAAGAACAATGCAATCATGGCGATAACTGTTGAAACAGTTGCAAGTAAAACCGTGAGCTCAAATGTAACGGGTATAAATGCAGGTAGAGCAAAAAATGGTTTGCCACCGATTACCAATGGATAATCAACCGACATTGTCCAGTACATTAAAAATAATGCAATTACGGCTCCTGATAATCCCATTATGAGTGTAATAAAACCCAACTTTGATGGTTTAATCTTCATGGCCGCATCCATACCATGAACCGGATACGGAGTGTTTACATCAAATTGAGTATAACCGGATTTCGTAACCTTTTTTGCTGCATTAATAATCTCATCAGGAGTTTTAAAAGTTGCTGCAATACCAAATATTTTTTGATTATTATTCATGATCAGCACCTCCGTGTAGAGTTGGCTGAGCACCATCAGAAACAGCTTTAACTTCCGAAATTGAAACGACTGGTAGTGATTTTGTAAACAGTATAACTAAAGTGAAAAATAAACCAAAGCTTCCAAGCAAGATTCCCAGATCAAAAATTGTTGGCCTGTAATATGCCCAGCTTGACGGTAAAAAATCCCGGCTTAATGATGTAACTGTTATTACAAATCTTTCAAACCACATTCCAACATTTACCAATATTACAATCACCATCATTGCTGGAACAGATCTTCTAATCTTTTTGAACCAGAAAAATTGTGGAACAATAACATTGCAGCTGACCATAATCCAGTAAGCCCAGGCATAAGGACCAAATGCTCTGTTAATAAATACAAAAGTTTCGGCTTGTACACCGCTGTACCAGGCAATAAAAAACTCCATTGCGTATGCATAACCAACCATCATTCCAGTTAACAAAATTACTTTATTCATTTTTTCAAGATGGTCTAAAGTAATTATATGCTGTAGATCAAATATCTTTCTAACAAAAACAAGAACTGTAACAACCATTGCAAATCCAGAGAAAATAGCGCCTGCTACAAAGTATGGTGGAAAGATTGTTGTATGCCAGCCTGGCAAAATTGAAACAGCAAAATCAAAACTTACAATTGTGTGAACAGAAAGAACTAACGGTGTGGCAAATCCTGCAAGTAAAATATAAGATTTTTCGTAATGCGTCCAATGTCTATTTGAATGTCTCCAACCAAGAGAAAATATTGAGTAAATAGTTTTTCTTATCTTTGATGCCGTACGATCTCTCATCGTTGCAAAATCAGGAATCAAACCAACGTACCAAAAAACAAATGAAACTGTAAAATATGTTGAAACTGCAAAAACATCCCAAACAAGTGGCGAAGTAAAGTTAACCCATAAACCATGCTGGTTTGGATATGGTAACAAATAACCTGCTAACCATGGACGACCAGTGTGGATGACAGGAAATATTCCTGCGCACATAACTGCAAAAATTGTCATTGCTTCAGCAAACCTTGCAATACCGGTACGCCACTTTTGTCTTAATAAAAACAGGATTGCAGAAATCAATGTTCCTGCGTGTCCGATACCAACCCAGAATACAAAATTAACAATAGGGAAAGCCCAACCCACAGGTTGATTATTTCCCCAAAGTCCGGTTCCATAATAAAGGCTAAACGCTAAAAAGATTGCACCCGTAAGCAGCAAGGAAACGGAAATGGAAAGCGCGATAAAATATTTTTTATTCGGCTTTGTATCCATTGGTTTCGCTACCAGCTCTTCAATTTGAGCAACGGTTAACCTTCCGGCTACAGTGGGAGCCTCATGGGAGTAATCGATATTCACTATACTTCCTCCGAGTGGATGTTTCTTAGTTTAGCTATGTATGTAACATTTGGTTTGATGTTAAGTTCTTCAAGAACATAATAGCCAAGCTCATGATTTCTATATTTATAAAATTCTGACTCTTTATCATTTATATCTCCAAAATGAATTGCGTTTGATCCGCAAGAATCTTGGCAGGCAGTAGTAACATCGCTTCCTTTAAGTGTTCGAGTTTCATGTGTTGCATCTGCTCTTGCTTCAGAAATTCTTTGAACACAGAAAGTACATTTTTCCATCACTCCGCGTGATCTAACAGTAACTTCAGGATTATGCATTAAGGCAAGAATAGGACTTTCCTGATAACTGTCTCTAAAATGATCTCTGAAATTGAAGAAGTTAAATCTTCTCACTTTGAATGGACAGTTGTTAGAACAATATCTTGTTCCTACGCAGCGGTTATAAACCATTTGATTCAAACCATCTGGGCTATGATTTGTTGCAACTACAGGACAAACATTTTCACAAGGGGCTTGATCGCAATGTTGACAAAGCATAGGCTGAATGCTTACGCTTGGTTCATCTGCAGTGCCGGAATAATATCTATCAATTCTTAACCATTGCATTTCCCTGCTTTTTAGAACCTGATCTTTTCCAACAACAGGAATATTATTTTCTACATTACAAGCAACAACACAATCGCCACAGCCGGTACATTTATTAAGATCGATTGCCATTCCCCATTTCAAATCATTATATGGATGCGGGTCATAAACACTAATTAGTTCACCGTGATGTTTTTCTTTAATCACGTGTGAGTTTTTAATGTATCCGGCAACTGTAGATTCCTGTATAATATTTCTTGATTTGTGTAAATCCTGTACTTTTGGATCATCAAAAGCATGATGTTCCTGAGATGAAGCTAATTCGTATGTATCTCCTGTTTTCTTAATAGAAGCGTTTGTAAAAATCCAATTAGAAAAATTTGATGTTTTGGATAATAATTGATTTACATTAAATCCAACATTGGTTGCAACTGTACCTGAATAATTTTTTCCATAACCAGATTCGATCGTTATGACTCCATCAGCAGAACCTGCTTGCATAAAGACAGGAAGTGAAAGTTTGCGATTACCAACAGTAATCTCAACCATATCATTATTTTTTAATCCTAAATCTTTACATGTTTTTTCTGAAACGGCAGCATAATTATCCCACGTAATTTTAGAAACTGGATGAGGCAATTCCTGCAACCAACCGTTGTGAGCAAATCTTCCATCAGCTAAAGAATAATTTTCTTTGATGACAATTGTATGTCCACTAATATTTGCTGCACTTCCGCCTAATAATCCAGTAGTATTTGCTAATAAGGATGGTAATGAAACTGATTCGTTAGTTAAGACAATTCCGTCATGCAGAGCGCCAAGCCAAAATCGTTTAAAATCTAATTTAGAATTAAGTTTAGGGTATATCGAATCTTCCCAATTCTTCATTAAAAATTCATGATAAAGCATTTCAGAATAGTTGTCCGCAGTTCCGCCTAACCAGGTTAACAGAATTGCTTCTTTTTGTCTTGTTTCGTTAATTGGTGCTATAACAGGCTGCTGCAATGAAATAACACTTGTGCGTAATTTTGCGTCACCCCAACTTTCAAAGTTGTGATTTATTGGTAAGACAAAATTACTTAGATGAGTTGTTTCATTTTCTCTTTCGGAAAGACTTACAACCAATCCAACTTTACCTAGAGCATCTTTGTAACCAAGATCATTTGAAAAATGGTAAACAGGATCGCAATCAAAATGCACTATTGCTGCAATATTTCCATCTTTCATTTTTTGTGTAAGTGATTCTAAATCCTGTAATGATGAATAATCCACCAACCTGTTTGCAGCAGAATCATTTCTAAACATTGCTGTATTTCCAAGCGCTTCATTTAACAAGTTAACAGCTATCTGAACATTTTCTGGTAAAGAGTTTCCAGCATCTATTATTGCTTTACCTTTATTGGAAGCTAAATCAGAAACTAAATGATTTAATATTTCTTTTTTAAGACTATATTTTGAGGCAAATGTGTTTAAAGAAAAACCAAAAGTGTTTACCGAAAACTTTAATACACCTTTATTACCAAGTTCATTCATTAAACTCATCACAAATTCATATTGTGCTTCTGGTCTTAATCGTAATCTATAATCAGCATTTATACCTGTAATTGTTAAACTGCTATCCACACAATAAAGTCTGCTAAAAGATTTTGTTTCAACATCTCTTCCTTCAGCAAATAATCTTGCAGTTTCAACTCTGTTACCTTCTGTCCCAAGAAAGTCAGACTCAAGTGATAAAATTACTTTTGCTTCATTCCATCTTACTAAAGGATAATTTGCAAAACCATGTGTTTTGTTCCAAGCCGAATTCTTCACTGAATTGTTAAACAACTCATAAGAATAAATTTTTGTAGTGGGATATTTTGCTTTAAAATCCTCCATCACTTTTAATGAGGTTGGCGAAGTAACAGTGTGTGTTACAAGTGCGATTTCTTTACTTCCAGCAAAAGACAACGCCGCTATTATGTCTGTATCTGCCGATTTCCAGCTAACAGAATTAAAAATACCATCTCGTTGTTTTAGTGGGCTCTTTAATCTTTCAGGATCATAAAGATTTAATATGCTTGCCTGCCCTTTTGCACAGATTTTTCCTTGGTTTACGGGATGATCCGGATTTCCATCAACCTTAATCGGTCGGCCTTCACGAGTCTTGATTAAGATACCGCAAGCATTTGCGCAAGATGTACATGTTGATGAATAATAATTTGGTTTGCCAACTGTTATTTCTTCAGGTTTATTGTTATAAGGAACAATCTCACCTTTATCACGATAATCTGTGCAAGCTGTTCCGGCTAATGCCGCTGATGCCCCAAGTAAAGCAAGAAATTTTCTTCTTGATAAACCTGATAATCCTGCTGGAGAAAAATCATCAGTAACGCCTTCTTTAAACTCGTGATTTTTTGCTTCCAGAACATCTGGATCATCGTGGAGCGCTTCAAAACTTCTCCAATAATTAACATCAGGTGTTTGATTTTGTGATGAATTTGTTTGATCAGCGTTAAACTCAGACATTCTTTTCACCTACTTTTTTTCTACTAACTGCAAGCGGATTAATTTTTACTTCAATTTTATTTTTCAAAATACCAGACTGTTTAGAAAAGTATTTCATTGGAAATGAATTATAAATTGCAAATCCAACAGCGCCCAAAGAGATTGATGTAAAAAAAATTTTTCTATTCATACCAACTTTACTTTATTGATTTTGAAATAATCATTATCTATGACAAGCGGAACAATATTCCGGACCAGGTTTTATTTTGTCTTTTAACTCAGGTAATTTATCGTGTGCATTTCTGTGACAATTTAAACAGCTACCCATAGTAAATGAGTTCATTTGCCCAACTTTTTCCATTTGAGTAATTTCACCATGACAGGCTGTACAATCAATCCCCTTATTTACGTGAACGGAATGGTTGAAGTATGCATAATCAGGCACTTTGTGGATTCTCTTCCATCTCAAAGGTTTGCCATCGCGATAATACTCTGTGAGTTTAATAATTTCAGGTTTATCTTTACGCGCAACGGTGTGGCAGTTCATACAAGTCGCAACAGCAGGAACCATTGCGTGTCTTGATTTTTCAACACCGACATGGCAGTACTTACAATCAATTTTCATATCGCCGGCATGTAGTTTATGCGAATATGCAATCGGTTGCTCTGGCGTATACCCGATTCCATCTCTTTCAGCTCTAGAGATATAATACGTAAGTGTAAATGAAGCAACAACTACGAACAAGGTAACAGGTAATCTGTTTCTAAAAATATAATCCAGAAAAGATTTTTTCATCAATATCCCTTTTACTATTTAGGGCAAAATATTAAAATATATATTATTAACAGGAACAATTTCCTGAATCTTCATTAACTATTATTTCGATTAAATTTCGCGGATTACACAGGGAAAAAAGTAGGTTTTCCCTAATTGATAGCTACCAATTAATTCTTAATTTGACTGCTCAAAATTATAAATTAATGCTTTTAAAACAAACGAATCCATTAAATATCAAAAATAAGTTTTTCACTTGAATAAAAAGATCATAGGATTGATAAAATCAATTGTTTGCATCGATAATATTTGATTAGGGTTCCAAGAGTGCTAATCTAGTCAAATTAAATAATTAATATCACAAAAAACTATAAAAGTCTTTTTAGGATTTGATAGGTTATAAAGCCTGAACCAATAATCATAAATATATATAGCATAATCACTAATAGTGAAGCTGAAGTAATTCTGAGGATTGTTAATGATCCCCTTCAACCACATTGTTTGCAGCGATAATACTTATAGAATGAAATATTATTAATAAATTTTTCTTTCAGACCTCTGCTGTGGGATCGCATTATGGTACCCAAACTTTTACAAGACGGACAACTATTAAATGTTGGGTTTATCCTATAAAAGGCTTTGTATCTACGAAAAAATGATTTAATACAATCTTATAAAATATTAATTGGATTTTCCATTACTTAACAATTTGGAATAATTCTCATTGTCTTTAAATAATGCAAGAGCAGTCTTGAATTGCTTATCAAACTTTAATCTTTCTTTTATTCCACTCTGATTTCCTGAGTACCTTTGAGCAAGTTCAATTCTAAGAGCTTCTAAAATTTCCGTTTTACTATCAGCAAAATCATCTTCAAACAATGTTTTTATTTCAGAATTTAATTTTTCAAGTGTCTTGTTTAAATTTTTCGTGTTATGATTTTCATCCAAGTGTTTAACAATTTCATTTATCTTTTTTTCAACATCAGATTCATATTTGTAATCAGAATCTAAAAGATACTTCTTAAAATCAGAGACAACTTTCTCATCATTTAATTTTCTAAAATCTAAATTTTTATTTTCGTAATAATATTTATCTGCAAAGCTAAACAAAGTACCTTTAGCCAAAAGATCTTTCAATAGATCGCTTTCAATTGAGTTAACCACTGTTGTGTCTGGTGTAATTCCACCCGCACTGTAAACAACTCTTTGGTTATCAGTTGCAAACTCATCTTTTTTTAATGAATCTGGGTCAGGAATAACTTGATTATCTTTCGAATAATCAATCTTCTGAATACATCTACCGCTTGGGGTGTAATATTTTGCAGTAGTTACCTTTAAAGAAGTATTAAAACTTAGTGGAGTTATGGTTTGTACTAATCCTTTACCAAAAGATTGAGTCCCAAGTATGACGCCTCTATCATGATCTTGTATTGCCCCAGCAACAATTTCTGAGGCTGATGCACTGTTACCATTAACTAAAATAATAAGTTTTTCATTACCAACGAGCGGTTCTTCTAATGCAAAATATTTTTTTTCACTATTTGGATCTTTTCCACGTGTTGATACGATGAGCAAATCTTTCTTTAAAAATTTGTCACAAATATCAACCGCAACATCTAATAATCCACCAGGATTTCCTCTAAGATCCAAAACGATTGAATTAATTTCTTTTTTATCTTTCAATTGTTTTAATGCACTTCTTACTTCATCACCCGCGGAACGACTAAAGTTTGATAATTTAAGATAAACATTGTTGGAATTTTCAGGATAGAAATCTGCAAAGAGAAGATTTTTAACAATTACTTCTTCACGAACAAGATTAAAAATTAAAGTGTCTTTTTCTCCGGCTCTCAATATTTTTAATTGAACAGCCGTTCCAGGTTCACCTTTAACGAGTGAAGAAATATCATCTAATTTTTCAGGCGTAACTTTTGTATCTCCAACAGATTCGACAACATCACCAATTCTTATTCCCTGATTTTGTGCTGAGTAACCATCTATCACCTCAAGTATTGTAACTTTATCATTCCTAACACCAATTGATATTCCTACTCCACCGTATTTTCCATTAGTAAGCAGGTCAATATCTTCTTGATTTTTTTCATCGATAAAAACTGTGTAAGGATCAAGCTTACTTAACATACCCTTAATACCAGCGCGCATAAATTCTTGAGGATCAACTTCATCCACATAATTAAAAGAAATTTCTTTATAAACTTTACCAAAAAGTTCAAGATTTTTACTTATCTCAAAGTAGATGTCACTTTTACTTACAACAAATCCAAAAGTAAATAGCACTATAATTGTTAGCGCTGATATTAATATTATTCTTCGTGACTTCATTTATTTATTACCTTCAAGTGATTTGATTGCATTAATAATCTGTTCATTTATCTCTTTGATATTCTGTGTACCGTCAATAACTCTAAAACGTTTTTCTTTCTTTGACAAGTAAAGATAGCCTTCTCTTACTCTTTCGTAAAAAGTATTATCCGATACTTCAATTCTATCCAAATCTGAATGTGAAACACTGCGTTTTCGTTCACTAGCAATTTCATTTGGAATATCGATAAAGAATGTAATATCGGGTATTGTATTTCCGATTGCAAGATGATGAATATTGAGAATAGCATCAACAGACAAACCTCTCCCAAATCCTTGATATGCAGTTGATGAATCGTGAAATCGATCTGAAATTACATAGTATCCTTTTTGCAAAAACGGACGAATAACTTCTCTAACTAACTGCGCCCTACTTGCTGAGAACAAAAATATTTCTGTTTCCATAACCATAGCGTTATTTTTTTTATCAAGCAGAATTTCCCTTATCTTTTCAGAAATTTCCGTTCCGCCTGGTTCTCTAATTAAATAAACTTCTTTGTTTTGTTCTACAAGGTAATCCTTCAATAATTTTACTTGGGTGGATTTTCCACAGAAATCTATTCCTTCAAAAGTTATGAACATAAAACTGATTGCCTTTATTTACAAAAAATAAACGACTTAAAACTATTCGAAAGTTTTAATTATATAATTAAGCCGCACAGGTTTGATAAAAACTAACTGAGTGTTTTTGGGAAGTACAATTTTCGGTTGCACACTACCAAGTGTATCGTAAACAATTTCCCTGTAGTCAATAGCAGCACTAATTTCTTCTGGATTGATTTTTCCGAGAATATTAATTCCGCCCCTTAAACTGCAATTAATTGTGTTTGGAATTAAAACAACATCACGATCTTTCGGCAAACCTTCAATATTAACTTTTATATTCTCAAATGTTTTTTCGACAATCCGTTGAACATCAAAAGTAAGCTCAGCTTTATTTTGTTCTAACTTAAAACCAGTCGGTTCTTCAATATCAGCTATCATATTCAACCTGGTATCCAATGATGAAAGTGTAACTAACTTAGTTTTAATGGTTGATGTGTTATCAAGTACACTTGATGGACCAGCGACAAGTATGGAATCAGGATATATTCTGATTGGTGTTGCTAAACCATATTCCTCCCCAAAAGTCAAATCTGTTTGCGCTTCGAGCTTTAATTTTTTGAATTTAATTTTTTCAACATTAAAAGAAATTTGTCGTGGAATTATTTCTGTAATTGATAAACCTGCATTTAACCATGTGTTTTCATTTATTTCATTAATTGGATCAACTTTAATCAATCCGCTATCCATATTAGCGGATACTGAATAATCCGATTGTGAGCCAAGGTAAAGTGATAAAAGCTGCCAGCCTTTTGCTTTTAATTTTAATGAAATCGCTTCAGGACTTATAACTCCGCAAGTATATCCTGTTGGCTGATTTACAACTTTAACATTAAAATCCATTGAAGTAAAAAAATCATCAGACAAAGTAACAGAACCCCAAATGAGTATTGAGAACAGTACCGACAATACTATTATGTTAATTTTACTTTTCACAATTTAAATTAATTATTCTTAATATTTTTAAACAATTCAACAAGTTCATTCCTGTTTGCGCGAGAAATTTCTCTGCCCTTAATGGGGAAATTGGGAAATGCTCTTGCATAATGTCTAAGCTTATGTACGTTCATCTGGCTAATGGCATCAAAATTAATTTCACTTTTTTCATTTAACTGAATTTTATTATTTGCTTTTTCTTTTTTCTTTTTAGATTGTGCCCCTATATCGTTTGTTTTATTTTCTTTGCTTCCTAATCCAAGCGCTTCAATACGTAACCGTTCGATAGTGCTTATTGGTTTCGTTGTTTCTGTTTCTTTATCAATCTCTTCACTAGTTTTATCAAATTCTGTTTTAACATCTTCAACTTTTATCGTTGATGAATTATCTTTTATTTTATTTTCCTGATTTGATTGATCCTTAGATTTAAGGACTTTATGGATCGGAGTGATTTTTGTTACTTGCAATGGTTTAGATTTTTCACGTTTAGATTCAGTTTTTGGTTTTACATTTGTAGTTGGAATGTTATTAGAATTTTTATTTAATATTTGATCACTCGAAATTATCTTCGTAACAGAATCAGTTTCATTTAATGTTTTAGATTCTTCATCAGTAGGAAACAAATCACTAAAAATATCTAATAAAACTTTGCTAGGATTATCGACAACGGAAAATGAATAAATTTCTCCCACTCGCCTGCCGGCCTCAGTCCCACTTTCGATTGCGGTTTTTACGTATTCTGAATCACCACTTACTGCTAAAGTTACTAAACCGTTCTCAAGTTTATGTATACCTAAAATTTTTACTGGGGAATTTTTAAGTATCACATCTGCTGCTTCAATTAAAGCGACAAGTCCTTTTGATTCTATTAATCCAATTGAGTTTGACATAATTATTATTTTTTTACTCCAACAATGGAAAACAAATTTTTATGAGGAAGCGGAATCACGTGTGAGCTTCGAAATTCATTTGTTGAAACAATCGCATCTGCTCCATAAACAATCGCACGTTTGATTGCTCCCAAATCACCTCTTAAAAATATTGTAACTATTCCATCACCTAAAAGCTTCTTTCCGATAATATTCACAAGTTTTTCTTTCTGAATACCTTCTAAAGCTTTTAAGGATGAAGATACGCTACTTGTTTCAAAAACACCTAAAGACTCAAAAACCATTTATTTGCTCCCGATGCAGATTTTGATAAGAAAAAATAGTTTGTATGTTAAGCAAAGTCAATTAAACTAATCAGTTATTTCGCTTACCGGAATCAAGATATTCCTGTAAAATTATTGCTGCTGAATACATATCCAGTAAATCTTTATTCTGTCTTTTTACTTTTTTGTTTACAGATTCTAGAATTTGCTGCTGTGCGATTACAGATGTATAAGTTTCATCCCACAGCTCTACCTCTAGACTATATTTTTTTTCTAAACTATCCTTAAACTTTTTAACATCATTAATAACAGATGTTTTAGAATCTTTTTTTTGTCTTTCCTCATTCGGAATACCAAGAATGATCTTGGAGACCCCTTTTTCTTTAATGATTTTTTCAAGCTCAATAAAAGTTGTTGAATTATTTAAGATTGTCTTGTGTGCATATGCAAACATTTTAAGCGAATCTGAAAGTGCAATTCCAATTCTTTTTAATCCAAAATCAATTGCCATTATTCTGGTTTCAGTATTCTCAGACACTAATTGCTCTCAAATCTTTCAACAGCATAAATTCCTGTTAATCGTTTTAGTCTTTCCATCATCCTGTTTAAATGATCAAGATTATTTACATATAAAGTCACACTTCCCTCAAAAGCAGAATCACTGGTATTAATATTTATGGATTTAATATTTGTATTTTGAAATGAAACAATTGAATGAGAAATATCATTTAAAATTCCAGGTCTATCTTTACCACGAATTGTAATTCCAGCCACAAATAATGAGCCTTCCGCTTCGGGCCACTGCACGTCAACCAATTTACTTGTATCAGTAGATGATAAGGAAATTAAATTTCCGCAAGATTTACGGTGAATTTTAATTCCTTCTCCAACAGTTATATATCCGATAACAGGATCACCGGGAATTGGATTGCAGCACTTTGCATAAGTATAAAGTATTCCAGACTTTTTTCCATCAACTAAAATTCCGCCAATTTCATTCCTTGAAATTTTAGCAAACTTTTGAAATTCAACTTCTTTCTCAAATTCCTTATCATCTTTTTGAGTAGTTGCAGTTAGCACTTCATCAATATTTACAGAGCTTTGTGCAATCGCTCTAAAGAATTGTCTTGAGTTATCAAATTTATTGGAGTGGGCAATTTTTAAAACATCATCTGGAGTAAAAGAAAGTTTCATTTTTTTTATCTTCTTTTCCCAGATTTCCATTCCTTTTTCAACAACAGATTGCTCTTCTTTGTTCAACCATTTTCTGATTTCATTTTTTGCTTTGTGTGTCTGTACAAACTTTATCCAGCTTTTGTTTGGATGTTGATTTTTGGAACTAATTATTTCAACCTGATCGCCGCTGTGCAGTTTTGTGTCAAGTGGTACAATCTTTCCATCTATCTTTGCGCCAATGCAATGAAATCCAACTTTACTGTGAATGTCAAATGCAAAATCAACTGGTGTTGATCCAACAGGTAATCTCCTCAAATCGCCTTTGGGAGTAAAAACATAAATTTCATCCTGGTAAAGATTTAATTTAAAACTCTCCATCACATCTTTTTTCTGATCATCGCGCGAAGCATTTTCAAAAACATCTCTAATCCAGTTTACCCATGCTTCAAGTTCACCATCGGTCGCAGTTTTATTTTCTTTGTAACGCCAATGTGCTGCAACTCCCTTTTCAGCAACTTCATGCATTTGCTTTGTACGAATTTGCACTTCAACCAATCTACCTAAAAGTCCTACAACAGTAGTGTGAATTGATTGATAATTATTTGTTTTAGGGATGGAAATGTAATCTTTAAATCTATCTGGAACAGGTAAATATATTTGATTAACAACTCCTAGTGTTGTGTAGCAGTCATTTCTGTTTTGTGTATCCAGAATAATTCTTATTGCAAACAGATCATAAATTTCTTCAAATGGTTTGTTACGTCTTACCATCTTACGATAAATACTGTAAAGATGTTTTGCTCTTCCGCTTAATTCAAATTTTATGTTTGCTTCATCCAGCTTTTTAGTGATTGGATCAGCAAATTTTTTAATGTACGATTCTCTGTCTTTACGTTTGGCTTTTAATTTTCTGGCAAGTTCTTCGTAGGCTTCTTTGTTAAGATATTTGAATGATAAATCTTCAAGCTCCCATTTAACTTTTCCTAATCCAAAACGATTAGCAAAAGGAGCATATATTTCTAAAGTTTCTTGTGCTATTCTGCGCTGCTTATCCGGATTTACAAATTCTAATGTTCGCATATTGTGTAATCGATCAGCAAACTTTACTAGAATCACTCGAACATCTTTAACCATCGAAAGTAATAGTTTTCGATAATTCTCTGCTTTAGTAATTTCATGTCCACGAAATATCCCACTGATCTTAGTAACTCCATCTATTATTTCAGAAACTTCTTTACCAAATTCACGTGTCATAAATTCAATCGTGTATTCAGTATCTTCCACAACATCGTGAAGCAGAGCAGTAACAATAGTAACATCATCAAGCGGAAACTCTTCCGCAACAATCATCGCAACTTCATAAGGATGAGTAAAATATGGCTCACCTGATGCACGAATATCGTGCTTGTGCGCTTCTAAACTTAACTCAAATGCTTTTGCAATTAATCCTGCATTAACGACAGCAAGATTATTCTTACAAACATTTATCAGGTTATCCAGCATTTTTTGGTATTTAGGATTTTCGACAGCCATCAATTTCAATCTATATGAAAAATTTTTTAAGTGAAATCAATTTAGTTTTTTTTAATGATTAGTTAAAGAGCAAGATAAAGCATATCACACAAATTTTAGTTGCGTATAAGTTCTTTTTTTAAAGTTCGAACTCTTTCTAGTCTATCCTTTACATTGTCGAATTCAAATTTTGAGTAATCGGTAATCGTTAAAATTTCATCACAGATTTTTAGAGCCTCGTTCTGTTTTTCTATCTTAACTAATTGCTGAGCAATAATATGTTTAAGGGTAACTTCGTTAATCTTGTTTGAGTTTAAATTTTTAGGATAAGACTTTAATATTTCTTTGTATAAAGTTATTGATTTGGCGGGATCGATCTCTTCGTATGCACGTGCTAACCCCCATTTAAATATTCTTGAATTTGGATAGTTTTTAAGTGCTAACTCTGCAACTTTTTCAGCGGCTTCAAAATCTTTTTGTTCAACATATATCCATATTAAAGAATGGATTGCTAGATGTGAATTATACCCTGAATACTTAATTGCATTCTGTAGATATTTAATACCTAGATCTTTTTCATCATCTATAAAAGGCAGCCAATTGATAAATTCCGTTTTGTTGCTTTTCCAAAATTTAAAACTTCCGATAGCAATTAAAGATTCATAAAATTTTTCATCAATCTCTAAACAGTCTTCAAATCCGGAAACCGAACTCAAACCAGTTGAAAAAGCTTGCAGCCAACTCTCACGCAGTGCATCATAATAAGCGATATAGCCTTCAGTTAATGCAAGAAAATAATTGTTCCAGATATTTTTAGGATCATTATGCAGTAGTCTTTCAGATATTTTTTTTGCACCCTCAAGATATTTTATAATAAGATCATCATCGTATGGTTCCTGATAATCATAAGATTTTGAGATATGAACTGCGGCAAGATATATTTTACCAAGTGGAATATCTTTTCTTGTTTTATCCAATTGATCAAAAAGTTTTTCTGCTTCATCGTACTTTTGATTAATTATTAAATTGATTCCTGATTTTAAAATTTTATGAACAGTTTTATCAGGATAGACTTGTCCAAAATTATTTTGTAAGAAAATAAATAGAAAGAAAAGGAAAATGTTTTTTTTGTTAAAGCGTGCCGAAAGTTCTATCACCAGCATCACCTAATCCGGGAAGAATATAACCTTTGTTGTTTAGCTCTCGATCCAATGCAGCTGCAAATATTTTAACATCGGGATGTTCAGATTCTATTTTTTCAATTCCTTCTGGCGAAGCAACAAGACAAGCGAAAACTAATTTTGAAGCGCCCCTCTTCTTCAGATATTTTAAAGCCTCCGCTGCACTACCACCTGTTGCAAGCATAGGATCAAGCATCACGACTTCAGCCGTTTCTAAATGCTTGGGTACTTTATAATAATATTCAATCGGTTTCAGTGTTTCTTCATCTCGCTGTAAACCAATGTGTCCAACTTTTGCTTCTGGAATTATTTGAAGAAAACCATTTACCATTCCTAATCCAGCCCTTAAAACCGGAACAAGAATAACATCGTGCGTAAGCTTCGCACCTTCTGTTTTTTCAAGAGGGGATTCCACTTCAGTTTTAGTCAAACTAAATTCTTTTGAAAGCTCAACAGCTAAAATATTTGATACCCTTTGTAACGCAGCTCGAAAATTTTCTGCGTCAGTACTTTTATCTCTTAATATCGTAACATCACGCTTAATTATTGGATGATCAATCAAATAAAAGTTTTTTTTCATATTCTACTAAAAATTTATTTTTCTCTAAAACTTACGGTAATTGGAACACCTTCAAAACCATATACTCTTCTTATTGTTCTTTCCAAAAATCTTCGGTAATGATCCGGAATATGATTTGGATAATTAGAGAAAAAAAGAAATATGGGATAATAATCACCAACCTGGTTTATAAATTTTATTCTGATTTCTTTACCGGTTGGTGATGCCGGTGGCGGATTTTTTTCAATCTCCGGAAGTATCGAATCATTTAATTCTGAGGTTGGAATTTTCTTTGATCGTTCAGCCTGAACTTTTTTGCATAAATCGATTAACTTATAAATTCTTTGCTTGGTTAATGCTGAGGTGAAAATCAACGGAGCAAAATCTACAGTGCCAAGTTTTTCTTTAATTGCATTTTCATAATCGCGAGCTGTGTTGGTTTCTTTTTCCATCAAATCCCATTTGTTAACTGCAATAACCAATCCTTTTCTCCATCGTACAACTTCATCAATAATTTTTTGATCTTGCTTTTCAAATCCGGTTTGAACATCAAGCATCAGAACTGTAACATCACTTTCACTAATTGCTTTAAAGGTTCTGATGTTAGAAAAGAATTCAATACTTTCTTCAACTTTCTTTTTCTTTCTTAATCCAGCGGTATCTATTAGTACAATTTCATCGCCGTAATATTTTAATACGGAATCAAGGCTATCTCGAGTTGTTCCCGGAATATCAGTTACAATACTTCTTCCTTCCCCAAGTAAAGAATTTGTTAGTGATGATTTGCCAACATTGGGTCTGCCAACAATTGCAATTTTTAATCTTCTATCTGCCTCAATTAAATCGTCATCCGGAAAATCTTTTGTTATATCATCAAGCAAATCACCGGTTAATCTTCCACTTAAGGCAGAAATATCATAAACCATATCCACACCAAGTGAATAAAATTCAGCAGCGCCAACTGCATGAGCTTGAGCATCAACTTTATTTACAACTAAAAAATATTTTTTACCGGATTGCCTTAACATATCAACAATAACCTTTTCAGCCGGGTTTACACCACTTTTAACATCAACTAAAAAAATAATTGAATCAGCTTCTTCTATTGCAACCTCAACTTGCTCTCTAATCGCAGTTTCAAACAAATCGGATGATTCCGGAACATATCCGCCTGTATCAATCAAACGGAACCTTTTTCCGCACCAATCACCTTCACCATAGTTTCGATCGCGTGTGACTCCGCTTTGATCATCCACAATGGCTTCTCGCTTGCCAATTAGTCTGTTAAAAAGAGTTGATTTACCAACATTTGGTCTGCCTACTATTGCTATCAAAGGTATTTTCATAATGGAAAAATAAGGAATTATGGTGTGGGAATGAAAAGAAGAATTACATGATGAATTGAGAATTAATAAGTAAAATTAGATAATCTCATAACTCGGTTTTATTGACATTCCCTTGAAAACGGGAATCCAATCATCTATTAAAAAATAGATTCCTACAAAAGTGGGAATGACCATAATGGATTGATAATATTTTTAGATGTTGAGCTTAAATGATCAAAAAGTGTAGGTTAAATATAATTTTGGATAAAACTCAGCATGATTTGCAAACTGAGTATTTTCTAATCGTACTTTAACTGCTAAATCTTTATTAAACTGAGCAGTTGACCAAACAGCATCCAGCGCACTTAAAAAGTGATTAATGTAAATACCAATTACGGCAGTTGATGCAACAGAATATAGGTCATTAGCATCGCCTCTTAAACCCGAGTAATACAAAAATTTCTGCGAAACATCATGATAATCTTCTGAATTAAAATCGTTCCAGCCACCGCTGTACTGAGGATATTTGCCAATTAATTCAAAATACTGCTGTTCGCCATAAGCTGGCAAACTGTGTGAGTAGCCTCTACCAATAGCTCTTTCCAATCGATTTAGCTCAGACCAATTAACTGAACCATCATTATTGTAAACATTATAATCCGCAGCATTCAATGAGGCATTTAATATTGGAAGATGATCCAATGTCCATTGAGCATATCTATTTACGCTCCAATTTTCATCAGCATAAGTTTGAAATTCAATAGTTTTATCATCTCCTTTGCCATCGTAAATAACAGCGGTTGTAATTACTGCGGCTTCTAATGCAAGAAATATTCCTGCTTTTAGATATTCTTCGGAATAAATTTCACCTGAGCCCGGAACTAATAATGATAGAACTCCTGCAAGAACGGGAGATTTTTTATTCTGTGCTGGAAATGAAAACTGAGGTGTGTTCCGATAAATATAACTATTCAAAACAATTCGTGAATCTAGCGAAAGATTACCGGATAAAAGTATTTTATCATCAGTTTGTGATAGAATGAATGATGAGAAAAAACTTATTAACAATAAAACCTGAAGCGTTTTCATTTTAATATCCTTTACCTTTGTCTTGAAGACTTATTAAAATTAAGTATCTCAAATCCAAACAAAACACCACCGTAGAAGTTCCACTCTTTGCCATACTTAACAATCTCTTTATTAACTGTTCTTTCAAATTGATCAAATCCATAAGATGCATTAAAGAAAATGCTAGTTGGAAAAAGATAATATGAGTTTAACTGAATTCTTAGCTCAGCCCCAACACCTTTTTTGAAATCATCCAACTTAGTTGCATCGCCATTCCAAGCATTACCGATATCACCATTAAAGGATAGAAAGATTTTATCTATGTATAGATGTCCGACTTTGGCATCGATATTTTTAAATAACGGAAAACGGTAAGTAAAGTTTAACCAGGCAAGTTCATTTCCACTAACTGCATAAAATGGATATGCTTTCATTCCAATCAAACCCCCTAGGTAAAAATCAAAAAAGTCCGGTTGTTGTGGTCCTAGTATTGAACCAACTCTCACGGTAGTATTAAATGTATGTGAATCAAAAACTGGCATATATAAACCAGCTTTAAGTTCTAGCCTATGGAAATTGAAATTAGAATATTGTGGTTTTAGGATTCCATCTTCAATTGTGTATTCTCCATTTTCATTAAAATCACTAAACTCATAATTGTAAGTTAGGTTAACATCTAACCCAACAGGATTAATTTCATCATCTTTTGTTGGAACAATGGAGTGCCAAGTGTATTTGGCTTCTAGGTTATTTCCATTAAAGTAATTATCCTTGGTTGTAGGATATAAGGTGCGATTTTCGTCAGGAAGAATAAAGCTTCCAAGCGTTGCAACGTAACTGCTATAGGCATACTTTAATTGTAGATTTTGATCCCTTGAGAAAAGTCTGTGACGAATAATAAAATCAAACTCAAAAAGATTATAAGAAACATCTGTTGGAATTATAAAATCATAATTTACTGTTCCATTGTTCAGCGTATCTGCTCCAAAAGAAACATCAACATCTGCTTTACGGCTAATGCTGTATAGTTCCAATGATATTTCGGGTTTTAAACCTATTGAACTGAGTAACGGAAGTTTATTTCTGTAATCAAAAACTAAAAATAAATCTCTTTCCATTCTTGCATTTAAAGAACCGCCCGCAAATATCGAGTAACGATCCAGCATATCACTCGATGTTACAAAAACTCCGGGTTTAAATTTTTCTATAAACGAATTACCTGTGTTATAATTATCAAATCTTAAGAATGGGAAAAAAGTTAATCGTGAGAAAACACCGGTGTACTTTTGTTTTTCAACACCCTTTGTGTTTTTGTCTTCATAATTTTTTAAGGAGGAGATATTAAAACTGTTGATGTTACCTATTGGTTTATCAGTATCTAAAGGTGGATTAACCAATCGGACATAATCATTACCAGCAATAACTTTTTGCTGCTCTGATCTATCTAACTTAAAAATCTTATAACCTGAAGAAGTATAACCTGAATAAAGGATATCACCATTAGTTGAGATATTAGCCATAAATGCACCGCCAAGTACATTTGTTAATTTGGTTTTTATTTTTGTTTCGGAATTCAAAGAATAGAGGTTATAGATTCCGGTTTCATCGGATGAATAAATAATATTTCCGTTTTTATCAAAGGTTGGATTTCGTTCATCATTTTCTGTAGCCAGAATAAATTCAATATTACCACCCTCAGAATTTACCTTTGCCAAATCACGAGTGTTAGCATAAGAGTAATCAAAAATAATGTAAGAATCATCTGGTGAAAATTTTGGATTATAAACCTGTTCACCGTTTTCAAAAAAAGTTAACCGTTTAAAGTTCTTAGCATCAATATCAACCATACCAAGGTTTGTTGTGCCATCTTTTTGATAAACAAAAACAATTTTTTTGCCATCGTTGGAAACCGAAGGATTATTGGCCCTAAGATTATGAGTTAAACGAGTATCATCTTCATTATCTAAATCATAAACAAAAAGATCGTGAACATTATACCAGTTTTCATTATCCTCAGAAATTTTTGCATAGATAATTTTATTTTGTTGGGGAATAAATGAAAACGTTGATCGCACACCGCTAACAATATTTTTTTCTTTTTTAGTTTCTACATCATATTCATAGATTCCAGCCGGACCAAAATAATCTGAAGTTTTATTCGATATGTAATAGATTTTTTTACCGTCTTTAGAAAAAATTGGATAAAAGTTTCCAAAACCTTCTTTAGTAATCTGCTCCCCACTTACTAAGTTTGATACAACTTTTTCGCTTCTTTTTTTATAATCGCTTTTAAGAAAACTACTCCACTCGTTATAAATCGCGTTGCCGTCTTTACCAATCACATCTTTAAATGCAGCATCGATAGTAAAATTACCAAACTTGCCAAGAGCTTTTGTAACATCACGAAGTTTATCTTCTCCATACTTTTGTGCGATATATTTTGTTAGAGCAAAACCAGAGTTGTAAACAGATTCATTACCCAAACTTGTTTTTCCAAATACTCCCATTTCATTCCAGGATAACATGTTGTTATCAAGGGCATAAGAACGCAAAATCATATCGCGATGCGAATCCCAGTTATCATAATTAAATTCTTTGCGCATATATTGTGCAGTTCCTTCAGCAAACCATGCCGGAACATTTATTGTTGCAAGCGGATACGACACAACAACATTTGGAAATCCATAAAGAATATCTGGTCTTCGTTCATCCTCATAAGCTAAGATTTGTAAAAATAGGGCTGGCACACTTCGGTTTAATTTCATTGCAGATTGAATTTGCACCATGTGGGTAAACTCGTGAGAGATAACATTTCTTAACCAATTGTGCGCACCACGCAAATCAAAGTCTAAAGCGCTCGTCCATATTTCAATTTTGTTATCAAAAAAATATGTCGCTCCGTTAGAATAGTCATCAATATCTTTTATAACAAAATGAACAATATCTGGTTGATAATCATATAGGCTACAAATGGGATCCCAAACTTCATCTGCAATTTTTAGAACTACTTGAGCAGTTCGTTCTGCTCCTTCGTGAAAGTGAACTTCAACATGCTTGCCTTTAATTGTAAACCAATCAAGTTCAGGATGAAACTCCGTGAACTGTGCAAAAATGTTTGAACTAAGAACAACAATAAATAAAGCGATTAATAATTTCATAAAAAGATTAATTGAGATTGTAAAGGGAATTATTTAACAACAGCTATTTTAATAACAACTGATTCAGATTTACCGCTTGAACCATTTGCTTCTATTCTGGCAAGATAAACTCCGCTCTGTATATCGCTAACATTCCAAATCGTTTCATTATCAAGTCCACCTTGAGCATTGGCATTAAGTTCAGCAACAAAATCGCCGGCAAGATCAAATATCTTTATATTGATTTTGGAGTCTTCATTCACAAAATATCTGATTGCCGTTTGTCCGTTGTAAACTGGATTTGGATAATTATATGCCCGGTTTGTTGGGAAAAAAGAATTAATTTTTTGAGTCTCAGATGCAATGCCAAGACTAGATGAATTGAAACCATTTCCAAAAGCTTCGGCCCAATCAATCCTTGAAGGAATTGAAGAAATACTCCATCCATTAAATATTTTGTTTTGATCAAGACCGGCTAATCCAATTTTATTGTTAGAGTAAAAGAGAGCACCATCACTTAAAAGTTGACTACCAAATGAGATCGGAAAACCATCAACTACTTTACCAGTGCCACCATCAATGGTGTATACTAATCCGTTTTTAGTAAAAGCAATAATTTCAGATTTTTCATCACCTTCGATATCCGCAGCAAGTGGTAAACCAATAAATTCATCTCCATCATTTAAAACAAATGGAAAATTATCGGCAGCGGCACCATTACTATTAATTGCTAAAATTTTATTTCCGGAAGTAGTGAGAATGTAATTATTTCCGTCATTCTTTAGATCTGCTAATGCAAATGATTTTGCAGCTTCAAAAGAAGGAGAACTAATTTCTGATAAAATTTTATCTGATGTTGTTACATAAAAAAAGTATTGCCCAAGTTTCTCAGAAGATAAAATTGATATATCATTTCCTTTAGCATCAACCGTCGCTGAAATATTTAACAATTCTTCATCATTAAACTTTATGATGTTTCCATCATTATAAACTAAATCATATTTGGTATTGTTAGTAATCTGAGTTGCAGTAGCAAATACTTTTGAATTAAATGTGGCAATTTTTTTTACCTGAGCTCCAGGTTCAATAACCAAAGAATTCTTACGAACAGGATTTTGTGTAATTAATGATTCAAGATCATATATAATAATTTCACCATCAGAAGTACCAAATAAAACTTCGTAATTTTCGGTTGCGGGTTTGCGGATTACGGGTGCAGTTGTTATAACTTTATCAATCACAACAAAACTTCCGCTGGTATCACTAATTCCATTTGAATACCAAAAATTAATTCTCATTGGATTCTGTTGAGCTGGATTATTTAATTTTGCCCCGATTAGATATGTATTATTTCCAACCTTAGCAGATGCTGGTTTAAAATCTGAAAAATCTACATATGATCCGATAATTGAATCGCCATTAGTAACTACTAAAATAGAATCAGAATTTATTGCAAAAAGTTTTGGATCACTTTCAATTGGAGTGATACTTGATCCGGATAACGATGAAAATACAGTGGATGAAAAAAGTGGTTTTATTACTGAATCCCCGTACTCAACTTTAAAAGACATTCTATTTGATAATGCTGAAAAATCTTTAATAGTAATTAAACTGTTGGCTCCGGAATTTGTGTTTGTATTAGGGCGAGTATCTTTTGAAAATTTATTTTGAAACAAATCAGCTTTGTTACCTGCGTACCAAAAATCCTCATCAGTTCCTTCGCCAATAACTTCATCACCGAAAATTGTTATAAATCTTTCTCCAATATCCTGAATACCGTCAGCTTCTTCAACATCAACGCCGCGTCTATTTATATCATTATTAATTTTGTTAGCAGCTAATTTTTCATCAATAACATTTTGATCAATATGCCAGATTACAATCCCATTACCGGGTAGAGCCCAATCAAATTCGTCAACATCAAGCACGACGCCGGAAAGTGAATCAGTATTATAACTATAAAACCCTTCCGTATCTTTTAAGAATGTTCTATTAATAATGTTTCCATTGGATTTGTAAGTTATTTTAGCTCCATCCTGAAAAACATCTCTTTGTCTGTTTTCGATTAGATAATATTCTGATGAGTTGAGCGGTACTTTAAGAATTACAGTATCAGATAAAGAAGCTGCTAAATTTGCAACTACGTTTAATGAATAGATTCCAGGTGAGATTTCCGTTGGCTGCACCCAGCCAAGATATATTTTTTCCCACGCAGATGGTTCTGAAGGAAAGCATCCGTTGTAAGCAAAAATTGATTGTCCATCCATTAAACCAAATCTTCCAATTGCAGACAATCCTGTTTCAGTATCAAATAAATCAGGCAATCCTAAATGGCTTGCTACACTAGCAACTAATAATCCGTTTATGGTTATTTCAAATAAAGATTTTCCGGTAATGGTTTCTAATTCCCTGCTTTCAGTTTCAGGAATAATCATACTATTCTTTATTTTGAAAGCACCGTTTGATACAGGAAATCCATTAAATGAAGCACCGTATATTTTTTTAAGGGAATTCTCTCCAAGATAAACAGATGGTAAATCACGTTCATTGCCAATACTACCCGGCAGTGAAATATCTCTTCCAACACCCGCGTGAAATATTACAAAAAGATTGTAATCTGCAAATGGAAAACCGGTATACATTTGATCTGCATTTGCCCAAACCTCTTGTGCAAAATCACCCATTGGAGTAAAGTCATCAGAACCTGGTGTTGGTGAATAGTTTCTCATTGTTTTTGTAACAGAAAAAGTATCGGGCAAAATTGTGAACTGTACAGTTACTTTTCCGTTAGAAACTTTTTGGTAATAATTTTGAACAAATGTAAGATGAGATTCAAAATAATCTCTATCATGTGGTAATGGATCTAGGATAGTATCGCCATAGCTTAGCGAGTAAATTGACCCAAATTTTCCATTACCAAATGTGGCTCCATCTCTATCTTCCTGAAAATTAACCATAACAGCTAAAATTTTTACTGTGTCTTCAGCAAGAATGGATGAAACAGGATTTGGATTAGAATTTATTTTGCTAATAAAACTTTGGGCAGATAAACTGCCCAAAGTTATTACACAAATTGCAAGGGTGAGAAGATTTCTATTCATAAAAAATTAAATTCCCCTTGGTAATCCTCTTGTTGATTCAGGAACAGCTCCCCAACCGATAAGAATTGTAAATCTAAGAGTATCAGAAAGTGGATGATTTTCACCGCCTTTAAATACTGAAGTAGTTATATAACTAAAATCAAAACCATAAATATCATATCGGATACCGGCGCCAAAAGTTATAAACTTTCTATTTCCATAGGAAGGATCTTCATAAAAGAAACCAGATCTTAGAGCGAAAAGAAAGTCTCCAGGAGTTCCATACCAGTATTCAAGTCCCATTGATGTTACAATATCCCTTAGCTCATTGCTAAAGGGTTCATCACCCCAAGCAGTAAAAATAGCTTTATAGAACTCGTCAGAGCTTGTTGTATCTCTACTAACTAAAAGTTTGCTAAAATCTAAAGTATAAATAAGGCTGTTAAATTCATCATCAATTACTTTATAAGCAAAACCTAATCTAAAATTAGTAGGAATAGGATCTGCCTGTGCTTTATCTATATAGTAGATCTTTGGTCCAAGGTTACTAAGGTTAAGCCCGATACTAAATTTTCCACCAATGTCTTCATCCAAAAGAGGAATAACAAAAGTTTCAGGTCGCCACATTGTTGCAATATCAAAACTAACTGATGTAGCTACACCGCTGCCCTGCTCTTCTTCTGTTCCTTTATCAGACAAACGGCTATGAATTAATCTAAAATTAAAACCTAATCCCCAATCATTTGAAAGTTTAGTTGCATAACCAAGAGTAATGGCTGCATCAAAAGATCTAAATGTACCGATTGGATCAGGGCTATCAGCAGAAGTTCTAACAAATTCACCGAAGTTCATATATGTAATACTGCCTGTAACACTTCCGCCGAGTTCTTCAAAATATTGTCTATAGGTAAGATAATCGTAAAACAAATCTAGGTTAAATTGTGGCAGCCAGTTACTATGAGTAATACTAACTTCAGTTCCAGATAGAAACGCAATTCCTGCAGGATTCCAGAATATTGCAGACGAGTTATCTGCCAAGCCGGAACCTGATTCACCAATACCACCAGCACGGGAATCCGGCGCTAAAAGTAAGAATGGAACAGCAGCTTCACCTTGTGCATACGAAACTTTGCCAAAGACCCCAAACAACATGCTGATCATCATAAGCTTAAGAACTATTTTCATGTTTTATCCTCCGAGATAAATAAGATTATAAAAAATTTCTAATCAAGTTTTAATACTAAATATAACTAATAACACATATATAAAACACATTTTTTAATAGTGGATTATTTAATCACTGCAAGTTTGCCAAGGACACTCTTGTTAAACTCACCATCAACTGATTTTATAATAACTTTGTAAAGATAAGCACCATTGGCTAATTGATCTCCATCAGCATCTCTTCCATCCCACTCAACAACTACAAACTTGTCATTTACGTTAAAATGTTCAATCTCTTTAATCAATCTTCCGGCAATTGTATAAATTTTAATTTTAACATCAATTGGTTTTGCCAAATTTTGCTGGAAAGTAAACTGTGTTTTATCACTAAAAGGATTTGGATAGTTATAAATATCTCTAATCACCAAATCGTTGCCATCAACAACTGAAAAGAATGTGTTTTGTTCTGAAAAATTATTAAAAACATCCCAAGCCTTTACAAGCAGTTCGTGATCACCACTTTCGATTGAAGAAAATTTATAGTTGATTGAACCTGATTTACCACCGGCATCTAAATCTCCGGTAAAATGATTGGTAAAATCTATCGGGTTATTCTGTTTTTGATCTAATATTCCTTCGAGTTTATGGCCAACGCCTGTTCCGGTTGTGTTTAATCCGGTTTCATCAGAAAGTTTAACTATTAAATCAGGATTTTGATTAACAAGATATCCGTTGTTGTATGCAACATCATCAAAATATATTTCTATTTCCGGACCTTTACCATCATTTGATAGTGAACTATCGCTACCGCCAACTATAATTTTATTTGTATAACCCAGTCCATCAGCAGAATTATTAAGGAAGTATAATATCACTTTACCGTTTTTATTTTCGTAAGATATATCCTTTGGTACGATAAAACTTTCTGAAAATTTACCATTTGTGATACTAACTCTACCATTAAAAATCAATCCGCCAGGAATATTTACAATATAATTTATAGCATTAATAAGAACTTTTCTTTCAGAATCATAAATAGATAATATTCCTTCACCATTAAAATCAGTCCATGGTGTGTTATCAGGCTTTAGAATAGTTCCATCTATTTTAGTTTTGCTTAAAGCTTTAACTTGTACATCTATTGATAAATTCTGACCGTTAACCGAATCAATTCCAGCAGAATATTGGGGAACTTTAAGTCTTAATGTAGGATCTCCAAAAATATTATATTTCTGATCGTTAACCGTCGTTGTTTTGGATTCAAATGCTGCTTTACCAATTGGAATAGCGAGGTTTAAAGAATCTCTTCCAGAGTTAAATAATTTTGTAATAAATCTATACATCAACGCTTCATTTGAACCAGCAAATACTAATCGAGAAGCGGTAAAACTTGCAATTGCACCACTATTTGGTAAGAACATTATTGCTTCCGCAGCGCTTTGATAATTTGGAATATCAAAATATCCAAAATCACAAGTTGCAGCTCCCAAGAAAAAATACTTATCGTTTTTAAGTTGAGGTACAATAACATTTTTTTCAAAGATGTGTTCATCTGCCCATAGTTCCGGACTGCCGTGCCCAAAATAATTAACAAGCAAAGTACCACTATTCATTGCATCAATAATAGCTTTATTAACATCCGGTTTTCTTCTTCCCTGTCCGGTTATCACATCCGGATATGCGGCAGAATAAATCTTATTAAAGTTAAATGATTTTGGGAAATTAAACGTAGAAAGATTTTCTGATGGCAATGTATGCATGTTACCTTCAAAACAAGTAGTTGATTTGCAGCCATCATCAGAAACCAAGGTAATTAGATTTCTCCATTCACCTTTTTCTTGATTCAATTCATAATCTTCTATTTTATTAACCATTGCCTCAGCGCTAGCACTAGTAGTACAGGTAATTCTACCAATTATTAAGTCGGGATTTAGATCTGTACCTGAGACCCTAGCAAAAAAATCGTCTGTTGTATATGAGTCACCACCATAAACTAATATTAATGATTCTTCGCTCTGCCAGGTTGGAACAAAATTATCTCCGTAACCTTCAATGTTCTTATAATCATAAGTACCTTTACCAAAAAGCAGAACATATTCAGGTTTTATTTGCCAATTATCGTAAGCATATTTTAAGTAATCTCTAACTGCTGTGGGATCCACAACTCCGCCGGAAAATTCATTGTATATCTGATCAATATCAACAACATAAGTTGAAATAGTAATTGGAGCCCTGTTTTCTTTATAGTTTTTAAGTTTATTTGCTGCATCCATAAAATTTTTGTGAGTTACAATTATGTACTTTGCTCCAACAACTTCGCCATGTAAATTAGAATTTGTAACTTCGGTTGGATTAGAAGGAGATTTAAATCCAGAATTTTCAACAGCAACATATTTAGATCGTTGTTCAGAACTTTCATCAAATTGAAATTTACAATCGCCGCCGCTGATTAGCGTATGGTTAGTTACTAATTTTACGTCAGAATAATTTGTGACATCAAATACCCTGATATTGGACGAAGAAAAACCATTTAAATTGTATTCAATCAATCCACCGGCTGAGTTAGAAAAAAACATAATATAATCTGAAAAAGCTTGTAGTACTTTTTCATATTTGATTGTAAAATAATCAAGATAGCCGATTGTGGAAATTGATGAGGGAGTTATACTCACATTTAAAACACTTCTATTATCTACCAAGTTTCCGGAATAAGTTGCGTTTACAACTTGGGCTCTTCCTACAACGTAATCACCAAAATATCCGGCAAGGTTTTGCTCAAGGATTTGTGTTCCATTTTCTGATAATTTTAAGGTTAATGCCGAAGGTGCGGCTACAGCAAATCTTAAATTATAGGTAATTGGAACTGTATTAATTCTTCCATTTAAAGAATTTGTGTATGTTCTTGATGAATTTGAATTTGAAAAATCATCTCCAAAAAACTGCCGCCCGGTTTTACCAATGTTAATTTTATCCAATTCCCAGCTTGCAAAAGCTTCAGAAGTTGATTGACTAATAGTGGGAGTTGCATTTTGCCCCGGTTTATCTAAAACTCTTTTGCCATTAGCCCCGCTTGAAGTTATCCAAAAATAATTTTTAGATGAATAATTATGATAGAACCTTCCAATTGTTTTGCCATCTAAACCGTAATCCCAAAAACTATTACCTCTGCCATAAAATAATATGTAATCAGCATCATCAAATTTACCATCGGTTTCTCCAATAACTAAAATTGCATTCTCTTCAAGATCGTTCGGTCTTGGCAATGAATTATTTTCAGGAAGAACTTTTCCTCCGTTGTTATAAATTTTAATTGTTCTCGGATCAACAGTATTCGCATCAATTCCGTATAACGATAAGTCTGATTTTGCTATCTTGTAAATTCCTTCTTCCGGTGCTTCAAATCTTATCCATTTACCGGAAGCAAGAACGCTGTTTGTAACTGTTACTTTATTTAATTTCCTGTTGGCACTTTCGTTATTCCAGTATTTTGCAACATCGTAATTAATTAATAATCCATCAAGAAAATCATCTGCAGGTTTTTCGGATATAACTCCGTTCGGACTGAAATAAATTTTAAGAATAATCTTCGTGTATAATCTTATTTTATTTTGCGCCGCAATAAATTTTATTGGAAATATTTGGATTGATTGAGAATAAACATCGCGTACTAAACCAAATTCACCAAAAGATGCTAAATCTTCTTTAGATTCATATAAAGCGTATTCTTCATTTTTATTAAAATCAAAGGAAACTCCCACGCTATCTTTTTGGCGATAAGGAACAGGAATGATCTGACCTGATACTTCTTGATAAGCAGTGGAAAGCACTTCTATTGTATTGCCAAATTCGGATGGAACGCCAACATTAATAATTCGTTCCTGTATTGCAGGCGAACCCCACTCATTAGGATTCATTAACGATCCAAAGTATAGATCGGCTTTTCTAAAATCAATTCCTTCATAGGATACTACAGAGGTATCCGTATAAATGGGAGAATATTCAATTGTAACAGAATTGAAATCTGAAGAAATTACTCTAACATCATGTTGGGAATATAAAACAGATGTGGTGATGAGAAACAGTGTTATAAAGATCTTGCTTTTCATGTCAATCAAACTATTATTAATTGATTTTATTTAATTATGAATTTCTAATGTAGCAAAGATCTCTAAAGTTTCTCCTAATTTTTAGACAAAAATGGTATCTATTTACCAAAAAAGCAAGTCTTTTATATTAGTTGCATTTTTCTCAATTCAGAAAGTAGTTGCTTAGTATCAACAAAAAACACAGACAATGTTGTCTTTTCAAACTTAACTTTTTTGTTTTTTCCGATTAAAACCAATTTTCTTTTGTTCTGGCCAAATAGATTTAATGAGTTGAACTGTTTACTTACCTTTTTTTCAATATCACTCAAAACTGGAAAATCAATTTTATTATTTCTACAAAAATTCTCGTGAGAATCTATTCCATCGATATTTACACCAATAATTTTTATCCCATACGTTTCAAATTCTGTTTTGTTTAAGGAATAATCAACCAATTGTGTTGTGCAAACCGGAGTGTTATCTTTTGGATAGAATACTAATAACACATCATTATCAAGATTTTGGAATAAATCAAATCCATTTCCAAGCTGATCTCTCAATTGAAAATTTTCTACAGAATCCCCAACTCTCATAATCCGAGCGATTCTTTATTTTTTTTCATTGCATTAATACAGAACTGAATATGTTCATCGAGTGGAATCTGCAATTCTTCAGCCCCTTTTATAATATCATCTCTGCTAACTGTTTTTGCAAATGCTTTGTCTTTCATTTTCTTTTTTACAGAATTTACTTCAACTTCATCAATAGATTTTGATGGACGAACATAAGTTACGGCAGTAATAAATCCTGCTAATTCATCGCAGGCAAATAAAACTTTTTTCAGAAGTGTATCTCTCGGTTCGTTGCTATAATCTGCGTGAGAAAGTATAGCTTTAACAAACTCTTCATCAAATCCTTTTTCTTTTAAAATCTGTGCACCTTTAAACGGATGTTCTTCAGCAGTGGGATATTTTTCATAATCAAAATCGTGAAGCAAAGCTACGTTACTCCAATACTCAACATCTTCATTAAATTTTTGTGCAAAAGCCTTTACACAAGTTTCAACTGCATAAGCATGTTTAAGTAAGCTTTCGTTTTTTGTGTATTCTTTTAAGATATCAAGACAAAATTTACGGTCTCTATTTATGTCAATCATTTTTTACTTTTTGTTAGATGATAATTAAAACTCGGGCATAAATCTCCAATCACACATTCGCTGCATTTGGGTCTATTCGCAATACAAATTTTTCTACCATGAGTTGCTAGCCAATGAGATGATTTTATCCAATAAGATTCTGGTAATAATTCTTTTAATCTAATTTCTATCTTATCTGGATTTTGAGAATCAATAAATCCCAGCAGGTTGGATAATCTTTTTACGTGAGTATCAACAGCGATTGCGGGAATTCCAAATGCGTTGCCAGCAATAACTGAAGCGGTTTTTCTACCAACTCCCGAAAGTTTTACCAGCTCATCAAAATCAGGAGGAACTTTTCCTTTATGATTTTCTAATAATTCTTTACAACAAGCTTTAATGCTTTTTGCTTTCTGTTTATAAAAACCTGTTGAAAAAATTTCTTTTTCTAATTCTTCATTCGTAAGATCAACAAAATCCTGCGGCTTTTTATATTTATTAAAAAGAGGTTTTGTAACAATGTTTACTCGTTCGTCTGTACATTGTGCAGAAAGAATTGTTGAGATTAAAAGTTCAAATGAATTCGAATAAATAAGTGCAGGTTTAACTTTTGGATATTGTTTTTTTAAAATATCAAAAATCTTAACTGCAATTTCTTTGCTGATCTTTTTAGGCATCTTTGTTATATCTTGGATGTGAGATTTTTAGTCGATCAACAGGTTTATTATTTATTATGTGGGATTGAATAATCTCTTCGACATCGTTTAAAGTTATTCCACCATACCAAACTTGCTCAGGGTAAATCACAATAGATGTCCCAAATTCACACGCATCTAAACAACCTGCAGAATTAGCTCTAATATGAGCATTTAATCCAAGTTCTTTTAATCGAGATTTGAACTTTTCCCTTATTACCATACTTCCCTTTTCAGCACAGCAACCACGCGGATGACCATCGGGCCTTTTGTTTTCACAAACGAAAATATGTCTATTAAATCTCTTCATAGGATTAAAAATAAGAAAAGCGAACCATAAGTCCGCTTAAAACTTGTAGCGCGTACGGGATTCGAACCCGTGATCCCCGCCTTGAGAGGGCGGTGTCCTAAGCCACTAGACGAACGCGCCAGTGTAATATTTCATATCTTTGAATTTAAAAGTAACTAAATAATACGATTACTTTTTAACCAATTATAGCCATCAATGGATTTGAAAAACTTTTCTCGTAACATCGCTTCACTTCTTGTTTGAAATTTTTCAAAGTAATGAAGTTTATAAGGATGATGACCTTTGGTATATCTCACTTTTCCGGCATTGTGAGTTTTGAGTCTATCATCCAGATTACTGGTTGAGCCATAATAATAAGTTTTATCTTTTTCACTTTTCAAAATGTATACAAAGAACATTTTCAAATCTTTCTTGAAACCGTACGGGATTCTTCCATAGGAATCCCTTTGGGAGAACCCGTGATCCCCGCTTTGAGAGGGCGGTGTCCTAAGCCACTAGACGAACGCGCCAGTGTAAAACTTTTAATTAAAAATGTACAATAATCAATCTTAAATGTTTTAATTGAGCATTCTAAATTGTTCATTGTACATTCTTTGGTTGTCCTATTAGGACTCGAACCTAAAACCCAGCATCCAGAGTGCTGTGTGTTGCCAATTACACTATAGGACAATTTATTTTTATTACAATTTTCGTTTCGAAATATATCTAAGCAATAATATAAATGCAATTTATAAGCGCGCCATTATTTGCTTGAGATTGGATTTATCTTAACCTAATTTGTTGAAGAAAATAAGAAGAATTATGAATGAAAAACTTATTGTTACTATTTACCATTTTGTGTTCAGGCTTATTTGCACAGAATTTTGAGTACGATACATCATTTGGTGATTTTAAAAATGCATCATCATTTTACATCACCGCAAACGGAATGATTTATGTTTCCGATTCTGGTTCTGATGAAATAGTTCTGCTGGATACTTTGGGAAATCAACTAAAAACGTTTGGCGGATATGGTTGGGATGAAAATTCATTCGACAATCCTACCGATGTTTTTGCAGACCCACTAACAATTTATGTGGCAGATAAAAACAACCATGCCATTAAGCGCTTTGATAAAAATCTAAACTATTTATCTTCATTGTATAAAAAAGAAAGTGATAACTCAGAAGAACGATTTGGATATCCATTAAGTTGTGCTACTTCTAATCAGGGTGATTTATACTTTATCGATTCTGAAAATTCAAGAATAATGAAATTTGATCTTTACGGTAATTACAAAATTAATTTTGGCGGATTTGATGCAGGGAAATATCAGCTTTCAGATCCAACTAAACTTGCAATCTCTTCATCCAATAATATATTTGTTATCGATGGTGAAGACATTATCGTTTATGATGACTTTGGGAATGGGATTAACAGAATCAATATTGGTCAAAGAATAAACAGCATAAGAATACTTTTTGATCAATTAGTCCTCACAATCAATGATGAGATTTATCATATTTATTTAAGATCCCCTGATTTAAATATTACTAAATTTAATCTTAGTGGTATTGATGTATTAACAAATATAGTTTCTGCAATATTATTGAATAACAATCTTTACGTATTAACTTCAAAAGATATTTTGATTTTTAATAAAGTGGATTGAGAATCTATTGCTCACGTCTAAATCAACAAAAAGAAGATTTTTTAGATTTACTCTTTCGCTTTTTCTTACTCTTTGGATAATTGGTTTTCTATCTCCCTGTTTAGACTTTAATTTTCTTCATCAGCTTTATCCTTTTCAAAAAATAATTTATTCTAATGTCTGCCATCAAAACCCGGCAAAATCTTTTATTTGTAATAATGCAACCTTTTTAGTTTGCGCACGCTGCTCGGGTATTTATTTTGGAGCTTTGTTCAGCTCACTAATAATGCTCTTGTGGAATCATTCATACAATCTTAAAACCAAATATCTTTTTCTGTTTTCAATTCCGATGCTTTTAGATGTAATATTATTGACATTAGAGGTCTACGACTACAACAAATTGGTTTCAAGTTTTACCGGTTTTCTTTTCGGTTCAGCGGTATTTGCATATATTTTGGGTGGGATTGAAAATTTACTTTTTACAGAACAAAAAAATACAAATGATAAATAAAAAATATCTTCCAACTTTAGTTTGCGGTTTTGCAGCTGCCGTTCTTTCAACTGTTCCGGGAATAAAAAATTTTAGCTGCTGTCTTTTAGTTCCAGGTGCTGCTGCAATTTCTATCCTATTGGATAAAAAAATTAATCCATCTAACAATCAAATTCTTATGGGTAAATCATTAGGATTTGGATTTTTAACTGGGCTATTTGCCACAATTTTTATTACAACTTTTGAAATACTTCTCACCTACTTTACTAAATCAAATGATTTTGTTCAAAATTTACCGGAAATCGAACTAACAATTCGCCAATGGAATCTAGGTGCCATGATGGATGAATCTTTAAAATTAATTAAATCAACTGCTAAAGAAATTGGAAAGAATGGATTCTCATTCATTTACCTGCTAATGATATTATCTAGCAATTTTATCACAAATTCTATTTTTGGAATGATAGGCGGCGCACTAGGAATGAGTTTAGCTAATAGAAAATTGCGAGAAGGTGATTCTGGGAAATGATAACCGCATTTATTTTTTTCGTTCACTTAATTTTTAGTTTGGTTGTTTTTACAAAAAAATGGCAAGATGAAAATCTTGCATCAGGTTTTCAAAATATTGCTCTGATTGGAATACTTTTTGCCGTTGGCTGGACTATAACTGGAATGGTTGCAAAACTTGTTATGGAACCAAAAGGATTGGGAATGCAGTTTGATCGTGATACATTTTCACTAACATTACTATTAATAATAGAATATTTCTTTTACAAATTTTATTACAACGATGAACCTACTGCAGCCGATAAGGAAATACAATAACTGCTGTTTGATCATTTTGAACCTGGTTAGCATTTAACGGTTCAAATCTCCATTGCCATAAAGAATTTATTGCAGCGTTTTCTAATCTTGTATCCGCTTTAGTTAATAAAAATATTGATCCAACAGTACCATCAGGTTTGATTGTGAACTTTAGTCTAATATCGATCTCTTTATTTACACCATCCGGATAAACAGGTAGCGGATAACCAGGTAAAATTTTTCTTGTACCTAATCCACCACCTTCAAAATAAAAACCAAAATCACCTGTTCCTTTATTTATATTGCCCTTTTTATCACCTGTTGAATTGTTACTTTCCCGCTGCTCTGTTTGTTTTACAGTCTCCTTTTTTACTTCTTTATCCTTTTGTGCAGGACTAACATCGCTAACATCAGTGTTTTTGGCTTTTGGTAATTCAACTTCTTTTACTTCAAGATTTTTATCTTTCGTGATATCTTTTTCCTTCGGTTCAGATTTTTCTAATACTTCATCAAAAGCTGCTCCATCTGATCCTGAAGAACCAGTACCTCCTAATATTCCAAACGATAATTCAACTGCATTATCTTTGGTATATTTTAATGGAATAAAAATCACAAGAAAAAGTATAAGTAATATTAAATGAAATATTACTGAAGCTGAGTATGAAACACGCGTTACGTTTTGATTGGACAAATACATAATTATAGCTTCTCTTTTTCAGTTTCGATTGTAAATTTTTCTATGTTTGAAATCTTTGCCGCATCAATAACTTTTATTACAAGATCAATTGCAACAGTTTTATCAGCTCTGATTATAAGATTATCTTCACTTGTTGCTGCTTTCATTTCACCAAGCTTAACAGGAAGTTGATCGATTGTAATTACATCTTTTCCCGCAAACACTTCACCGGCAGTTGTTAAAGTAACAACCATCAATGATTGCTGTGATTTTTCATTCATTTTTGAACCGGGTAATTTTACTTTTACTCCTGTTTGAATAACAAATTGCGATGTAAGTAAAAAGAAAATCAATAACAGCATCACAATGTCAGTCAAAGAAGAATAAGAGAAAATACTCAATGGCTCTTTGGATAATTTAAATTTCATAGTGTAACCTATAATTCCATTTCAATTTCGTCATCAATTTCTACTTCATCTTTTCCACCATCTTGAATAACATCAATAACATCATTTGCAACTGTTTCCATTTCACCAACTAATTTTTTAACAGCGCTTAAAAAATAATTGTATAGAGCTAAAGCTGGAATACCAATAATTAAACCAAATGCAGTTGTAATTAATGCTTCCCAAATTCCACCTGCAAGATCACTTGGATTTGCCGCACCCGCTAAATCTTGAATCGTCATAAAGGCTTGAATCATTCCTGTTACCGTCCCAAGAAATCCTAACAAAGGGGCAATACCTGCAACTGAAGCGAGAACAGATAAACCTTTTTCTAACTTGCTGACTTCCTGGCTGCCTGCGTTCTCAATTGCATCTTTAACCCGGTCGTGTCCGTATTTATATTTTTTTAATCCTTTACGAACGATGTTTGCAACCGGAGATTTTTCCTGCATACAATAACTTATCGCACCGGAAATATCTTTCTTTTTTATAAATCCTCGTATCCTAACCATAAAAGCGGGCACATTAATTTTTGCTTTTCGCAGCATTATAAACCGGTCGATAGAAACAGCAAGCCCAACAATAGAGCTGGCAAGTATCAACCACATTATAAATCCGCCTTTTAAGAATATATCTAATAAGTTCATATCTATCCTTTAATGAATTAATTATCTAATGTTTTTATCTATAAAACTTTGAGCTTCTTCTTTAGTAGAAAAATTTCCAACTCGCACTCTATACCATTTACCACGATTTGGAATTTCAGCAACTTCTACAAATGCATTGTAACCTTTATTCCTGAATTTTCCCGCTTCATTTTCTGAGATAGAACTTGCGCGAAATGAAGCGACTTGCACAACATAATTATTTCCGTACTTAAAAATATTATTCCCAACATTTAATCCATTACCTGTTAGCGTTATATTTTTATCAAGTTTTTCTGTTTCAGTAATTGGTGGTTTTACATTTTCTTTATTTATTGATTTCAATTCTGTTTTTTTCTCATCTAATTTTTTATCTATTGTTTTTTCAGAATTGATAATAGACTCATCTGTTTTGGGAGGTAAAGATTCTGAGATTGTCGTTTCATTTACTTTTGGCAGATAAGGATAAGTTACAGGGATACTAAAATCTCTTTCTATAAAATTCGCATTTTCAGATTTTAAAACAATTTGTTTAACTTTTGGCGTAACATCACCTTTTTTGTAAAAGTCCAAGTACCAATAAAGTGCCAACGATAACCCAATAACCAGTAGTGGAAATACAATAAACGGAACTAAATTTTTCTTTTTAGTTGGCTCAAAATATTCCGCTTTTTGTTCAGTAGCAGGTTCCAATACAATATCGTCTTCAACACTTTCTTCTGAATTATTTTCATCCATCGATATTTTCTGATTTTCTTTTTTTGATTCGGAGTTAATTTCTTCATCCGCGATAACAGAATTTAAAATATTTTCATCAATTATTTCTATATTATTTCCTTTAGTAGAATCATTTTCAAGTTCAAGTGTATCAGAGGGATTGAATTTCAGATCAGTTTTCTCTTCAACAATACCTTCATCAACTTCTTCTATACCCGGTTTATAAGGCTCAAAATATTTTGATGTAGTTTTCCAGAATTCTTCATCAGATTTATCATCCCCTAAAGAAATTATATTAGTAGTTTCAGATTTTATTTCAATAATGGTTTGATCAGCAACTGATTCACTTACAATTTCATCCATCTGTTCATCAAATTTTTCAAGAATATTTTCTTCAAGAATTTCTTCTTTAAATACTTCTTGGGGTTCGTTTTCACTTTCTAATAACTCATTCAACTTTTCTGATGATTCATCAACATGTATTTCTTCAACAAATTGATCAATTTCGGTTAGATCTTTATCAGGAATCAAATTTTCATGTTCTGATTGAGTATTTTCCAACACAATATCAGGTTCCTGTTTTTCAATAACAATAGTTTTTTCAATCGGTTTTGAATTTAGATCCATATTTATTCTTTCATCAGCAATATCAAGAATTGATTCAGCTTCTATTTGCTTAGAAAGATCTTCACCAAAATCCCATGCAATGTTCTTTAATTCTTTAGATTGTTTTTCATACTCACTTAATTCCGGTTTGGTAGTTGTTGCACTTTCATAGTTTGAAACCAGAACTTCACTAGTCCCTAATTCAGTTTTTTCATCCCAAAGCAATTGTACCTGATTGGAATTGTATGAACGCGCATCAATAACAAGAGTAGGAAAATTTTCAACGGATTCTGCAATCTCTGAGGCTGCAATAATCTTTTCAACCTTTGATTCAATTAAACGTCTATATTCATATCCGGAAGTTGGGATGTAAATATTATCGAATGGAACCCCACGTAAAGGAATTAAAGGCTTACCAATGCTAAGGCTAAAAGTGGAATCTATAGGATGATAATCTTCTTCATCAAAACTTGGGATGTTAAATACAATTCCTTTTGTATCTGATTTTCTAAGATCTTTCTCTTCAGAAAAAAGTATAAGTTCTACAGCTTCTTCAGAAACTTCATTATCCTTAAAACTGAAAACAGGTTTTTTGATACTTCCTTTTATTAGATGGAAATAGCCAAAATCTTTAACAAAGATTGATTGACCAATTTCTACGACTGCTGAAATTCTTTTAAGAAATAATTCAAAAAATATTTTAGCATCCGTATCCGGAACGCCAACATTCTTTGCAACTTTTTTTATTAATTCTGCTTTGGTCATTTTAATTTTTAATCAAATTTTATAAACGATAGTTAACACCGATAATTACATTTAATGGAACTTCTTTATAACCATTCCACAAATAATTTTTCTGATTGAGCAAATTATTTATGTCTAAAGTTAAATCCAGATTCGGCTGAAATGAATATATAAATGATAATCCTAAATCAAAATAATCACCAACAGAAATTTCATTTTTAATATCTGCAAACCTTTTAGATTGGTAATCCATTCGGGCAATTGAAGTTAATCCATTTTTAAACTTGTAACTATAAGACGCATTAAGATTAAATATCGGTTGATAAGGAATTTGTTTTCCATCCGTATCACGTATGTCAGATAATTCTACTGAACTATAAAATTCACCGTAAGGTCCAAGATAAAATAAAAAGTTTGCGTATGGACTAATATTTTTCATATCCGCATAATGCAAATCAAATTTTCCAGAATCCGAGGATGATGCAAAATATGGAAATGCATCAGATGTATAATATTTTAGCCCCCCGTCTATCTGAAAATACTTATCAAACTCATACTTAATTGAAGCTGTTAATGCATTACTTTTTTCCCAGTAGATACTTCCGATACTGTCTACATTAAAATAATTGTTTTTAACTACAAAATTTCCGGGACTTATAAATTCCGCAGTTGGAGCAAACTCACCGAATAATGTAATATTCTTATCAAGCTTTAATGCAACAGAAGCGTAAATTGCATTGTAAGTTTCTTCGGCGCCCCGAGAAAATGTCCAGCCAAAAGTTCCCTTAATTAATTTAGTAAAAAACAATCCGGCAGTAGGTCTGATTAAAAGAAAATCTTTTCCGGAATTGTCACCTAGAAGATTTCTGATTGAATGATTTCGATAATCAATAGCTGCGCCAACATTAACTACAGAGAGTTTCAGGAGAGCATCGGCCTTTAATCTTAAATAATTTTCTTTAAACTCTTCCTGAGAAATGTTAGTTACTTTGTCTGTTAAGTTTACCCTAAAAAGAAAATTTTTAATAAAATCATTTTTTACATCAACTGCAATCTTACCATAATTTATGCTTCTTCTTTCTTCAGGATTATTGGATGCAAAAAACTTAAAACTTGTGGTTCCATAGTCTCCGTTAACATTAAATTGTGTTCCCGGAAAAACTTCACCATCAATATCAGACCAGTACGTAAAGTTAAAACCAAGTCTTGTGCGATAACGATCACTGTTATCTTCATAAGCTCGAATGAAATCGCCGCTAAACATTCCCTCTAAAATCCCGTTTGTAAACGGGTACGCATAGTTAGCACTTAGCGTGGGGATGGTATATAATCCAACCCCGGCAGCAATGTTGCCTTTGTAGAAACTTACATCATTCAAAAAACTCATATCACTTTTTAATGGGTTGGAAAATTCCCCTATCTCAAGTTCTTCAGGTGAGTAATTTGGTTTAATAAAATCTTCGTTCACTGATGAAACAAAATCGGGTTTAATTTTATCTACTTTTTTGATGTTTAACTGACTTTTACCTGTAATAACAAAATCAGGCAGTTCAACATTTGGATTTTTAGATTTATCATCTTGAGCAACAATAACAGCAAATGAAAAAACAAATAATAAAAATAATTTTAATTTCATTGAACCTTCCTCAATTTTTGAAGTGCTTCATCACCAATTGGAGTTCCACTGTATTTAGTTACAACAGCACGATACATTTCTGCAGCATTCCTTTTATCATTTAACTTAACATAGCTATCACCCAGCAACAGGTAAGATCGCATTAACCATTCTTCATATCGCGAGTAAACAGTTCTAACCCTAACTAGTGAAGTTATCGCTTCCTTATATTTTCCCTGATCATACAAAGATTGACCAAGATAAAATTGTGATTTGGCACCTAATTCATCAGACCTATTTTCTGAAAGCGCAGTTAAATATTCATCAGCATTTGCAAATCTTTTTGCAGCAATATCAATTAATGCTAATTCAAATTTTGATTTATCACCAAACACTGTTCCTGGATAGTAAACTACCACGTCTTCAAAAATTGAATATGCTTCCTGAAAATTATTTTTTTCCAATAATGTCATTCCTTTGTTATACTGAAATTCAGGAACTTTTGGAGATTTTTTCAGTTCATTGATTCCACGATTAAAAGTATTAATTGCCGCGTCATAATTTTTTGCTGAACGATAAATTGTTCCCATTTCAAGTATCACCGCAGAAGCTAGGTCTGAATCCTTGTATCCATTTAACACTTTTTCATAGTTAAAAATTGCTTCATCATCTTGTTTAAGATTTTGTGCACACTTGCCTATCCAATAATATGAATCAGCAACCAGTTTGCTGTTTGGATATGCTGATGTAAAACTTTTGTATTCTGCTTTAGCTTTATCATACTGTCTTAGACTATAATAGATTTCACCTTTTTTAAACAACAACTGATCTGCATAACTTAAACCAGGATTTTTGGAAACAAACTCGCCAAGAAATGAAACTGCTCGTTCAGAATTTCCTCTTGCAACATAGCTGTACTGAATCCCAGTTACTGCATCAAAAACATATTCCGAATTAGGAAATTGTGCCAACACTTTTTCATAATTAACAATCGCGGAATCATATTTTTCCATGTTGAATTGCGCATCTCCAATGGAATAATAAATTATCGGCTCTAATTTTGTTTTTGGATATTTAGATATCACAATATTGTATTGTGCAATGGATTGTGCATATTCTTTTTTCTGAAAATATATCCAGCCAATTGTGTAAAGCGAAACCTCTGCGTATTCTGATGTTGGAAAATTTTGCTGGATTAAGGTGAATTCAGATATTGCATCATTTGTTTTACCTGATTTATAAAGTGCCTGAGCATACTGATATCTTGCATAAGGATCGGTGCTAAGTTTAACATCGGATGAAAAAAGCTCTTGATAAACTTTGCTAGCAGCCGAAAAGTTTTTGCTTCCGAAATAGCTGTCTGCCAATCTTAATTTTGCGTCACTAAGTCTTTTATTTGTGGGATACTTTTTAATATAGTCCGCAAACTTGTAAGCAGCATTTTCATAATCGCCGGTATTAAAATAACAGTATGCCAATCCGTAAAGGGCTTGTGAATTTATTTCCTGGTCAGAACCGGAAACACTTTGATAATTGTTGATGGCGGTTTTAAAGTTACCTGCGGTAAAATAATTTTCTGCTAAAAAGAAATTTAATTTTTGAGATTCAAAACCCGGATCAGCACTTTCTAACTCATTTAAATATTTGAGAGCCGATTTATTATCATTTAAATGAAATAATGAAATTCCCAAACCAAGCAAAGCTCTGTTATGAACATCTTTTTCAGCACCTTTATTTGCAAGGGCAATATCAAAATAATTTTTTGCAGACTTAAAATTGCCTTTGTTTAATTCAATCTCGCCAAGCATAGCAAAAGATTTACCTTTAATTACATCATCATCAGATGCATTGGCTGATATTAAATATCTTGTTGCAAGATCTGTATTGTTTATATTAAAATATACTACACCAAGCTGATATTGAACTTCCTGTACTAAAGGATCGTTGGGATACTGTTCTAAAAACTCCTTATAGATTGCACTGGCCTCATCATTTTTTCCGAGATAGCGTTTACATTCCCCTTTCCAGTATAATGATTTTACACCAAGCGAATCAGATTCGTTTGAAAGCTCATCAAAACTGATGAAGGCTTCATCATATTTTTTTTGTTGAAAGTACGTCCACGCCAACCCGTACTTAGCTTCACGAGTGTTCTTTACATCTGGAAATTTTTGAAGAACTTCTAAATAACTTTTTTCGGCATCGCCATATTCACCAACTCGATAGTATGATGTTGCAAGTAAATAGATACTTTCAGAATACATATCATCAGAAAGATTTGTAAGCCTTGGGCTTTTAAGCTCCACAATAGAAGATTGGTAATCTTTAAGTTTAAAGTAACAAATCCCGATTCTGATTTGAGATGATGTAGCAAGAGTTGAATTTTTATGATAAGTTAAAAGCTGATCATAGTATTTAACAGCATTGTTATAATCACCAACTTTTTCATAAGCATTTGCTAATGTATATAAAGTGTAATCAGCATACTTTTTGTTTCGCTTATCAGCAACAGCTTCTTCTAAAAATTGGATAGCTTCTTTGGGTTTATTTTCTGCTGAAAAAGATTCGCCAACCCAATAAAGGCAGTTTCCATAAAAATCGCTTTCCGGATAATCAGTTAATAAAAGTTTGAATCTTTTGCGGGCTAATTCGTATTTGCTGGAATTGTAATAAATCAAACCAAGATTGTATAGAGCTTTATCACGATAGTTTGACCAGTTGTAGGTTTTTGTTAGATATTCAAGTCCAATCGCAGCTTCATCTTTTCTGCCAAGTTTTAATAATGATTCTGCTGAATAATATTTTGCAGTAGCAAAAACTTCATCAACAATTTTATATTCATTAAAAAATTCTTCAAACAATCTATTTGATTGAGCATATTGCTGATTATGATATGCGACCATCGCATCATCAAATTTTTGAGATATTGTTTGAGAATATATCTGTGGAAAAAATGTAATTAGAATAACTAACGAAAAGAATTTTAGCATACACAATCCTCAACAAAGATTTGGGTGGAAACTTGTAATGATAACTTCCTGTTCAAAAATGCTTAGAATCTGTTATAAATCGCCTAATCTTAATAAACTTCAAAAATCTAAATCAAATATAATCTTCCAGATTTCATAAAGTCAAGCCACTTAACAAAATATAGCGATCTTCTAAAGAAAAGTATTAAAAAAAACTTTACAAATTTTAACTTTAATTAGGACAAAGGAGTATAAGGATTGTTCTTTTTTCAGGATTTTAAAGTAACGTTGGAATGAAACTATTGAGTTCGATTCTTTGCCAGTAGATATTTAGTTAAAACTGCTAACCCAAATTTGGCAGAGGATTTTGCAGATATTAATTCAAGGTTGGAAATCGTTTTCTTTATTAACTCAAAATCTGCTTTTACTCGAATAGCACCATTTATATGAGAATAAAGTTGATCTTTAAATTTTAATGCTGAAAGTATGGAAACAATACAAACCTCCCTTTCCATTAGTGATAACCCTTTTCTGCCCAAAACTTTGCCGTAACCTTCAACTATTAGCCATTCTGCCAATTCTGGAGAAAATGATTTTACGTTTGAAATAAGTTTATCATATTTATTTCCATAAATAGTTCTGCAATTCTTTTCACCGCGAGTTTGATATATTTTAATATCATATCGAACATATACCGAATTATTTGCAACATTTTTGTTGATTTTTTTTAGTGAAATAAGCGCACTTGGAAATCCTGCAAATAAATAAGTTTGTAAAATGGTTTCATAAATTTTTTTTTCTGAATAATTTTCACTCAACATTTTTTCCAGAATTATATCAAAACTCTTCTTTTTACGCAACACTGAAGCGGCACTCAAAAGAGCTAATAATTCAATTTCAGATAATTTATTTAACTTCAAAGTGATACCAATAGATAAAAAAAACCCCTCGAATTTACGAGGGTTTTTAAGAATTCTACAATTTTATTTTAATGAACTAAGTTCGTAATCAGCAGTTTTTTTATACGTTGGATCTGCAGAAGCTAATTTAAAATTTTCTTTAGCTTTTATGTTATCGCCTTTACCTTTATATGAAATACCAATGTAATAGTAAGGTCCACCTTTGGTAATTTTTGAACGATACTTTAAAGCATTTTGTGCTGCAGTAATCGCATCATCGTATTTACCTGTTTCAGTATAAACTTTTGCAAGAGATAAATATGCGGCATCATAGTTGTCGTTTTCGACAGATTTTTTTAGATATTCAATTCCTTTGTTAGAATCCCCACTCGATAAAGACTCATTACCAAGCTTTGCATAAGCAAGAGAAATATTCTTTTTTACTTTCGTCTTTACTGAACTGCTTGCATTTGAATTCAGGATTTTTTCAAAATTACTTATGGCAGCAGAATAATTTCCCATAGAAAAATAAACGCCTCCCAAAGCATTTAGTGCACCTTCATAACCACTATTAAGTTTTAAACATTCCTCAAAAGCAAGTCTAGATTCTTCCAAATTGCCAGCTTTTTTTAGAGCTACACCTTTTTGATAATAAATTCTGTAGTCTTTTTCAATTTGCAATGCAGCACTATATTTTTCAATCGCACCAGAAAAGTTACCACTCTTTAAAAATGCATTACCTTCGTTGTAGAGTTTTCCTGCTTCCGGTTTCATATCCTGAGCAATTCCAAAGATGGATACGCTTAAAAAGATCAAAGCAGTAAAAAATAAGCTGTTTCTCGTCATAGTGTTATTCCTATTTTGGTTAAATAAATGAATCACATTGTGCGGGAGGCGGGACTTGAACCCGCACGCCAATTAAGGCACTACCCCCTCAAGATAGCGTGTCTACCAATTTCACCACTTCCGCGAATTTGAGGTGTCAAATTATAGCTATCAGTTAAGAAAATCAACACTTTATGAGTACTCAGGAAAAATATTATAGGTAGAAATTAATGACGTTTCTTATCTAAAAGAACTTTTCTTATTTCATCTCTAAATTTCTTTTCGAAAACAACTAACTTAGCAATTTGTTTAGTTGTTAAAATATCATCAAGTGATTTGATAAACTGATTCCTCATTTGATCAGATAAATCTTTGGTTTTTAAAAATTCTGAGACTAATTGTTTTTGTTTCGCTTCAATATTCCTATCATTTGAGTTGAAAGTATCTTCAATTTCAACCAGTAAATCGTCAGCTTTATCTTCTAATGCTGCAATTTCGTTTCTGGATTCATTTCTACGGGAAAAGAATCTAACAGCAGCATCTTCACTTAAATCCAATGACTCTATCAATTTTACTTTTTCTAATTGCTCAAGTTTGTTTTTATTCTGCCTTATTTTTTCTTTCATTTTTTGCGGATATGTAAATGCTGCCAAAAATAAAATCATTAACAAGCTTATAACTATTTTTTTCATATTTATCTCCTATAAAATTTCTTTATCAATTAATTGAGCATAGATTTCATCAATATCATTATCAGAAAGATATTCATCTACATTACTGACATTATTAATATTTAGAATATCAGCCATTTTGTTTTTACTAATGGATTCGATTAATCCTGCCGAAAAATTAGCATTATAAATTGAATCCAAAACGTTAGCATCGTATTCAGTAATATTACTTTCTGAGTTTGATGAAAAATGATAATTATTACTAAATGAGTCCAATTCAGCTTCCGAATAATCAGAAACGAGAGATTGAATATTCTGGGGTGTTTCTTTATCAAAGGATGAAATTAAAAAGTATCCCACAACGGCAACGACCAAAGTTTCAAATGCATATTTGATTATTGGCGATTTTCTTTTTGTATTTTTTGAGTTAAGACTATTACGGAAGTTTGTGATTAAAGATTCTGTGTAATCATTATTTAACCTAACATCTTTTACTTCATCAATAAAGTTCTGCACATTTTTATACTTAATAAACTCAGCATTCAGATCGCTTGATTGATTTAAATCGTTTTCAAATCTAATTTTCTCATCGGGATTCATCTTCCCACTTAAATATGAATAAAATTTTTCTTCATTGTTAATCATACTTCACCAAATCCTTAATTTTATTTAAAGCGTGAAAGTAATTTGCTTTTAAAGTACCAACACTTTTATTTGTAATTTGAGAAATCTCCTCATAGCTAAGCTCATCAAAATTTCTCATAATAAATACTTCTCTTTGTTTAACAGGAAGTTTTTGCAACGCATTTTCAATTTTTTCAACCTTTTGCTTTGATTCCAAGTCATCAATTACATCTTTCTGATCAAATTTATTATTCGATATTTCGTCAAGACTAAAAAAACTTTTTAATTTTTTTTTCTTTAAATAATTTATGCTGCGTGAATTTGTAATGGTGTAAATCCAAGTATATAAAGAAGATTTAAATTCAAAAGTTTTCAATTTACTATAAAGAACTAGTAGCACCTCCTGTACAATCTCATCAGCATCAAGATGATTTCCTGTCATTCTTCGTGCATGCCAGTAAATTTTTTCCTGGTATTTAACTGCAAGCCGATTAAAAGCCGATTCATCGCCATCTGTAAAGTTTTTAATTAGTTCAAAATCGTTGTTTAATTCGTGCATACAGTTTTATTTAGTTGCCAGTTAGACAAAAAACACTTTGTAATGGTTTAATGATTTTTCTTTTAAACCAAAAGTAATTCTATGATGTCCAAAGATCAAAACCAAAAACATTTATAGAAAGGGAAAAAACATGAGAAACTTAATTCTTGGATTTGTAGTACTTTTTGCGATAACAATTTTTAATCCGCAGATATATTCTCAGAAAAGAGATCATCAGCGACAAAATAATTTCAAAATGGAACTTAAAAAGCAGTTAAATCTTACTGAAGAGCAGGAAAAAAAGATTGAATCATTAAGATTATCCTTTGAAGAAAAAGTTATAAAGTTCAAATCCGCACTTGAACTTAAAGAATTAGAAATGCGTAAACTCAAATCAAGTGAAAATTTATCACGTAATGATATGATAAATCTTACAAAAGAAATTAGCGCCATCAGAAATGATATGGCACTTGCACGAACGAATCATCAAATGGATGTGTATGAGTTACTCGATAACGCACAAAGAAAAGTCTGGATGGAAAAACAGGAAAATATTGGAAAGATGAAAAACAAAATGCGGGATCGCAAAAACTAATACACAAATTTAAAAGCCGGTTAGTGCCGGCTTTTTTATAAATCACCTTCAATCGGTCTTAAAACAAGTTCTTCAGTAACAAGATTTTCTTTTTGCAGAAATGCCCAAACTAAAACTCGAGCAATATCTTCACTTGTCATCATTCGGTTCTCAAATTGATTTCGCATTTCTTTTGACCAGATTGGTGTAGCGGTTGCGCCAGGAATAACATTAATAACTTTTATATTATACTTTCTTACTTCTTCTCTTAAAGCATTTGAATAACCAAGCAATCCCCATTTTGATGCCGAGTATATACTGCTTTTTGTAAACGTTTTTTTTGTTACAACAGAAAGGATGTTAATTATCGTTCCACTTTTGTTGGCAATCATTTGAGGAAGCACAGCTTTGATAGAGTAGATAGAACCTAAAAGATTTGTGTTAATGATATCATTAATTTCGTTGATAGAATTTTCTTCCGCCAACTTAAAGGAAGTTATACCCGCATTGTTAATTAAACAATTAATCTTATTATTCACTAAAATTTTTTTAACTGTTTGATCAACATTTGTTTGTGATGCTACATTGCAGGGAAAAACTTCAACATTTAATTTATTGCTGTCTAATTCTGTATTTATTCGTTCAAGTTCTGCTGATCGCCTTCCAGATGCAAAGACTTTTGCACCTGTTTTTGCAAATTCTATTGCTGCAGCCCTGCCAATACCGGAACTTGCGCCTGTTATCCATATTCCGGATTTTTCTTTACTCATAAGTTTTTGATTTTGATGAGATTTAAAAATTCTGATCTTGTACGTGCATCATCCTTAAAAATTCCGTGCATGGCGCTGGAAGTTGCAGATGAATTTTGTTTTTCTACTCCACGCATCATCATACACATATGATAAGATTCAGAAACAACAGCAACACCAATCGGCTGAAGATATTTTTCTAAAGTATCTGCAATTTGCTGAGTCATTCTTTCCTGAACCTGAAGCCTCCGTGCAAACACTTCAACAATTCTTGGAATCTTACTTAATCCAACAATCTTTCCATCTGGAATGTATGCAACATGAACTTTCCCAAAAAAAGGAAGCATGTGGTGTTCACACATACTATAAAAATCAATATTCTTAACTAATACCATCTCATCATATTTTTCTGTAAATATGGCATCATTAATAACTTCTTCAATATCCTGATTATAGCCTTTTGTTAAAAATTCATAAGCTTCAGCAACACGTTTTGGAGTGCTTAATAAACCTTCACGATTAGGATCTTCGCCAATTTCAATCAACAAATTTCTAATCAACTTTTGAGTTTTATTATTGTCCATATTATTCTCCTCGATATTCGAAGTAATTATTTTCTGTTTCGTATAGCTTTATGGAATAAAGTTTGCCTGCCGGAATTTTATCTTTCAATTGATTCCAGATTGCCACAACAATGTTTTCAGAAGTTGGAATTAATCCTTTCATAAATTCTGTATCAATATTAAGATTTTTATGATCAACTTTACTAATTACGTGCTGATGAATAATTTCTTTAAGTTTTTTAAGGTCAATTACAAAGCCGGTTGCCGGATCAACATTTCCGGCAACAATAACTTCTAAAGTATAATTATGTCCGTGCCAATTTGGATTGCTGCACTTTCCAAATAATTCAAGATTTTCATTATCACTTAATCCATCTTTAAATAATCTGTGTGCGGCGGCAAAAGTTTCTCTTCTTGTTAGATAAATCATTTTAATTTTTCAAAGCCTCTAATACTTCTTTATCGTGTCCATCAACTTTTACTTTGTTAAAAATGGTTTTAATTTTTCCTTTTTCATCGATAACAAAAGTCGTTCGCTCTACACCCATATATTTTCTACCGTACATACTTTTTTCTTTCCAAACGTCATATTTTTCAATAACCTTTTTATCTTCATCGGCAAGCAAATCTATTTTAAGTTTGTACTTTTCAGAAAACTTTTTGTGTGATTTAACTGAATCAGGACTAACACCAAGAATTACAGCATCAATCTTGGAAAATTTTGGCAAGTTTTCGCTAAAGCTGCAAGCTTCTTTTGTACACCCACTTGTATCATCTTTTGGATAAAAATAAAGAACAACTTTTTTTCCTGTAAAATCTTTTAAAGATATTTTTTTACCATCTTGATTTTCCAAAGAAAAATCAGGTGCTTTTTTACCAATTTCTAACATAAATGACTCTCCAATAAATTATTTTATGCAAGTGCTTTTTTAACTGCTTCAAAATTAGGTTGATCACCAGGGTTTGCAAGCACTTCAATGTGTTCTATGTTTCCAGCATCATCAACCACAAATGCAGCGCGCTTTGCTGTATTTAAGTAATCAAATTTACCCGGTACAAAAACATCCAGTACCACATCATAGGCCTTTATAGCTTTTTTATTGAAGTCACTTAACAATGGAAAGTTAAAATTATTTTTTTCATGAAACATTTTCAATGCAAAATGTGAATCGACACTAATTCCTAACACTTGTGCATTTAGATCTTCATAAACTTTTAATTCATCTCTAAATGTACACATCTCTTTTGTACAAGCGCCTGTGTTAGCTGCAGGAAAGAAAAGAACAACAACGTTTTTTCCTTTAAAGGAACTTAACGAAACTGGTTCCCCATCTTGATTAAATAACGTAAAATCTGGTGCTTTATCTCCAACTTTAAGTGCCATTATATACTCCTTGTTTATATTTTTATAGATTACGGAATGATTTTAGTTTTTCTATTTCAAGTTACCCAAAAGGCTTTGTACATTCAAGAATCATATTTGATTGTTGATGCAGATAACAAGAATAAATGATAATAGTTCAATTTAATTGATTAACCCAATTTTTTTTGTCCATTCCTTAAACCCCTGCTCAAGCTGTTCAAAAGATTCTATAGCAAATAAAATTGGCTGCAAGTGCCAAACATCATATTCCTGATTAATAATATTTTCAGGATCAAACTCTTTTACTTCAACCTTATTTGATAATGCGCTTTGCACTTCACCAAGAGATGAGACAATTCCAGCTCCATAAATTCTCATTCCCTCTGGTTTTCTGATCAGACCAAATTCAACTGTAAACCAGTGCAATGTTTCCAAGTATGTTCGATTTATACCTTCTGCTTTTAATGAAGCTTCACCAAACATCTGATAAAAGGAAGCAAAATTTTTGTTAGTTAACAATGGCATATGCCCAAAAATATCGTGGAATAAATCTGGAGCGGGTGTGTAATCAAGTTCATCTTTTGTTCGGATATAATCAGTGGAGGGAAAAATTTTATTACGGAGCAATTCAAAAAAGTTTTGTTCGTGGATTAATCCTGGAACGCGGGCAACTTTCCAGCCCGTTGAATCATAAAAAATGTGGCTTAAATCTTTTAAAGCTGGGATACGATCTTTTGAAAGATTTAATATATTTGCTCCTTCAATATATTCTTCACAAGCTCTTCCGTTTAACAATTCCATTTGACGATTATAAAGAATTCTCCAATTATCTTGTTCTGCTATGGTATAATCTGGATAAACGATTTCATCGTGTTGAGGAACCTTGCTTTCTAACCGCTGTGGGATACACCTTGGATCAATACCTTCTTGAGCTGCTTTTTCATATGCAGATACAATTTTTTCTTCAGGTTGTTTTTTGTTCATTTCAGATTCCTGTTATTCTTTGTATAGAAGTTAAAGATTGGTTTCTACATTTTCAATGAGAATTGCTTAACTAAACACATTACTATTTTATTGATATTTACATAGGACTATTTTCATATAGCTTAACAAATTTCTATTTTGCTTTAGAAATTTTTCTATCATCGATTTTAGATACTTTATCATAACATTATTAGATAATTGGCAGAAATAAATAAAACTGAATTCGAGTTTAATCAATCCTGTGTTATTCCTTATAGAATTAACAACGGTAGCATTGAACTGTTATTAATCACTTCGATAAAAAAGCAAAGATGGATATTCCCAAAAGGTTTTATAGAATTCAATCTTTCAGCTTTTGAATCTGCAAAAAAAGAAGCTTATGAAGAAGCAGGTGTTATAGGAGAAAATGAAACTGTTGAACTTGGTTCATTTGAACTAAAGAAGAAAACACGAACTTCTTATGTTAGAATATTTTCAATGGAAGTAACAAAGGAATTAAAAGATTATCCGGAAAAAAATCTACGTAAGCGTAAATGGTTTGCTGTTAGAGAGGCTTTGGATAATATTGAAAATGATGATATTAAAAACTTTGTTAATAAACTTGAAACAAAAATAAAACCAGCTAGTCCAAATCCTGCTTAATAATTTTGTTCACTGCTCCTGAAGCAACTTCATAATCAAAACCCCTTCCCAACAAAAACGAAATGATTTTTTGTTTAAGTTTTCGCAGATCACTTTCACGAGATTTTAAAGTTTCATACTTCTTTTTTGCTAACTCTGATGCAACTTCATTTTGATCTAAATCAGAATCAAACGATTGCAATACCTCCTCAATAATAGTTGCCGAAACTCCTTTATTAAAAAGTGCTGCACGAACTTTATTTTTCCCCCATCGTTTTTTATTGAGTTTTTCTTCTACAAAATGGTTGGTAAAAATCTGATCATCAATAAAAGATTTTTCTTTCAATTCTTTTAGAACAATTTTAATTAATCTTTCTTCATAAGACTTAGTTTTTAATTTAAGAAGTAATTCTCTTTCAGAATGGAATCTTCTTGCAAGAAATGATATCGCTCTTTGTTTTATGTAATAAAGAATATTCTGCTCTACAAAAAAAGAAAAGCGGTCTTCGGAAATTTCATCACCTTTCCTAAGACCGCTGCTGTAAAATGTATCTTCAGATAAAATTAATCGTTGTCCATCTTCAAAATAAACTGAAACATTTTTTTCATCTTTTCTAACAACTCTTTCAATTTTCATCTAAAATTATCTTAACTTTTTATCTATTTCTTTTTACCTTTAGGTTTTTCATCTGTTTTTTCTTCAGCAGGAGCATCAGATTTAAATCCCGGTAAACCAAGTTTAGTTTTTATTTCTATCTCTATTTTTTTATACATATCAGGAAATTCAATGAGTTTCTGTCTGAACTGTTCCCTACCCTGAATTCTGTCTTCCCCGTAAGTAAACCACGCTCCGCCTTTTTTAATAATTCCCAGTTCAGTGGCCATATCGATAACATCACCAGTTTTGCTGATTCCTTCATTGTACAAAATATCAAACTCTGTTTGCTTGAATGGAGGGGCAACTTTACTCTTAACAATTTTAACTTTTGTTCTGTTACCAATTACATTCTCACCATCTTTAATTGCAGCTATTCTCCTGATATCAATTCTAACTGAAGCATAAAATTTAAGTGCGTTACCGCCTGTAGTTGTTTCAGGATTACCAAACATAACTCCAATTTTACTTCTAAGCTGATTGATAAATACAACGGATGTTTTTGATTTGGAAATTGCTCCTGTTAATTTTCTTAAAGCCTGAGACATCAATCTTGCCTGAACCGCCATTGTTGCATCTCCCATTTCACCTTCAATTTCAGAACGCGGAACAAGAGCAGCTACTGAATCTATGACGATAATATCCAAAGCATTGCTGCGTACTAAAGTATCAACAATTTCTAAAGCTTGTTCACCAAAATCCGGTTGCGAGATAAGAAGATTTGCAGTATCAACCCCAAGACGTTTTGCATAATTAACGTCAAGCGCATGTTCTGCATCGATGAATGCTGCAAGTCCTCCCATCTTTTGTGCTTCTGCAATGATATGAAGACATAATGTTGTTTTGCCACTGGATTCCGGACCATAAATTTCGGTGACTCTTCCTCGCGGAATGCCACCAATTCCAAGTGCTATATCTAAAGACAAAGCACCTGTTGGAATTGCTTCAATGTCATTTACTATTCCATCCCCAAGTTTCATTATTGAACCTTTGCCGTACGTTTTTTCTATGCCGGCAATTGTATCATCAATAATTTTTAGTTTTTGTTCTCTTTCAGAAGCCATATTTACTCCAATTCTTTAAGTTTATAATTTTTGATTTCAATATACTCAGATCCCTCCCGATGCAGAATACTTTTATAAAGCGTAATTGAATTAGCATTAAAAAGTATTGGTTTAAAAGTAATTTTTTTGAACTTGTTAACAAAGTTAATTTCCAACTCATTTTTTATTCTTAGCAATGTAATATGCGGGTTGAATTTTCTGTTCTCAGTTGGGATATTAAATTTGTTCAAAGTCTCATTAATCTTATCAATTACTAGTTGTAATTGATCATCCACTACTAACTGTGCCATTAAAATATTTGGTTTGCGATCGCGATAAAAGAAACCAAATTTGATGCACGAACATTTAATCATCTCATATTCTTTAAAGAATATTAATTCGTCAGAGATTTTTCCCATCATCTCATTTGAAACATTGCCAATAAATTTTAAAGTTAGATGTAGTTTGTTAATTGGTTCCCATTTTACATTTTTATCAACACTAATAGTGTCACGCAAACTTATTATTTTTTCAACTACCCCATCCGGTAAGTTAAGTGAAATAAAAAGTCTATTCTTCAAATGCAATTCCTAATAAACTTCTTCTAACCATCTCAAGTGCGGCTTGAGTAGCTCTGCTTTTATTGAGCACACGATCTTCACCAAATTGAAATCTTATAGCAGTACACACTTTGTTATCACAGTATCCGATAAATACAGTACCAACTGGTTTATCTGCTACGCCGCCTGTTGGTCCCATTATTCCGGTTAATGAAATTCCAATATCAGTACCACTAGTTGATTTAATTCCTTCAGCCATTTGTAAAGCTACTTCAGCAGATACAGCACCTTTTTCCAGTATAACATCTTCATTCACTTTAAGTAGTTCCACTTTTGCGGCATTACTATATGTAACAATGCCTCGTTCAAAATAGCTGCTGCTTCCAGAAACATTAGTAAGACGATCGGCTAATCCTCCGCCCGTACAAGATTCTGCAACTGCGATTCTTAAGTCGCGTTCTTTCAATAATCTTCCAACAACTTCTTCTAAATTTTCATCACCTCTACCGTAAATAAATCTGCCAACTTTATTTCTAATTTTTTGCTCTATTTCCAAAAGCTGGTTATTTACTTGTTCTTCACTTTCAGATTTAGCTGTTACCCTTAATCTTACTCCAAATTGATTCGGCAAAAAAGCTAATTGTGCTCCTTTTAAAATAATTTCAATGTCTCCTAAACGCTCAGCTAAAGTGGATTCCGGCAATCCAGTAGTTTGAAGTGTAACTTTCTTTATAAATTCGGTAGGTTGTCCCATTTTTTCAATCAGTTTTGGAATGATATGATTGCTCATCATCGCCTTCATTTCGTAAGGCACGCCCGGCATTACAATAAATATTTTATTATCCTTCTCAATCCAATAGCCAGGAGCAGTCCCATTTTCATTTCTTATAACAGTAGCAACCTTAGGAACCATAGCTTGATCTTCGTGCGTTTTTTTTAGTTCTCTTCCCCGCCGCTTAAGCATACTTTTAATATCCTCAAGAGCGTCTAAATTCTGGACTAATTCTGTTTTAAAATATTGAACAAATGCACTTCTCGTAACATCATCGTGTGTTGGACCAAGTCCGCCAGTACAAATTATTAAATCAGCATTTGAAGCTGCCAATTCAAGTTCATCAAAAATTATTTTAATATCATCTCCAATAGCAGTCGATTTTATTATTGAGATATTATTATCCGCTATAAGATTGCCGATGAACGCAACATTTGTATTAATCGTTTGCCCAATTAATAATTCATCCCCAATTGATATTAAATAAGCTTTCATTTTTTAATAGACTCCGAATATGTAAACAATAAGTTGAACAATTATTAGAGAATAAAAAGCAGCGATTACATCGTCTATCATTATTCCTAATCCACCTTTTAAGGTTTCTGAAGTTCTTGCGGGAAAAGGCTTAACAATATCAAGCAATCGCCAAATTAGAAATGATGTTAAAATGATTAAAAATGTTTTTGGCAGCGCAATAAGTGCAATCCAAGTTCCAACCACTTCATCTACAGTGCATTGGGAAGGGTCTTTACCATAAACTTTTTCAAATTTTGATGAAACAAATAATCCATAAACAAAAACAACAATTATTGTTGGAATAATAACGTAAAGATTTTCAAACTCCGGGATGAGGTAAATTAGAATTGCTGCTAAACTTCCAAAAGTACCTGAAGCAATTGGAATATAGCCCGTATAAAAGCCAGAGCCAATTAATTTTTCAAACCAGTTTATTTGTTTCATTAAATAATTTTTTTATAAGATGTTTATTTTTTAAAAGATATGTTATACCTGAATGCACCGTAATTATTGTAATCACTAACATAATAATATAGATTAAATTTTTGCTGGATAGCTGATTGAATAACTGCTCATTCCCATTATAGACTTCAATTGTGTTAAGCCCGCCATAAAGTAGGAGTAAATAATACAAAAACACCATTTGAAGAACAGTCTTCCACTTTGCGTAATAACTTGTAACAAAATTATACCCCCTGCTTTCAGCATATATTCTTAATAGTGTAACTATCAGATCACGAAGTATGATAAGTACAACCATCCATAACTGAAGTAGCCCAACCAAAACAAATCCAAGAAATGCAGTTGAAGTTAAAATTTTATCCGCGAGCGGATCCCAAAATTTTCCCCAATCTGTTATGTAATTAAATTTTCTTGCAAGCCAACCATCATACCAATCAGTTAATGCAGCAATTAAAAAAACGCCGAGTGAGATTTGAATTAGCAAAGGATCATTGGATAAAAATAGATATAGGAAAATCGGAGTTAAAATTATTCTGAGAATTGTTAGTTGATTTGGGAGTGTCATTTTTAGTTTGTTATTTACTCAGAAAATTTTTCCAGAAATTTATATTCATAAATTCCAGTATTATGTCCATCATTCCAAGCTATCTGAACTGCGTAATTGCCAACTTGATCAATTGATTTTACAGTTAACTGATTTTCAGCAAATAGCGGAATATACTTTTTACCTTGTTTATCTCGTTCCGCTAAACAAGTCGCACAAGGACAACGTTTTCTTAATTCTTTTAATTCAAGTTCACTTTTAGTTCCATCATCCCAGATGATCAACAGATTTTTCTTTTCAACAAGCTTAATCCTAATTGGACTCATTTAAGTAATAGTCTTTCCAGTAAGTTTCTCCAGTGCCTCTAAATATTTTTCACTTGTTCTTTGGATAATATCTTCCGGTAATGGTGGCGGAGGTGGCTGTTTGTTAAACTTAATTGAGACTAAATAATCACGGACAAATTGTTTATCAAAACTTTCCTGAGATTTTCCTTTTTCATATTTATCAAATGGCCAAAATCTGGATGAGTCCGGGGTTAATAATTCATCAACAAGAATTATTTCATTGCCAATTTTTCCAAATTCCATTTTAGTATCTGCAATAATGATTCCTTTGCCCAAAGCAAACTCAACTGAATTCTTATAAATCTCTATAGTTTTATTTTTCATAAAATCAATTGTTTCTGCTCCTGCAATTTGTTTTGCAATATCCTCAGAGATATTCTCATCGTGTAATCCAATTTCTGCTTTTGTGGCAGGAGTAAAAAGTGGTTCGGGAAATTTTTCAGATTCAGCTAATCCAGAAGGAAGCTTTATTCCACAAACTTCACCAGTTTTTTTATAGTCAACCCAGCCCGAACCTGTAATATAACCGCGAACAACACTTTCGATCTGTACAACATCTGCCTTTTGAACAAGCATGCTTCTGCCTTCCAAATCTTCTGCATACTCCAAACACTCTTTTGGGAAATTATTCACATCAGTGGTAATAAGATGATTTTTGATGATGTCTTTAGAGTAATCGAACCAAAACTCTGAAATCTTTGTTAAAACTTTTCCTTTGTAAGGAATTCCTTGTCCCATAATAACATCAAAGGCAGATAATCTGTCTGTAGAGATTATTAAAAAATACTCGCCAAGATCATAAATATCTCTAACTTTGCCGCTCTTTACAAAATTTAATTTTGGAAAATTTGTCTTAAGGATAACTTTTTCTTGCATACTAAACCTATTTTGTTATGACTCAAATATATGCAGGGTTATTGCAGAATTCAATAAAACTATCAGTAAATCTTGATTTCAGTTTATGAATTTGTTTTAAAAAAAAGAGGCATTCGGTAATGCCTCTAAAGGGATGTGGGCAGGGACGGAATTGAACCGCCGACACAAGGATTTTCAGTCCTTTGCTCTACCGACTGAGCTACCTGCCCTTCAAAATTTGAAGTGTAAAAATATGTAATTTCTGCAAAATCACAAACACAATGCAAAATTAAATTTTTCTATTCAACAGTAACACTTTTAGCCAAGTTTCTTGGCTGATCAACATTTAGTCCTTTTTTAACTGCAATGTGGTATGCTAATAATTGTAAAGGAATAACAGTTAGAATAGGCATTAACATTCTAATCGTTTGAGGAATTTTTATAGAATAATCAACCAGCTGATCTATTTCAGTATCATCTTCACTTGCAATAGCGATTGTTCTGCCACCTCTAGCTTTTACTTCCTGTATATTACTAACTATCTTTTCATAAGTGGAATCTTTGGGAGCTATAAAAACAACTGGCATATCTTCATCAATCAATGCAATCGGTCCGTGTTTCATCTCAGCAGCCGGATAACCTTCTGCATGTATATATGAAATTTCTTTTAGCTTTAATGCCCCTTCCAGGGCAACTGGAAAATTATATCCTCGACCCAAGTATAAAAAGTTAGTTGAGTCCTTAAACTCCTCTGCTATAACTTCAATTTGCTTGTTTAATTTTAATATTCTTTCCACTTTTTCAGGTAATGTCCTTAATTCATCGGATATTTGTTTTCCATCAACTCGACTTAAATTTTTTCTTCTTGCTATCAGAAGTGTAATTAATGCCATTACAGTTAGCTGAGAAGTGAAAGCTTTTGTTGAAGCTACACCAATTTCGGGTCCTGCATGAGTATAAACTCCGGCATTAGTTTCACGAGCTATTGAACTTCCAACAGCATTACAAATACCAAGTACAAGTGCACCCTTCAATTTAGCCTCACGCATTGCAGCTAATGTGTCCGCAGTTTCACCACTTTGTGATATAAAAAATATTGCATCATCCTTTTCAATTATTGGGTTTCTATATCTAAATTCAGAAGCATACTCAACTTCTGTTGGAATTCTGCAAAACTGTTCAAACATATACTCGCCAACCAACCCTGCATGCCATGATGTTCCACAGGCAGTGATTATAATTCTTTTTGAATTAACTATTTTATTAACCACGTCAGTTAATCCGCCAAGCACAGAACTACCTTCTTCATCTATAATTCTTCCCCGGATAGAATTTCTTAAAGATTCCGGTTGTTCCATAATTTCTTTTAGCATAAAGTGTGCATATCCACCACGATCTATTTCTTCAAGAGTAATAGTTATTTCGTGAATTTCTTTTTCAATTTCATCATCATGAATTGTTTTAGCACTAAAACTATCTTTCTTGATAACAGCAATCTCACCATCCTCAAGATAGATTACTTGCTTTGTGTGTGATAAAATAGCAGATACATCAGAAGCAATAAAATTTTCACCTTCACCGATTCCAACAACTAAAGGAGACCCTCTTCGAGCGGCTATAATTTTGTCGGGTTCTTTGGTATAAACAATGGCCAATCCGTAAGTGCCTTCAACTTCGTGAAGCGCAAGTTGTACTGATTTGGTTAGATCATATCCCTTTTTGATGAAATTATCAATTAGATGAACAAGAACTTCTGAGTCTGTATCACTTTTAAAAGTATAGCCGAAATTTATTAATCCTTTTTTTAAAACCTGAAAATTTTCAATAATACCGTTATGGATAAGAAATATTGAATTGTCTGTGTTTGAATGAGGATGAGCATTTAATTCATTTGGGATTCCGTGTGTGGCCCAGCGAGTGTGTCCAATTCCTAATGAAGCCGATAGATTTAGTTCTTCAATCTTATCTTCTAAAAGCGAGACCTTCCCTTTATTTTTTACAACAATTGAATTATTATGGTTTATAATTCCAATACCAGCCGAATCATAACCTCTGTACTCTAATCGCTTTAAACCATTAATGAGTATTGGCACACAATTTTTTTCCCCTATATAACCAACAATTCCACACATTAAACAAACTCCAGATATATGATTATTTAAAATTCTTTGAGTACGATGAAGTTACTTAACCTTAGCTAATTTTTGAGTAACTGTTTTAACTTCACCATTATGCTTAGATATTATTTTGTAAAAATACAATCCATTAGCAATCTCATCACCATCCTCGTCTTTACCATCCCAATAGATTTTGTTAAACCCAATTTGCAATGGTGATGATGGAATTAGTTCTCTAATCAATCTTCCTGCCACAGTAAATATCTTTATTTTGAATTCTTCTGGCGGAATAACGCCCCTTAATTCAAATGTAAAGTAAGTATTGTCTGAAAATGGATTAGGATAATTAAACACCTGTAACAAATCGGGATTATTATAAACATTAAAAACTGAGCGAGAAGATGTTGAATCAAAAAAATTTCCAGATGCATCTTTGGCCAAAACTTCTAAAACATGTCTGCCATCTTCAAGTATAGGTTTCCAAGTTATTTCTGCCCGTGAGTTCGGGTACGGAGTATAATTGTATGTTACATCTGGACCAGGCACAGTTAATACTTTTGGAATATTGTTATATGTGTGAACCAAGGTAAAAAAGGTACTATCTAACGGTAATGGACTATTATCTTGGAGAGTTATTACAACCTCTGGTTCAGAGGAAATTATATCTCCATTAATAATTTCTCTTCCGTCAAACGTAATGTTAAAAAGTGGATTTGCTGAATCTCTAACGACATTAAAATTTCCGTTACTTGCATTATTAAATGTATAATATTCTTTTATTGGGGAAGTTGCCACTACGTTAACATTAATTGGAGAAACCGGAGCTGAGTAAAGTAGATCGCTTGTATTTATAGATTTGTTCACCGTAACGAAAGAATCTCCAGGAACATTTACAAATGTTGTATAAAAAGCTGTATCAAGTAAGTTATGGTAAAAGTCTAATCTAAGACTATCCGCTTGAGTATATCCTATATTATCAACTTTTAGACTCATCTCAACAGGAAAACCTTGTAATAGAGTATCGGAAGAAAACATAATCCTTTCTGGGAAAAGATTGAGTTCCGGAAAATAGTCATAATTCACTTGCACTGATTTTAATTTTAGACTTCCAGAGGTACTAAAAGTAGAATCAACAAGATCAAATTTAAGTTTCAGATAAGGGTAATCGACTGGGTTAATATTTTCTATATTAAAACTAGATGAGACATTCGTTGCTAACGTGTCCCATATTTGATTTGCACTATTTTTTCCGAACAAGTTACACAAATAACTTCCAGAGGATCCTAAGTTGTCCATATTATAATGGAGACTTGTCCAATTTCTTGCTGGACCAATTTCTTTTGAAGTAATAGATCCATAGGCTTGTTTATAATTCCCAGCAAATCTATAAAAGCCAAACTTATAATTTTGTACACTCGGTCTATAAAGTCCAGCATATAAATAATTGTTAAAAAAGTCGAAAGTCCAAGAATAAATTTCCAGAGAATAAATAAAAGGAAGGTACTCTTCCTCAAAGAAACCATCAGATAATCTATATTTCCTGATGTAACCGCTATTCCAGCTTTCATACGTTTGTATAAAACCATTTGTTATAAAAAATCCTGTAAATCCATATTGAGAAATTCCGAAAAGTACCATATCAGCTTTTGCAAGTTGCCAATTATTCGATGGATCAAAAGTTCTTAATACATACTTATTTCTATAATTACCATGCCCAGGAGTAATATTATACACGAATTGTCCATCTGAGGTGAGATAGAAACCACTATTACTTAAGAGTCCATCTTCTGTTGGCAATAATTTGCTAGGTAGATAAATTCTCAAAGTGTCGCCTGTATCAATAGTTACTCTAAGTAAGGTAGAATCATCTCCAGTGGCAACATATAAATATCCATCACTGTGATAGAATATTTGGTTTGTGATAGTAACCTCTATATTTGGAATACTCCCATAATTAAAACCTTCTATAGAACCATTTAAGCCAGTGCCTACTTTATATATTTTTGAAGGTCTTCCATCTCGATAATAGCTAACATTTCCATAATAAAGATATGTTCCATCAGTAGTACAGCTTGTAATTTCAGTTGTATCAGAAGTAATTGAAATTATAATTGAGTCCAGAATTGTTTCTGGAGAAGGTCTAGGAGGAAGTAATTTAGTATTTAGGACTAGGGCATCGATTGAGTCAAAATAGCTAATGTTACTAAGTTCAAAATCCAAAAGCTGTTTAGACTCAGCTAGGAATCCAGTACCACTACTCTGGGTAATGGAAAAAGATTCTAATTCCGTGCTATTTGTATCTTGATTTGAAATTATTAGAACTCGCCAAAAATATTTACCTTCAGAAAGTTCGGGTGTTGACCATTTTACTACTCCATCAGTTGGAGTAAGTCCAGAAATATCAATTAAAAAGTTCGAATCAAAATATCTAGATGTATCAATTTTAATATCATATTTAAAACTTTGCTGTACATAATTTCCTGCATCTACAATAATAAAATCAACTTTATTTTTATTTGTGAAAAAGTTTGAAACTGGTTTAACAATTTTAGGTTTATCGAAACTGAACACTGAAAAAGTTGACGAAGCAATATTATCTGAATGATCTTCCTCATCAATAACATCTACTTCATTTACAACACAGATGAGATTCACTTGACCATCTTCCTGAGGAATCCAAGTAAACACCACTGAATCTTTTTCTCCAAAACTTGGTAATTTTACAGATGCAATCAAGCTTGAATCAGAAATATAGTTTTGAAATAATTGAACAGTTACAGAGTCTGAAACAAATGTTCTACCTAAATTTTTAATTTTGACAAGGACTTCAACTGTATCCTTAAAAATAGGATAATTTGGATTTATTGAAATATCCGCAGGCTTAACAACAAAATCTGGGTCAAAAGGAATTGCAAGTTCAATTGCTGGATCTCCTAAAAGTGTTAGAAGTGCCAGCATCGTACCATATGCTTGATTAGATTTTGCAACTAGAATGGCATCCCCAATTACATGGTTTTTTCTCGTATAAAACTCTCTAAACAGTTCTTCATTAAAAAATGCACCAGTGGGCCAAAACGTTACTCCTGAGCTACCTAGAAAAGCAATACTTCCCCTAGAGGGAACTGAATTAAAAATTTCTCCAAATATTTCCTGATTGTCGAAATGTGCAGTATAACAAGTAACACTAATTACAAATGGAAGTCGATTTTCATTATTTAGTGCCAAAATGTCATCATCAGTAAAAACCAAATCCCATTGATAGCCGCCACCATGGCCATAGTAGTTTACAACAGAAGCCCCTTTGTTTATCTCCCTTCTTATTTCAGGGCCATCTCCTTGAAAAGGAATGTATTCAGGTTTATTTGGATATCTGAAAACTTTTCCAGAAGTCATTCCATTTGGAGCAAGAAACATAGTCTCAAGTCTTATATTTCTATCGTTAAATTTAAAATTATTTTCATCAGCAGCTGAGAGACCTGATGAAAATAAAGCAGCATTTTGTTTCCACTCTTTAGTCTGATCAGCTGGATAATTAATAATTTTATCAACAAGCAGATTAGCTTCTTCTAAAGTTTCACAAGAGATTCTACCAATGGCTAATTCAGGAGTAAGATCATTTCCGGCAACAGTCACTATATTATTATCACTAGGAGCCTGCCCGTATAGAGTCGCTTGATATGGAATAGATGGTATAAAATTAGGTCTGCTGTCTGTTAGGATGCTGCGATAATCGTGACTCATATCCCCCATCAGTACAATATAATTTGGGGCAGGAGATTGCCAATTTTCAAATGCATATTTAACAAACATATTAAGGGCAAAGGGGTCAACTAAACCGTATGAAAACTCAGTATATATTTCATTGACTTCAACAACTTTCACCCGTGGGTTTTCAATTCCCGCGATATTTTGAGAGCGATAGTTAGCTAAACGATTTGAAGCCGCTCTAAAATCTGAATGTGTAATTATTATATAATCAGCACCATTTTGATTATTTCTTAAATCTGAAGTACTCGAATAGTGAGAGATGGAATCAATATCCAAGTATGTGTCATTTGAAACAATGAAATATTCTGTTCTTTGAGAAATTGTATCAGCAAAGTATACTCCATTGTCCGAATCGTTAGTAATGCGTGGATTTTCTATCATCTCCGATCTTTGAGGAATATATACCTTCATATTATCTGCTTGCCACTTCCACAAATAATAATTGTTACTTCCCATTTGGTTAGGAGGACTTTTAAAAATATAACTTTTACCATTAATGCGATTCCATCGCCAATAGTCAAATTCAAACCAATTAATTCTAATGTAATCATCTTTGGTGGCCGAACAAACATTGCCATTTACACCTATGCGTACAAAATTATTCTCCCATAGTATTCTTATACTATCTGGCGAAACATCATAAAAACCCCACAAGAAAGATTTCTCAAACGTGTGCGCGATTTGTCTGGTTCCCGAGAAAGTAAAAGTATCAATAACTTGATCATTCATCTCCACAAATACATTATGCCCAGGAGAACATGAAATTAAGTTTATTCCATGAACATTTACTCTTATTTTAGCTTGTGGTAACTCCTCATTCATATTATAATCGAAACGAAGAAAATCGTGTCTAAATATCTGTGCGGCTTGGCCATCTCTGGCTTCTGATTTTCCCCAAAACCAAAAATCCCTGTCTCCGTTATCAGCATATCCAAGTTGTTCATACATCAAATCTTTTTCATACCTAACAGTATTTTGATTGCTAAGTATTTTAGGCCAAGTTGAGGTCGGATAACCATTAATAGATTTAAATTGGTTCACCGTATCTGCCTGATATGAGAACCAGTAAACATTTGTATTATTATAAATATTCATACCCGCGGATGGAGAGGGAGTAACTTCATTACCAATAAATTGCAAATAATCACCAGAGTTAAAAATACCGTCTAATTGTGAATCAACTACATCAATTGGTAATGAAACACCATTATTAAAAATTTCTAGTTTACTATCCTGTATTCCACTTGCGGGAGAAATACCTGAATTAATTAGTTGCTCATAAGTTATTCGATATACACCTTTTTGATTTAAGAATAATTTATAATAATCCTTATTAGGATCATACCAATAATTCTCTTGAGGTAAATCTGATAGCGATTGAATTTTACCCAGAAACCCTAAAGCCTTATCCGAATTAATAACAGTTGCTTTTATCATATTTTCACTTACCCGGTCTGAAATGGGTGTAATTAAATCTTTAAAATTTAGGTCTTCTTTATATTCTATTTTTAGGATGATCTTCTTATTTAGAATAAGAGTTCTTTCAACCGGATTGAACTGAAATGGGGATATAGAAAGTGAAGCCGTCTTGATAAATCTAAAAATTGCCTGGGAGTTTATTTCAGTAGCCATAACAGGAAACAAAGATTTTGTACCATAGATTTCTTGATTATAATTTAGTTTATCAAGTGGTTGATTTGAAGAATCAGGCGTTGAAATAATAAATTTATCAGTATATACTTCATGCTCAATTTCTTGTATACTCACGACTGCATCTGAATTCAAAGGAATGCCAACTTGATAGAACCTGATTGGTAAAAAAGGTTCGCCTGGGTGTCGAAGTGGATATTGATCATCAATAATATTTGTAAATTTTATTCCATCAAGAACAAAATCTTTAATCTCAAATTTATTGCTGAAGTCAAATTCAAGTATCAATTGAGTATTGTCTGACTTAATGATTTTGTAATCTTGCGAAAACGATGTGCTTAGAAATGTAAATGATATTAATATTAATGAAAAACATTAATAAGATAATTTTTCATATAGTAGTGTCCAGCTATTTTTTAGGTTAAAATTGTATATGAAGTTAATTTTTTATGGTAAGCTGTGCAAGGGTAAAAATTAAAGGTATTAATCACTCTTATTATTAATAAAAATACTTTTATCAGAGATTACCTTCATTGCTTAGAACTACTGAAAAAGTTTTGAAAACAATGATTAGATCACTCCAAAATGTCTCGTTTTTGTAGTAATTTATTTCCATCTCAGTGCGCTGCTCAGGAGTTAGCATCTGTCTACCATTAATCTGAGAATACCCTGTTATTCCAGGAAGAAACTTAAACACTTCCTTATGATCAATAGAGTAATTTGATGTGATACTTAAAATTTCTGGTCGTGGGCCAACAATACTCATTTCACCTTTTAAAACATTAATCAATTGTGGAAGTTCATCTATGCTTGTTCTTCTTAAAAATTTACCAACCTTTGTTATTCTAGGATCATTTTGTTGAGTCAATTCTGGGCCAAATTGAAGTGCATTATCAATCATACCCCTAAATTTTATCATTTTAAATGCTTCACCCTCTAAACCTGCTCGAGGGTGTATAAAAAATACAGGGCCTTTTGATTCGAGCTTTATTGCGATGCTGACTATGATAAATAAGGAAATGTAAACAATAAAAAAATAAGACTTAAAATAATATCGGAAAATCGTTTGATGAAGCTGCCCTGTTTACCCATAAAAAGAATAACTATCTACGATATTGGTTCAAAATATCTCTAAGTTCTGTGATAACTTTTTCAACGCTCACATCGGTCATTCCAGGATAAATTGGGAGGGACATTAATCTTGGGAAAGTAGAAGAAGCAACAGGATAATTTTTATCATCAAGTTTAAATGTTTCACTATAGTATAAATGCTGATGAACAGGCATAAAGTGAACTCCGACTTTTTTTTTCGCCATTCCCACATCGCATCAACTTTTTTCAACTGTGGCAATCCAAGTGAAGCTTGAAGATCAGTAAAATTATATTTGTAACCCGGTGCAACAACTTCATAATACCAGGAACCCGCTTCACTATATCTTTTCCAGGCATCTCTATTAATCCCGTGTAAACGCATAATAGCACAACGTTCAGCAATCTCCTGGTCATTCGTGCAAATCATTCCACCTTCACCAGTTGATAGTGTTTTAGTTGCATAGAAACTGAAACAAGTAACATCTGATATTGTTCCAATTTTTTTACCCTTGTAAGTTGCGGGTAGTGAATGTGCTGCATCCTCTAATACCTTAAGTTTGTGAGTTTTTGCTATTGCATTAATCTCATCCAAATCACAAGGTTGACCACCATAATGAACAGGAATGATAGCTTTAGTTTTAGGTGTAATGGCTTTTTCAATTTCTTCAAGCGAGATATTAAGCGTGTCCTTATCAACATCAACAATAATAGGCTTTGCACCAAAGTAACAAACTATCTCAGCAGTGGCAGGAAAAGTCATAGTTGGTACAATTACTTCATCGTCTTTTTCAATACCAAAAGCTTCTAATGTAAGGTGTCCTGCAGCTGTCCAGGAACTTACTGCAACAGATTTTTTCGCACCAATATATTTGTTGAACTCTTCTTCAAACCTGATAGTTTTAGGCCCCATACTTAACCAACCAGAGCGTAAAGTATCGACCATTTCATCTATCTCCTCTTCGGAGATGAAAGGCTTGTGAAAGAGTAAATAGTCTTTATTCATATTCAGTTTTTTATTGATGCTTTTAAGATTCTAATTTACAAATAAGAAGTATTAAGTAAAAATTACTTATTAAAAATGGCAAAGAAATACTAAAAATAAAATCAAAAATAATAATATATTTAATTTTTCAAAATTTAACTTGTTTACCATTAAAATAAAACTTTTACTACTCAACCATTTCAAGATTATCTTCAAGAAATTTTAGGACAGTTTTATTATCACTGATATCAGTAGGTAAATTTATTATTTTTTTTGACAATGAATCTGCTATAAGAAAACTCTTTCGATCAAGATTCCATCTTTCTAAATCTTTTTCGACAGGATGCAATGGTGAAAGGAACCAATCACCAAGAATTATCTTAGATTTAGCAGCTAATTCAAGAAACCTATCCCGATCTTTAACCAATAATGGATACTTAAGAAACAAATGATTATCAAACAATGATTCATCAACATGATTTTTGTTTCTTGACACTAACAACTTTGTGTAATCCTTTGCGTTCTTTTTTCGCAATTGATTAATCTCATTAATTGAATTTAACACTTTTAATCCTCTTTTAACCTGAACATCAGAAATGTCCTTAAAATAATCTGTTGGAATTAAAGCAGATTTTAATTCTATACCTTTGTTTGAACCTAATATAAGGTTGTGCTTACTTAAATATCTATAAAGTGATACAAGTTTTGAGTAAGTATGATTATTAATCACAATCTTTCTAAGTCTTAATAATAAACTTAAACTTAGTTTTTCAGATATAGTAGGTTTTACTTTTTTAACTTCAAACCGTTTTATTTCATCTAAGTTTTTTTCATTGTTTACAACTAAGAATCCACCAATCCCGGTTGAGAATGGTTTGTTCCATTGGCTTGAATAAAAAGCAGCATCACAAAAAGATCCATTTGGTTTTCCATTGTAGGTACCGCCGAATCCATGTGTACAATCTTCAATAGTAAAAAGATTATACTTTTTAGCAATTACAATTATCTCATCAATATTTGATGAAAGTCCAAATGTATTTTGACATAATATAACTTTTGTTTTTTTTGTAATCGCCTTTTCGACAAGTGAGATATCCATATTATAAGTTTGAGCTCTGATATCAACATAAACGGGTTTTAATCCTGCATACAAAATTGCATTTGGAACAACAACACACGTAAACGCAGGTACAATAACTTCATCGGACTCACTAAGATTTAAAGATTTTAATATAGCATATAATGCCACTCTGCCCTTCCAATAAAGGAAAATATTGTGCTCCGAACACTTTAAAACAGAGGCTAATGCCCTTCTATATTTTATATATTGCATTACCTCAGTCATTCCAAAGGTAATTTATTTTAAATAATCCGGTGATGGAACCCAAAGCATAAGAAAAGTGTAATGTAAAAAATGCAAATAATACATGGAAGAATGAGGTGGTCTTATCATTAATTTTAAGGCTAACTAAAGTTATCAAACACAGATAACTAAATAAACTCAATACAGGAATCGCCCGAAGAATCGGAAACCAAAATGATAGTAGTAACGGTAAAGTTAATGACAAAATGAATAATAAAGGTATAAAATGACGAAGGCTTAAAGATTTAATCTTTTTCGTGACATAAACAGTTAGAATATTCCATAAACCATTGTTGTAATTATTTTGAGCCAATGCTAAATAAGTCTCTCTAGCAAAATATATGCTAAAAATATTTGGGATTAAAAATATTCTTCCACCATTACTACTAATTCTTTTATTCAACTCTATATCCTGATTTCTATTCAGCTTTTCGTTAAAGAAACCGTATGTTGCAAAAACTTCACTTTTGTAACATCCAAATGGGACATGATCTACTTCCATTATCTCATTGACACCTATTCTAAAGAAAGAATTACCTACACCAAACCTGTTACTTAAAACCTTTTTTATCGCATTTGATTTTGGATTATTATTCTTTACATCTGTGATACAAATTGTTCCAATATTATCTGTGTTTAATTCCTTAGCCCACCTAATCAATTCAGAAAAATAATTATTTGGGATTTGACTGTGTGCATCGAGTCTTATAATATATTTTCCAGTTGATGCTCTGATACCCATATTCAACGCAAAAGGAACAGTCCGGCTTTCATTTATAAGAAGTTTTATAAAATCAAATTTGTTTTCATAATCCTTAACAATAATTTGAGTATTATCAGTGCTTCTGCCATCGATAAGAAAAATCTCCATATCCTCTTTCGGATAATCATTAGATAATATTGATCCAATGAAATCCAAAATATATTTCCCTTCGTTTCTGCAAGGTACTATGACACTAATTCTATCCATTCTTCAAATTATTTGTATTATCAATGGGCATAAAAATACGCAAATTAAATTATTGCTTTCCTTATGTATTGGAATAAATTATATTATCAATCAAAAAAATATAAATAATTGATATCATTTTAAGATATAAAAGTAAACATTATTTATCTAATTCTGGAGATAATTTGACAGTTGATTCACAACGGCCATATAATGAGAGGCTCTTCTCGAAAGGATTGAGAAGTAAAATTCATTATTCCAGGTTCTACTGGTTAAAATCTAAAATGGAACAGCTTAATTGTTTTCCAGAAAGTGTCCTGGAACTTGGCTGCTTCGATGCTAAAACTATTCATTTTCTGCCTAAATCTCTAAAAAGATATGTTGGATTAGATGCAAATTTTGAAGGTGGTCTTACTCAGGCCAGGAATAACTGGAAAATTGAGGGTTATGATTTTTATGATTGCAAGACACCTCAAGATATTAATTTATCTGAAGAGTTTCATATTTCTATTTGTATGGAAACTTTTGAGTTAATAGACAATCAATATTTAGAAGATTATATAATCAAACTTGCCTCTCTTACTAAACAATTTATTTTTGTTACAACATCTAACCAAGTAGGAATTGGATTTGCAATAAAACATATTATTAAAAAATTGCTTGGTTATGGGGTACCGCATTACTCAATTACAGAATTTTTCTATGCATCAATAGGCAGGGTTGATAAGATTGAAAGATCGTTTCGCAAAGGGTGGCATCATAAATCAGTGTTAAAAATTCTCCAAAAACATTTTGATATAATTGAAGTTTCGCGCTATCCATATAATTTTTTACCTGGATTTGGTGTGTGTATTATTGGGAAAAGGCAACAAAAAGGATAAGATTTACTTTTTAAAATCGTGGTATATAGAAATCATTTTTATAACCGAATCAATCCAATTGTATTCATTTACAACTTTATTTCTCCCATTATTTCCAATTTCCATTCTTAAATGTTCATTCTCAATTAGCCGAATTATAACATTGGCTATTGCTTCTGGATTTTGTTTTTCAACTACAAAACCCGTTTTACCGTCCTCTACAACTTCAGGAAGTCCTCCTACATTTGACACAATAACCGGTTTTCCACAGGCACTCGATTCTAAAACTGAAACTCCAAAACTTTCACTATCTTCGATCGATGCAAATACACTTATATCTAACATATTATGATAATCTTGTATCATATCATGATTAATATAACCAGTAAAAATAGTGTCATCCGTTAATTCAAGGTTATCAACTAAACTTTTTAGATATAAATCCTGACTACCTTTTCCAACTATTAATAATTTCATGGACTTAGACTTTAATTTTGATCTAACAATTTTGAAGGCTTTGATTAAATATTCGATTCCATATTTTTTTTCTAAAGTCTTTACAGTTCCTATTATTAAAGCATTTTCATTTAATTTATTCTTAATCTTTTGTGGATAAAATTTATCAATATCTATCCCAAATGGCGTAACGATAATTTCTTTATTTGTGTACTTACTAGTTTCCAATTTCATCACTTCACTAGTGGAAAGAATTTTATCTGCCTGAGATAAATTGTACTTTATTAAAGCACGGTGTAAGAATGAATGATTTGGAAAATTATAAACATCTGAACCCCATACTGATATGATAAACGGATGAAACCTTGCAAGGGCTCCTAAAAGGCCATAACTGCTTGCGTAATGGGCATGTAAGATATCGGGTTTAAAACTCTCAATTACGGAATTTAATAATGATATCGATTTAAGATATTTTAATTTAGCAAGTGTGCCCTCTCCTTTAAATTGTAAATCTTTAGGCAAATAAAGACTAAATAAAGAAATTTCCGGACAATCAGAGTATAGACTAATATCAGGTTTGTGAATTGAAAAGACTCCTAGAGTTATACCCTTTCTTTGAATTGCTTTAGCCCAACGTATTGTGTGGGGGGAATCTGAATCTGAAAGTAAAAGAACACGCATATTGTTTTTCAAAAACTTACTTTATTGTATTAAAAATAATTATTTTAGCATATATAAGTATAGTAAAACTTACTAATATGCTTCAATCAGTTTTCGTTAAGAAATAAAATAAGAGCTTATTTAAATCTAAAATGATATTTAAGATGTCAGAAAATAATGTTGTTTCTTATATAATAATATTGTCACTTATATGTGTTCAAACAATCAGCTCACAAGTTATCTATGAACCATTAAATAAAGATGTATATAATTACTTAAGCAGAGTTAGTCAAAAGGGGTTAATCGATTATAATGATCTAATTAGACCATTAGCAAGAACATATATTGCTCAAAAACTAGCGGATCTAGATTCACTAAAAAACAAACTCTCCTCTCTAGAACAAGACGAATTGTTATTTTTTCAAAAAGATTTTTATCAAGAAATAGCCGTTCTAAGGAATGACAGTTTAAAATCATTTGTGCATATTTTTGACAATGATCCGGCTGATAGATGGAGATTTTTTTCTTTACAAAATGATAACTTTGATATTAATGCTAGCATGATTTTAGGAGTAAATTATGGTTCATATGATGGCTCAAATCTATATCATATTTGGAATGGGGTTTACACTTATGGCAATATTGCTAATAAAATTGGTTTCAGTTTTGATTTTAGAGATAATACTGAGGTAGGCAAGAAAATTGACAAAAATAAATTTTTTACTCCTACTACTGGGGTTATTGCAAAATCTAATCTGAATAATATTTCATACCCAGCTGATAAAATGGAATATAGTGAAGCTAAAATGACACTATCCACAAATTGGAGTTGGGGAAATTTTACATTTGGTAAAGATTTTATGGAGTGGGGTTACGGAGAAAATGGTCTAATAGTTTTAGACCAAAAAGCACCCTCTTTTCCGTTTATAAGATTAGATTTAACACCAACAGATTGGATAAGCTTTAACTACTTTCATGGCTGGCTTTCATCCGACGTTATAGATTCAACTGACATTTATTACAGTAATAATCGAGAACGATTTTTATACAGAAAAAAATTTATTGCTTCACATACCTTAACTTTAAAGCCATTTAAAGGACTAGATATTGCATTAGGGGAATCCATTATTTATTCAGATAATGTAGAAATTCTCTATTTAATTCCCATAACATTCTTTAAATCTGCAGATCATTATTTAAGTAATCAGTATAATGGAGCCGGTGGTAATTCACAGATGTTTGCCTCTATAAGTTCAAGAGGCCATATAAAAAATACTCATTTATACGCTAATCTTCTTATAGATGAATTAACAACTGCAGGACTTTTTAATTCAGCTGATCAACGAAATCAAATTGCTTTCACTCTTGGTGGTTCAATAACTGATTTACCTATTGAGAACTTGATGCTTAAAATTGAATACACAAAAATATATCCTTATGTCTATCAGCATTTCATTTCAACCACTACTTACGAAAGCTCTGGATATGTTCTTGGACATTGGATGAATAACAATGCTGACCAATTTTACTCATCCATCAAATACCGTTTTATAAGGGGTCTCGAAGCAAATGCTTGGATTCGATACATTAGACATGGTGAAAAAGCAGATATAAACAGTCAATTTGTTCAACCTCAACCTCCTTTTTTGGCCGGTTTAAGGTCTGACTACACATATTCAGGTTTCGATCTCCGTTATGAATTTTACCATGAACTTATTGCAAAAGTTAGATATGAATTCTCTAAGTCTTCACATCAATTAGAAGATTTTAGATTTGTCAATAAGAATACTAACGATTTTCAATTTTCGGTTTATTATGGTTTATGATTATAGATCTAATTTTTATTGATGATCTATTTAAATAAAAAAGAAAATGTAGTAAATGAATTCTAGGGGATAATATAAAACTATTCTGGATTTATAGTGATCGGGTTATAAATAATAATATCATATCATTAAATTTTTTGAGTTTGAAAAAGTGAATAAAAGCATATTAAATGAAACATTATTCGATTTATTAAAAAACTACCTTCCTAATGATCATAGTAGGCAAGTAACTGGAGACTATTTTATCCAAAAAATAAAAGATATGGATGATCCAATTATTTTAGATCTTGGTTGTGGGCTAGGTAAATCATTTGAATTATTTAAACAAGTAAATAAATCTGTTCATTGGACGGGGATCGATTTAGTTTATTCACCTGAAGTGAATCAACGAAATAGAAACGATTATAATTTTGTTAGTTTTAATGGAGAGAAAATTCCCATTAAAGATTCTACTCACGATTTAGTGTTTTCAAAACAGGTGTTTGAGCATGTTTTTAGACCCGAAAAACTATTGTTGGAAATTAATAGGGTTCTAAAAGTAAACGGATTGTTTATCGGATCTGTATCATATCTCGAACCTTATCATTCTTTAAGCGTAACGAACTTTACTCCTTATGGATTAATTAAATTGCTAAATGAAACTGGCTTTAAGTTGGTTGAATTAAGGCCTGGAATAGATGGAATTACCTTGATAATTAGGAGCATTATTAAGGGCAGATTTGGTTCTGATTTTTTTTTAACTCACGAATCTCCATTTAATATTCTTATCAGTTTAATTTACAAATTGATGAACAAAAGCAATTTAAATACAAATTTTGCAAAGCTAGCTTATGCAGGACATATAGTATTTTTAGCAAAAAAACAGTAAGGTTATTATTAAAAATTTTGCACAAAACCCATTTAAGAAATTATTAAATAAGTACAATGAGTAATGATTTTTAAAGATATTAGATTTTTATATTGTTAATTGTTTACTGGGGTCTTTAATTTAGTTTTTCCTGACTCTTGAAATATATAAATCAGAATTATTATTAGGATCCAGAACGGCAAATCTCTGGTAATAAAGCCGTAAGTTATTAAACCAGTAATTTCAAACATACTTCTAACTAATAGTCCAGCTGTAATACTAAAAATAGAAATTACAATCGGGTACAAATTCTCCTCAACATGCATTTTTTTACTAATCAAAGTAAAAATAAGCTTGAACAATACACCGAAAAATAAAAACACAGCAATGAAACCAAGAATTCCATTCTCAGCCCAATAATAAATAAAAATATTATGCGGATTCGGTTTCCCAACCTTCCAAGCTCCTAGATCGTAAAATTCCATAACTGATGAGGGTGAATAGGAATAAAAAACTTTACTGAATGTATCTGACCCTATTCCCCACAAAGGGTGATCGGAAATAATCTCAATCCCTGATTGCCAGAAAAGTTCTCTAGTCCCTGCCCTATCAAGTCTTAAATATAATTCAACGATTTCGAGAGTGTTTGTGAAAAGAATTAAAAATAATAAAACACTCATAACACTTATAAAAAAAACAAGTTTGATTTTTTTAGAACTATAATAAATTATTAATATTGAACTTATGAATACGGCCAAAATACTTGCTCTGGAATCTGCAAGAATAAGCAAGATGATTTGAAAAAAAAGGAAGAATACTGAAAATAATCTAGTAGAGATATTAAACCTCGTTCCCAATAATAAAACAGAAAGAGTCACTGGAATGGTGATTGAGATTAATAGTCCTACATAATTAGGATTCTCATATAAACCAGCTAATCTTAATATTGTTCCTTCATTTATAAAAAAAGATGAGCCTTTTTGAACAAATTCTATTAACATACTAACCCCAAGAAATACTACACAAATGGCAAGAGCACTTAAATAATAATATACAGTTAATTTATTCTTGATTTGCGAAAACAATAAATAACAAATTAAAAAGAAAATTAAAAACCTTAAAAAGGCCATTATGCTAACAAATAAATCAGTTGAATTAAATATCGATAAAAACACTGTAAACAATAAAAATAATATCAATCTAATTATTAAATGAGGTACCTTTGGATAATTTTTGATATCCAACCCAAACTCTGAGATAAAGAAATATAAAAGAATCGATAATGAGATTATTGTAATGATTGGTCTGTAATCTAAAAGAGTTTCGCCTGTTGCAATTATCAAACTGACTATTATCAAAGCTAAAACTACATTTCTACCGAAATAAAAAATCAAAAACATTGCAAGCACCAAGATAAAAAGGTAATTAAAATTAAATTCAAAGATTGAGACTATGATAGATAATATAATTGATGCTAGTAAGATTGCTTTATTTGTCATTTACAATTTTAGTATTTACAGAATTCTTCATTATGGTTAATTGTTTATGGTAATATCTACTAATATTTCTCTTGCTTTATTAAAAATTTCATCTGTTGAAAGTAGGACTAAACAATCATAGTGTGGACAGTATCTACCTCCAAATGTAAAACAATATTTTGTATCAATTGGCGTACATTTAATTTTTTTTCGAACAAATCTATGTAAGCTACCTATAGGCATATGAAATTTGGGATTTGTTGGTCCATAGATACTAAGGGTAGGGACACCATATAACGCGGCAATTTGCAACGGTCCTGAATCATTAGAGATAAATAACTTACATCTATCAAGCAAATTAATAAAGTGTGAAATACTTTCTGTCTCTATTACCCGAATCTCATCATCAATCATCTGTTTGTACACGTCTGACTTAATCGAGGATTTTGGAACAATGAAAGCACATTCGTTTTCAACATTTAACCTTTTATATAATTCCAAAAACTTAATAAAACTCCATTCCTTTGCTGGCCAACCTGCAAAAGGTTGAATAAAAATATCTCCATTCCTTTTATTTCTAATTGGATAGCTATCATAATTTCTATCTGTTGTTAAACAGAAATTATAAATGGCATCTAGATAAATATCAGTTAGGTGAGGGCTTTTACGAATAGCATGGTAGTCATCATAAATTGCTTTATAGTAAGGTTCATTAATTCCCAAAATATGATTTGCATTTGAATTAAAGACAAGACTCGCTGAAACTATAGTTCCTGTCAAATCCACAATTGTAGATGGATTTATGGATTTTAATAACCTTCTAGATTCTTTGGAAGCAAATCTGCCATCAAATAAAAAATTTGATTTGTCGAGGATTACATATTTTACACCTGTAATGACTTTTTCATATATGTTTTGAGTGTCTCTGTAACAGAATATGTATATTCTTTTATTGGAATGTTCTTCAATGATTTTTTTTAAAGCGGGTAAAACAAAAACTGAATCACCTAATTTATGAAACACTATTATTGCGATGGTTTCTAAATTATTATTGCTTCGCTTTTTAATAATTCTAATTAACTTAAATAATAGATACAAAAAACTACTTAGCAACAAATTCAATAATCTATTTTTTTCTATTTTTTCTTTTAAGGTCATATATAGATTTGCTATTAGAAACTATTGGGAAATTCAATAAAATTAAATAAGTATTTGATAAATAAAATAATCTTTAGAATTTGCATTGAATTCAATTATGATTTCGCAGAGAAGCCATCGTATTTTTTATTATCATATAGTCATTACTCTCAATTAAAATTGAACTCAATAAATAAAATAAAATGAACAATAATAAGTTAGTTAAAAATTTTAGCAAGACTGGTAAAACAATTAAATCGCTTACTATGTATATGAAAATTAAAGCCAAGATAGATTTAGATATTGTAAATATAAATTGTTTAAAGTAATATAAAGTTTTATCCATTTTAAACAGATTAAAACTAAAATAATAACTTGAAAACAAAAGAAAAATGTAAACCAATGAAGTTGAAAGGGCTAAGCCATTCTGCTTAAGACTATCAACAAGAATATGATTAAGAAACATTTTCAAGAAAAACGCAATTGTTGATAAGTATAGAATTATAGAATATTTTGAAACACTGTAAAACAATTTTACTAGGACCAAATAAGTTGCATAAAAAACTAAACTTATTGAATAATATAAAAGAGCAACATGAGTAATGACTGTATCAGAGGAGGTAAATTTACCACGTTCGTAAAATATTTTAATAAAATCTCCGCCCATAAATACAAATATTATGGAGATGGGTATCATCAAATAGATATTAATATTGATTCCATTCTTTAAGTTCGAGCTAAGATTTTCAAGTGAAGAATTAGCAGACTCAGCAAATTTTGGAAATAGAACGGTAATAATAGAAATGGACACTATAGAGATTGGTAAAACATATAATGTCATCGCATAGTTTAATGCAGAAATACCCCCCTGATCTAAATTTTCAAAATAATATCTATCAAGCAAAGTGTAAGAAAGAGATAACACTTCAATTACTAAAAGCGAGATTAAGTTTTTAACTTGTTTTGATGAGACTTTTAATTTAAAGAAATAATTAAAATTAAATTTTATTTCTTTTCTTGTTTTATAAATAAGAATTAGAAACCCAATAATATATGAGAATAGAAAACTAAAAGGCAAAATTAATATTTTGTAAATGTCACTTAAAAAGGAAACCAATGCAACTATTATTATATTCATTATAAGTTGTACTAAGGACGGAAAATGAAAATTAAAATTACTTTGTAAGTAAGCACTAGTTATGGAAATACCGGAATTAAAAGGAATGGAGAAAAGAAAAATAACAAAAACGGTTCTTGTTAGTTCGAATGATCTTTGATTTTGCTCTGAAATAAAAACTTGAACTATTTGAGATGAGAAAAGAAATAAAATTAGAGAAAGTAAGAATCCACCCATTATAAAAAGAGTAAATGAAGAACTGAAAAATAATTTCCCCTCTTCAAATGATATTTTCTTTTTAAGATGATACTCTGGAATAAAGTAATGTTGGGCTAAATAGTAAACCGCAGTATTTATAGATATTAGGACCACAGACCCGACTAAAAAAAGATCAAACTCTAAACTTAGTCCGAAATTTGAAGCATATACAATTTCTCGAATAAGTCCGAAACCTTTTCCAAATATCGTTATTATTGCTAGTAAACTTGACGCGCCTGCAATACTTGAACTAAACCAAAATTTCTGTTTATGGGTCATTAATTATAATACTCTAAAAAAGTCCAAATCAGTGAATCAAATATTTTATATATATATCTCCATCCTTTATTCCAGATTTAGATATAGTTTTGAACTTTTTAATAAAACTATCTGGGTCTAACCATTCAGAAAAATTTAATATTAAGGTCTCACCATTTGAAAAGTTACATTTGATATTACCTAGTTTCTCTAAATGCCTTATACAATTGATAGCTCTTTCAGTAAACTCAGGAATCGTAAATTCAAAAGAGATTAATGGAATTGGTTGCGAAAGTCCTTTAATAACTTCAAGTTCAAAGCCTTCAACATCTATTTTGCAAAAGTCTGGTTTGCCATAATCGATTATAAGTTTATCTAAAGTTGTAACTTCAACCTCTTCTTGTTCGTCCCAATCAGAATTATTAAATCTATTATTTTTTTTAACTTCTTTAATCCATTCAGATGACAAACTTGATAAGACCGAATGAGGACTGATAAACATTATCCTTTTTTCAACTTTAGCTCCAACTGCTTTCTGTACCAACTGTATTTTGTTACCAAATTTCTTTTTCAAAAAATTTGAAATCTTTTTTTGTGGTTCCACAGCAACTACTGAAGCACCAACTTTTAGAAAAGCTTCCGTCCTATATCCATAACTAGCACCGATATCAAAACATTTATTTCCTTGATTTAATAACCCCGAATAGAACTCAAACAATTTTGTATCAAATTTTTTTTGTTGTTTATTTCTAAAATAACTATCCTTAATTAATCGCAGAAAATCTAATAAATCCATTTTGTGGAGCAATTTAATAAGAGCTATTTTCATTTCGGTATAATATTGTAATGATTGCAATAGTAGGTGGAATAATTCAATTTTAACTGACTTCAGTTAATTGTTATTTAGTTTTTATTTTTTTATTAAAAGTAACTATGTACAGACAGGCTATTAAAAATATTAAAAGACTTCCAAATAAAGTAGATAGAATTGTTTTGGGCGTTGACGCCTTTTTGGGTGGAGTTGCGGTATCCAAAACCTGAACTATAGACACATCCCTATTCTCCTGAATTTTTTCCTTATAGTATTGCTGTTGTAATAATAAATAGACCTCATTTTGAATCTTCACTTCTCTAAGTAAGTTTGCAAATTCTCTCCCAAGTTCCGGAATATCTTTAAATGCAAGCATATAATCTTCATTGCCGATTTCAAAATTAGAATACTGTTCTCTTAATGCGCTTAACTTTCTCTGTAATGAGATGTATGATTTGCTTTCTTCAGAAAAATTAGATTTTAATAAATTCAACTCAATTTCTGCTTTTAGAATTTCAGTTTTAAGTTGTGCAGTACTTTTTATAACGGCTTCAACCTGATCTGGTAGTGACACCGCTTTATTTTTCTTTTGGAATTCCATCAGGGATACTTCTACTGAATCAAGTTTTTGCTTTGTAAGTAATAACTGTGATTCAATATAAATGCGAGCATTTTTAGCTTTGCTTGATATTTTTTCCCTATTGATATTATCTAAAGCCTCGACATATGAGTTAGAAATTTTTGCCGCTAAAATTTTAAGACTCTTAGAGTCATCAAAAATAAGTGGAACAAATGTAGACTGAACATCCACACTTAATTCAATAATACCTTCTTTACTTATATCGACATTTAATTTTTTAGACAATTTTTCTGCGGCTTCAATTTCATCATCAGCATTGTAAAATTTAATTAAATTTAACTTTCTAACAACATATTGTGAAGCTGAACGACTCTTTAAAATTTCACCATATAATTGGGCACTAGCACTTGAAATACCGCCGGACATCAACCCATTAAAATCCCCTCCTCCTATTAATGAACCTAAACCGGATAATTGACTATTTTTTTCTGGAGGCAAAATAGAGACAGTGGATTTGAAAGTTCTTGGATAAACAAATAATAAAATTAAAAATATAAATAGCGTTGAAAGAACAGTAATCTTTAAAATTGATTTAATATTAAACAATATAATATTTAGAATTTCATGCCAAGTCATTTTCTACCTTGTTGCTATTATTACTGCGACTGATGCTGCAATTATAGCTGCAACTTGCCCAAGTACTGTTAATGATGTTGTAAAAATATCCCAGAATTTTGGTCCTGGAGGATCTTCTAAAACCCAGATTGTATCGCCTGGTTCTAATTCTTCGATATCATCTTCTTCTACCCACTCGCCTGTATTTGTCTTAATTACCCTAACATCACCTTCTAACGCTCGCCAGCTAAACCCGCCAGCCAACTGAATATAATCATTGACAGTAAGTTTTTTATCAAAAACAATGCTACCTGGGCTAACAACCTGTCCTATTATAGTTATATAATCTTTCTTTTCTGGAACTGAAATTTTATCAAATCTTTTTAGAAAAATATCTTCACTAAGTTGTTTCTTTTTAAAAAGTGCTTCAAAATCTACTACTACTCTACCTATGCGCTGCCTGGATTTTGCTTTAAAATAATCGTACTCATCATCTGTCATATCCGCACGAGGAATAAGTTTTATTCTTTCAAACTCTGAATCATATGTTGTATCCGTTATACTTCTATAAAGTGAAGCATCTACAAGTGATGCATCATTTAAAAATCCACCTGCCTCATTAATGATTTCAGATAGCGTTGTCTTATCTTTTACAATTCTATAAATACCCGGAAATTTTACTTCGCCGTTTATTGTAACCCATTGTTCATCATAATATGTTGTTAATTCACGAACAATTACTAGGTCACTAAATTTTAAGTCTATCTGGTTATTCTGTATATAATCATAAGAAAAATACTTACTGAATTGTTTAATCCCATCCTCAGAAAATCGGATTAGTTCAATCGTATCTTTTCTTGCTTTGTAAGCTAATCCTCCGGCCAAATCGATTAGTTCTTTTAAAGTTTCACCTTCTTTAAATTCATATGTTGCTGGATATTTGATTTGACCTAATATTGAAACAATTTTATCAACTTTTTCTATAACCACTATATCCCCGTCTCTTAAATAAGGATTTTGTTTCAAATTACCTTCCCTAAAAAAGGAAAGTAAATCATAAGTAGCTGTTGTTCCAACCTTAGAAATAATTTTAATGTTCCTGATATCAGAGGTAGTCCGGATGCCGCCTGAATTTTTTAATATATCCTGTAATCTTGAATTAGAATTTAATACAATTGAAGATTGATTAATTACATTGCCGACTAAGGATACTTTTATTTTTCTAACTTCACCAAGAGCAATGTAAATATCAACATTCCTAAAGTTTTTTCTAAACTTGATCTGATCAGTAACTTAGCTTCTTCAAGGGACTTATTTCTTAAGTCGACCGCACCAATCCTTGGGATGTATAAAAAACCTTCGTGGTTGATTAGTAGATTAAAATCGCGCTCTTCAATTCCACTAATAGCAATAAAAATATTATCTCCAGGTCCAACTTTATATTCATCCGGATCAATTACTCCTTCAGATGCCTGCATGTATTTTGAAAAGGTGCTATCTGAAAATGAGTTGAACGATCTTTCTGAATAGGTTGGTAATATTTGAGCTACACTTATTGAGTGGAGTAAAATTACAAATGGAATAAAAATTATCTTATTGTTAGCCAAACTTTAACCAGTATTGTTGGAAAAATTATTAATATTTAATGAGATTAAATTTTGTTTACTGAAATATATATGAAATCAAATCTTAAGTGAAATTTTCCTTAAAGAAAGTATTGTTACCAAAATTCCTACAATGGGTCCTAATGCAAGAAGCAAAACTATAAACTCGATTTTATTTGGGATAATATTATCAATGCTTCCTAAAAATCCTTTAAGATAAAAGTATAAAATCCAAATTATACCAAGTGCAATTAAGCCGGATAACAATCCTGTTAGTGCACTATTAATAATTATCGGCATTTTGATTGTTGAAAGCTTAGCTCCAACAAATTTCATCGTTTCCATTTCTGAGTATTTGGAATTCAAAATTAATCTAACTGTACTATAAACGAGATAGAGTGATACTAAGAAAATCAATCCCGTTAATGCAAAGACATAGACTTTTGCTTGATCAATATATGATAAAATTTTTTGATAAAAATCCTGTCTAAAAATAACCTCATCAGCCCACTCAAAACCGGCAAGATTTTTTATCGCCTTTTTAATGGAATCTCTATTAGCATATTCACTCTTTAGTTTAAGATTGAATGATGCTGGAAGTGGATTGTAATCCAATATTTTTCTAAAATCCTCACCAGTTTCTTTAATAAATATTTCCGCAGCTTTGTCTTTATCAATAAATTCCGATGAATTTAGATATTTAAGTTTGGATAATTCTGTTTTTATTTGATCAATTTCTTCGTTTGTTGGACTATCCTTTACAAAAACGCTGATAATAATATTGCTTTTTAATTTATTCTCAAATCTATTTGAGAATAAAATAATAAAAACAGAAGCTGTAATTAAAATTACTGATAATGTTATTGAAGTAAGTGCAAGTAAAAATGAAAACTTTGATCTTGCGATAAGTTTTAGTGCTTCTTTAAACCAAAAATAAATCATATAAAATCTTTTAAATAAGTTTTTTAGAAATTTGATTCATCAATCCATTGCTTGATCTGCCAGACTTCTGTTTCACTATCTTTCTTTAAAGCTAAATTAACCCTTCCATCCACTCTAACAACATCGGTAGGATTGAATGTGATTGTTAAATTAAAACTCCTAATAATTGTAGCTGTAGCTGTTAACGAGTCCTGAGTAATTAATACAATGTTATTCCAAATTAGATCTAAAAGTTGAGCGTTTTGAAATAAACCGTAAGTAGTTCTCATCTCTTCATCCCTTCCCCAGGTAACATCAAATCCCTGATCATAATCACGATAAGTAAATGTAAAATCGTTTGATAGTAAACCGCCATATATAGTAGTGTCCTTAAATGTATAAGCGTACTTAAAATTTTGGAAAACACCAGCGATCTCTTTTTGGTCAGAGATAGGCAATGCACCACCATTAAGATTTTCATCAAGCTTAGGTGCAAAAGGATTTGTACAGCTAATAAAACTTAATAAAAATAATATTACAATTATAATTTTAATAAGAGCTTCCTTTTAATTCACTCCAGCTAGGTGAAGATCCGCTTTTAATATCCTTCCAAAAGTAGATTACATATTCGCCTCGCGAATCACGAAGCATATTAAATTGTAAACTGCCTTCGTAAGTTTGTGGAAATGGATCACCAACCGGCACAGGTACATTAATAATGTATGAAGCCGAATAAATGGAAGAATCACCGCTAAAATTACTTATGTTTTCATCTGAAAAACCAAGTGAAATTGGAAAATCAACCGATACTTTATTTACTATGCTGCTGAAATATCTTTTTTCTTCACTCAACCCCCAGCCTTGCAAAAAATCTGATAGAGAGACAATGCTTCGCTGGATGCCGAAAAGTTAAAACTTCGTTCAGCAAAAATTGTATCCACAAAACAAGAAATGTAGTTCTGAACGTTTTTATCGAAAAAGGAATTTTTCAAGTTTTCTATAACAATTGATGGCTCAACAGCAGGCTGAAAGTTTGATCTTGTTTGATCCGGATTTTCTGCATCGCGTGTGGTAAATAGATCACAGGAGGTAAAAGATATAGAAACAATTAAAATTAAAATTACTTTATTCATTTTTTGCAAATCATTATCAATCGTGGTGAACTAAATTGCTCAAATTCGTTACCAAGAAAATCACCAAATGTTTTGTAAATATCAAATCCAATTTTTTGGATAGCATCGACTAGCTCATCTTTGGTAAACATCCTTACAGATTCTTCAAATTGAGTTAGATTACCATTTTTTGTTATAACTATCTTTTTTGTTATACGTTTATCTTTAATTTTTCTGAACTGATGTATTTCAGTATTATTAAAATTCTCTTCTGAAAATTCAATGAGATTTTGTTTCAAAAATAGTGAATTAAAAAAATCTAACACAAAGTATCCACCAATTTCTAAGAGATCATAGGCTTTTTTAAGAACTGAAAAATTTTCTTCATCAGTTTCAAAATATCCGAAACTTGTAAAAAGGTTTAATACCAAATTGAACTTTTCAAAGGTCTCAAATTTTCGAATATCAGATTGAATAAAATTTATTTTCAGGTTTTTGTTTTGTGCGGATTGTTTTGCAATTGATAATAAATTTCCACTCAGATCAACAGCAGTTACATCAAAATCTTTTCTGGCAAGAATTATATATGTCTTCCGGCACCGCAAGCCATATCAATTATTTTTGCAGCTGATGGTATTTCAATATTATTTAGGATAAGCTTTAAATGTTCTTCCGCATCTCTTTCGTTTCTATGTTGATATACATTTACATATTCTGGAGTGTTAAACCAATCTTTAAACCATTCTGATTTCATAAATCAAGTCTATTTAACATTGCTCTTCCGATTGTGGCTTCATCGGCAAATTCTAAATCACCACCGATAGGAATACCCCGTGCGATGCGTGTAACTTTTATGTTTAATGGCTTTATCAATCTTGCAAGATAAAGTGAAGTTGTTTCGCCTTCAGTATCAGGATTTATTGCAAGAATTATTTCAGTAATATTTTCATTTTCAAATCTTGATAGTAACTCTTTTATTTTTAAATCGTGTGCAGAAACTCCTGCAAGTGGAGAAAGCACTCCGCCCAAAACGTGATAAAGTCCGTTATATTCATTTGTCTTTTCAATGGCTATAACATCACTCGCTTCTTCAACAACACAAATTTTTGTTGTATCTCGCTTTACACTTTTACAAATTTCGCAAAGATCTTCTTCTGTGATATTAAAACACCTTTTACAGAAAAATAATTTTGTCTTCAAATCCGCAATAGCCTTTAAAAATTTATTAACAGCATCCTGATCATTCTTTAAAATGTGCAATGCTAACCTTTGAGCTGTTTTTCTTCCGATTCCCGGAAGTTTACTCAATTCTTCAATTGCAATTAAAAGTGGTTCTGCTATCTGCAACTTAAAATCCTGGAATATTTAAGCCGGGAGGAATCATACCTTTTGTAACTTTAGCCATTTCTTCTTCTGCCATTTTATTTGCTGATTGTAAAGCTTTGTTAACCGCTGCAACTACCAAATCTTCTAAAATCTCTTTTTCTTCAGAAACAATAACTTGAGGATCAATCTCGATCGAAATCAACTCTTTCATTCCATTAGCTTTTGCTTTAATCATTCCACCACCAGCTTCTTCGGTTACTGTCATATTTCCTAGTTGTCCTTGCACACGCTGCATCTCATCCTGCATTTTTTGCACTTGTTTCAACATTCCTTGCATTCCACCCTTCATAAAACACTCCTATAAAATTGAATTTTTCTGTTTATTAAGAAGTCAAATATAATATAAACGATTGACTTTATGTATTTAATATGCCTAATTTCTGCCCTGAATTTTAGTAACTAAAAATTGCCAACAGAGGATAAATGATTGAGACCATAAAACGAAATGATATTCCTTTTGATGAGGGAAATTATCAGTTGATTGAATATCAAGACAATTACTTTATTGCTGATAAAAAGAAGGTAAAGGTGAAAGATATTGGTAAAAAGTTGCATTAGCCAATGCCTTTTTCTTCGATTACCTTAAAGAATACCATATCCCAACTTCATTTTTAAGAATTGATGGTGAAAATGCTTTAAAATTTTCAGTTAGTACTGAATTTCCTTTCCGAATAAAAATTCTTAACACTGCAGATAAAAGAAATGCAAAAATCTTTGGGATGAAAGAGGGTTCGGAATTAAATCTTCCCGTTTTTGAATTTCATTATGGATGTGGAAAAGAAAGTGTAATTAGTGAAAGCCATTTAATCGCTTTCGATTTATGCACACCTGAAGATATGAAATTGATCGCAAGAATTTGTTCAAAAATTAATGCAGTTCTAAAATCCTTTTTTGAAAGAAGAAACGAAATACTTGCTGAAGTTTGCTGCCATTTTGGAAAATTTGAAGATAAAATTTTCTTGATCGGAGATTTTACACCAGCAAGTATCAAAATTTTTCCCAAAGACGAAAGTGTTAAATGGACAAATCCATACAAACTTTCAACAGGAAATGAAGTTAAAAAATATACCGATCATCTTTTAATATTGCGAGCGTTAAATAATGTTTACAAAATACGGCTATAGTACAATGGGAGCTGTTTTACAGTTGCATTTCTGTTGATTCTACTTAGCATATATTTAGAAAATAATTTTATCCGGATTCCGCTTTTATTGCTTTCTGCATTTCTGATAATTTTTACACTCAATTTTTTTCGTGATCCTGATCGTATAGTTCCAAATAAATCTAACATAGTTGTCTCTCCAGCGGATGGAAGAGTGTTATTTGTAAAAGACGTATTAGATGATAAATTCCTGAACAGCAAAGCAAAATTAGTTTCGATCTTTATGTCCCCACTTAATGTTCACGTAAACAGAATTCCAATTACCGGCAAAGTTGATTACGTTAATTATATTAAAGGTGAATACATTGCAGCATTTGAAGATAAGGCTTCTGAAAGAAATGAAAGAAATGAAATTGGAATTACAAGTCCTGCAGGGAATGTATTGTTTACTCAAATAGCCGGATTTGTTGCAAGAAGAATTATAAGTGATCTGAAAGTTGGAGACTTTGTAAATATTGGAAATCGATTCGGTATGATTAAATTTGGAAGTCGTGTTGATATTATTGTTCCTGAGCAGTGGCAAGTAAAAGTAAAAAAAGACGACAAAGTTACTGCAGGCGAAACAATTCTTTTTGAATATTAATGGATGAATCGATTTAGAATTACACCTTCTGTAATACCGAATTTATTTACCGCTATGAACATGTTCAGCGGTTTTTTTTCGATAATCAGCGCAAGCCAGGGAAATTTTATTTATGCGGGATGGTTAATAATTATCGCCGCAATCTTTGATACGCTTGATGGTTTTATGGCGCGTTTAACAAAATCCAGCAGCGAACTAGGCGTTGAATTAGACTCACTTGCTGATGTTGTAAGTTTTGGTGCGGCCCCGTCATTTCTGCTTTATGCAACTTATTTTTTTCAGTTTGATACTTTTGGAATACTAATCAGTTCACTACCATTAATTGCAGGCGGATTTCGTTTAGCTAGATTTAATGTACAGCTTGTAGGATTTAATAAATCTTATTTTACCGGTTTACCAATTCCTTCTTCAGCACTAACAATTGTTTGCTTCATCTTATCATTTTATAATAACGGTTTTGGTGAGACCGAAAAACAATTTATAATTCCAATGGTTCTAATTGTATCTTTCTTGATGGTTAGTAATATTAAGTATGATACTATTCCTAAGTTTACCATGGATGCTATTAAAAAAAATCCTTTGATTTACATTACATATTTGATCGCACTAATAGTGCTTATACTTTTTACGGTTAAAGGATTGTTTTTCATTTTTGTTTTCATGATCGGATTTGGTATTTTTCGGCAAATTTTTAGGTATTTCTCAACTAAAAAATCTGAGTGAAACGTGTTTAAAGCTAAAGTTTTAATAAAACGCAGACCATCTATTCTTGACCCGCAAGGTGTTGCAGTAGAAAAAGGTGCAAAACATCTTGGTATTTCAAATATCACAAGCACTCGCATCGGAAAACTAATTGAGTTTGATGTAAATCTATCCGATCGAAATGCTGCAGAAAAAGAAGTGAATGAATATTGTTCTAAACTGCTTTCTAATCCAATTATGGAAGATTTTGAATTTACTTTGGATGAAGTAAAATGAATTTAAAGTTTGGTGTAGTAGTTTTTCCCGGCTCCAATTGCGATCACGATGCATATTATTCTTTACGCAAAGTACTAAACTATGATGTTGAATTTCTCTGGCATAAAGACACAGATTTAAAACACAGCAGCGTTATTCTCTTGCCAGGGGGATTTTCTTACGGCGATTATCTTCGCACAGGTTCTATCGCAAGATTTTCTCCAATTATGAATTCAGTTATAAGCTTTGCAAATAAAGGCGGAATTGTAATTGGAATTTGCAATGGTTTTCAAATCTTACTGGAAGCTGGTTTGTTGCCCGGAGTTATGATACGCAATAATTCCCTTAAGTTTGCTTGTAAAGATGTTTATCTTAAAACTGAAAATAGAGAAACGATCTTTTCAAGTGAAATTGGTGAAGAAACTTCAGCAATAAAAATTCCTATCGCACATGGCGAAGGAAATTATTTTGCCGATGCACTAGTGTTACAGGAGCTTGAAACAAATAAACAAATACTTTTTAGATATGCGGATGCAAATGGAAAAGTAAATGATGAAAGTAATCCAAATGGTTCTCAACTTAACATAGCAGGAATTGTAAACAAAAATGGTAACGTAATGGGAATGATGCCCCATCCGGAAAGAGCTTGCGATCCGACTCTTGGCAGAACTGATGGGCAGTTAATTTTTAAATCGATAGCTAATTATATATTAAACTAAAGGAACGATATGTTTGGAAATTTAGGTGCAGGCGAAATAATAATAATTGTTCTCGTAATTCTATTGTTATTTGGGGCAAAGAAAATTCCGGAACTAGCTCAAGGTTTAGGGAAAGGTATGAAGGAATTTAAAAAATCTTTAAAAGATGTTGAAGAAGAGATCAAAAAAACTGATGATGATGTAAAAAAATCTGATAAGTCTTAAGTTTTAATGATGTATTTTCCGGGGTGTAGCGCAGCCCGGTAGCGCGCTTCGTTCGGGACGAAGAGGCCGTAGGTTCGAATCCTATCACCCCGACTTTTGGTATTTTATTTTTCATTTTTTAAAGAGGTCGTAGGTTCTCCCATTGGGATTCCTTCGGAAGAATCCTATCACCCCGACTTTTAGTATTTTATTTTTCATTTTTAAAAAGGTCGTAGGTTCTCCCAGAGGGATTTCTTCGGAAGAATCCTATCACCCCGATTAACTTTTTTAGGTATTATTATGGCACAAAATCATTCTTTTGATATTGTTTCTGAAATTGATTTTCAGGAAGCTGATAATGCTGTTAATCAAGCATTAAAAGAAATTCATCAGCGTTATGATCTTAAGGATTCTAACACCCAACTTGAACTTAATAAAAAAGATAAACTGATTACAATTAACACCAAAGATGATTACTCCCGAAAATCTTCCGTTGATATTTTAGAAACAAAATTTATTCGTAGAAGTATATCCATTAAAGCTCTAAAGTTTAATGAGCCTGAAGCCGCCTCTGGTGGAAGACTAAAACAAGTAATAAATCTTCAAAGCGGAATCTCAAAAGAAAACGCCAAGATTATTACAAAGCTTATTAAAGAATCCAAACTAAAGGTCAGCGCACAGATTCAGGATGAACAAGTTAGAGTTACCGGTGCAAAAATTGATGATCTTCAAGCGGTTATAACAATGGTTAAAGAAGCTGAACTTGACTTCCCTACTCAGTTTGTGAATATGAAATAAAAATATTCTTTAGAATTTCAACCAGCACAAAATTTCATTGTTCCCTTTAAAATTATATTTCCCCTTTAGATTGAATTATCAATTTTCTTTTGAATTACCCCAATCAATTATTCAGGAATTGAATCAATTATGTTATTTTTAGCAATAAAATCTTTAATAATAAATTCTTGATGACATTTTATAAAAACCACAAAGAAAAATTAGGGCTTATAAAATCAGGCAAGTTAAGCCTTGAAGAAAATGTAAAGCACTTCCTTAAGAATATTGAGGACCAAAAAGATCTTAATGCATTTAACTTTGTTTTTGAAGATGAAGCAATTGAATCAACAAAACTTGTTGAGCAAAAATAATTAATAATTCTGCAGGCAGATTAGCGGGAATGGTTATAGCAATAAAAGATGTGCTTGCCTATCAAGATCATCCACTTACCTGCTCATCAAATATCTTAAAAAATTTTACTTCGCTTTATACTGCTACTGCTGTGCAAAATTTGATAGATCAAGATGCAATCATTATAGGTAAAACTAATTGCGATGAATTTGCGATGGGATCATCAAATGAAAACTCTGCATTTGGTAATGTTATAAATCCTGTGGATAAAACTCGAGTTCCTGGTGGTTCAAGCGGCGGATCAGCAGTTGCTGTTGCGGCAAATCTTTGTGATGTTTCTCTCGGCACAGATACGGGTGGATCCATTCGACAGCCTGCAGCATTTTGCGGAGTTTATGGATTGAAACCAACTTACGGAAGGGTTTCTCGCTTTGGATTAACAGCATTTGCTTCATCATTTGATACTATTGGACCATTTTCAAAAAATGTTGAAGATGCGGCATTGGTTATGGAAGTTATTTCAGGAAAAGATTTAAATGATTCTACATTAATTGAAAAAGTAATTCCGGATTTTTCTACATCATTATCAAAGGACAAAAAACTTAAAATTGGTATTCCAAAAGAATATTTTGCGGATGGGCTTAATGATGAAATTAAAACCGCAATATTAAATGTTGTAGATGAATTAATACTTGAGGGTTATGAGATAAAAGAAGTTTCACTTTCAAAAACTGAATACACAATTGCTACTTATTACATTTTAACAACAGCAGAAGCTTCATCCAACCTTGCGAGATTTGATGGTGCACGTTATGGATATAGAGCGAGTGATTATTCCAATCTTAAAGAAATGTATTTAAATTCACGCACACAAGGATTCGGTAAAGAAGTAAAAAGAAGAATAATGCTTGGCACTTATGTGCTTTCTTCAGGATATTACGAAGCTTATTATCGCAAAGCACAAAAAGTTAGAAGACTAATTAAAGAAGATTTTGATAATGTATTTAAGCAAGTTGATTTGCTGATAACTCCAACAACTCCAACCGTTGCATTTAAGATTGGTGAAAAATCTGATGATCCATTGCAAATGTATTTAAGCGACATCTATACAACATCTGCAAACCTTGCCGGCTTACCAGGAATGAATATACCAATTGGAAAAAACTCCGATAATCTGCCAATTGGGTTACAAATTTTATCACAACAGTTTGAAGAAGAAAAGATTTTCAAGTTAGCAAAACACATTCAAGATGAAATCTCAAGCTGAAATATCCTTTCGCAATTGGACTAAAGAAGACTTTAACATAGTAAAAAACATTTTACTTACAACCTGGAAAGATGCTTATTCTTTTATTCCAGAAGCAGATATTCTTTTCCACTTTGATAATTTTTATAATCACGACAGACTAATTGAAATGATAAATGATCCCTTCACAAAGGGAATTATTGCAGATGTTAATGCTATTCCCGCAGGTTGGATGAAAGTTTTTGAAAACACTATTGATAAAAAAATTTTCGTTTCATCTCTTTATGTTTTACCAAAATATCAAGGGTTTGGACTTGGTAAAAAGTTATTAAACGAGGCTTATAGAATCGCAAAAGAAAAGCATTTTAATAAAGTCTGGCTTGGAGTAATGGAACAAAATATAAAATCACTTGATTGGTATAGAAATCTTGGGTTTGTTTTTGATGAAGAAGAGCCTTTTCAAATGGGTTCTACAGAAGTTATGCACTTGATTGGGTATAAAATCATCTAATTCCGACATTTATCATTATCCTAGAATTTCCTTATTTTTGTTTATAAAATTTTAATTAGCAAAGGATTATTTATGGCTATCATTATTGATAAAAATACTCGCCTCGTTGTCCAAGGGATTACCGGTGGTGAAGGATCTTTCCATACAACTCAAATGCTTGAATACGGGACCAAAGTTGTTGCCGGCGTTACACCCGGTAAAGGCGGAACAGATTTTCAAGGAGTTCCTGTTTTTAATACTGTCTCAGAAGCAGTTAAAGTTCAAAAAGCAAATTCATCCGTAATTTTTGTTCCCCCGGCATTTGCAGCAGATGCTATTTTAGAAGCTGCTAATGCAGGAATAAAATTTATCATCTGTATCACAGAAGGTATCCCAACCAACGATATGCTAAAAGTATATAACTCAATTAAAGGCAAAGATATTGTTTTAGTTGGACCTAATTGTCCCGGAGTTATCTCTCCAGGAATCGCAAAAGTTGGAATTATGCCCGGTTTCATTCATCAAAAAGGAAAAATTGGAGTTGTATCCCGCTCTGGTACTTTAACTTACGAAGCTGTAAAACAATTATCAGATGTAAAACTTGGGCAATCAACTTGTGTTGGCATTGGCGGTGATCCAATTATTGGTTCAAGATTTATCGATATCATAAAAATGTTTAATGATGATAAAGACACTGATGGAATTGTAATGATTGGTGAAATTGGTGGAAGTGCTGAAGAAGAAGCTGCTGAATTCATCATGAAAAATGTTAAGAAACCTGTTGTTGGATTTATTGCAGGAAGAACTGCACCTCCCGGAAGACGAATGGGACATGCTGGTGCAATAATTTCAGGTGGAAAAGGAACAGCAGCAGAAAAAATGGCAGCGATGAAAAAAGCAGGAATTTTGGTTGTTGAGAGTCCTGCCGAAATTGGTGTAACTATGCTAAGAGCTATTGAAAAGTTGAAAGTTAAAAAACCAATTATTAGAAAAACTACAACGGTGAAAAAAGTAACTAGATCTATCAAACCAGTTAAGGTTATAAAAACCAAAACAAAGAAAAAAGTCGAAAAGAAAAAAGAAGAGAAACCAAAGAAACACGATAAAAAATCACACAAGAAAAAGAATAAAAAGAAATAGGAGTTCTACTTGGGTAACAAAACATTAGCAATAATTAAACCTGATGCTGTAAAAGATAATCACGTTGGTGAAATAATTTCTTTAATCAGCAAAGCGGGATTTAAAATTAAAGCACTTAAAATGGTTAAGCTTTCTGAATCAGCCGCAAAAGCATTCTATGAGATTCACAAAGAAAAACCATTCTATGGGGAACTTGTTGAATATATGACGTCAGGACCTTGTGTACCAATTGCACTTGAAAAAGAAAACGCTGTTGAAGATTACAGAAAACTGATCGGAGCAACAGATCCAGAAAAAGCTGCTGAAGGTACTGTTAGAAAACTTTTTGCAAGAAGTGTACAGTTCAACGCGGTTCACGGATCAGATTCAAATGAAAATGCTTTGAAAGAAATTGCATTTTTCTTTGAGAGTAAAGAGTTAATTGAGAATTATCCGGTATAAGTAATAGATTTCTCTTTGTCACACTGAGCCTGTCGAAGTGTGAAAAGATTATTTTTAATGTCAGTCTTCGACAAGCTCAGACTGACATTTGTTTTTTTTGGAAATAGTGAAAGGAACTAAAATGAAATCACGTTACAGCCTTATTATGATGGCAATTGTTTTATCTTTTCTTTTCTCAATTCCTAATAATGCCCAAATAATTAATGGAGCAGATTTATTATTTTCGGAAAAATTAGATTTAGTGTCCGGCAAAAGTATTGGAGTGGTTTGTAATCATACTGCACTGTTGTCTAACGGAACTCACTTAGTTGATGTGCTGCTTGAACAACAAAATGTAAAAGTAAGTGCAATCTTTACTCCTGAACATGGTTTTAAGGGTTTTGCAGAAGCTGGTGAAAAGATTGATTATAAGAACAATCTTTACAAAGAAGTTCCTATTGTTTCCCTTTACGGAAAAGATAAGAAGCCATCCAAAGAGATTTTAAAAATATTGATGTTTTAATTTTTGATATTCAAGATGTTGGCGCAAGGTTTTATACTTATATCTCAACAATGTTTTATGTTTTGGAAGCTGCGGGTGAAAATAAAGTTCCGGTAATAATCTTAGATCGTCCGAATCCAATTGGCGGAGATTATGTTGATGGACCGGTGCTTGATCCAAAATTGAAATCATTTGTAGGCATTGCTCAAATCCCAATAACCCACGGAATGACGATCGGTGAATTGGCAACTTATTTTGTTGGGGAAAAAATAGTATCAAGCTGGAAGGATATTAAACTAGAAGTTATTCAGTGTAAGAACTGGAAACGTGAAATACCAAATGAGTTTTACTCAAAATGGAATTCACCATCTCCGAATATAAATTCATTAGAAACAGCATTAGTTTATCCGGGAATTTGTCTATTAGAAGGGACAAATATCTCTGAAGGACGTGGAACCAGATTTCCATTCTTACAATTTGGAGCTCCATTTATAAAGGCTGACGATGTAATTGATAAATTAAATCTATTAAAATTTGAAGGAGCGGAACTTCAACCTGTTGCTTTTATTCCAGAAGACCTTAAGGGAATGGCAACAAATCCAAAATTTAAAAATGAAACCTGTTACGGAATAAAAATAAAAATTACAGACCCAAATAAATTTGAGTCTGTTAAATTTGGCACAAAAACATTACTGGTTCTTGTTAAATTGTATGGCAATAAAATTAAGTTTAATAATCCGTCATTTGATAGACTTGGTGGAACTGATCAATTGCGAAAAGATTTACAGAAAAAAATTGCTCCTGATAAAATCATTGCATCGTGGCAAAAAGAATTAGTTAAGTTCGAGAAAAAACGAAAAAAATATCTACTTTATTAAGAGGAAAAAATGTTAAAATACTTATTAGTGCTCATCACATTTAGTTTAATTGTAATTGGTTGTAATGAGAAAAAGAATGAACCAGAAAATAAAACATCAGATAAAGATAAATATTCTTTTGATTCAACTGATTTAAAAACAGATGGAGTTGATAATTCAGGTAAACCATTTTTAATGAAATATAAATTTACTAAAGGTGACAAAGTTCTTTATCGTCTTACTACTATCGCGAATAACACTCAGACAATCACGATGGATACATCAATGTCAACAAGTGTAAATCAAAAAATTGTTTATATAATTAATTTAGATGTTAAAGATGTTGATGAAGAAGGATCAACTGAAGCTGACATAAAAATTAATTTTTTAAAACTTGAAGCATCTGCAAATGGAGAATTTTTCAATTTTGAAGCGGGTAAAGATGTGGATTCTGTTAAGATACATCAATTTGCTGAGTACCAATCACTATATAATAATCCATTTAGTGTTCGCTTTAATACCAAAGGTGAGATATTAGAAGTTTATAAGGCTGATAAAATTTCTAACAAATATCTTGAACTAAAAGGAGCTGGCGATACTATCTCTATTAATGATAGAAATTCGATCCGACAGGAAATTATTAACGGCGTCCTTACACCGCTGTTAACTCAAATAGTTAGGAAACTTTCCGATAAAGAAGTTTACACAGATTCATCCTGGCAGATACAGCAAGCACCTGTTCCATTGATGGTTTATCAAATTAATTACACGAATACATATAAACTTGAGAATGTTGAAAAATTAGATGGCAATCGTGTTGCTGTTATTGATGCTGGAATTGATTTTAAATACTCAGGCCAATCAAAAGTAAACCAGGGTGGAATTTCTTATTCATTTCAAAAACCAATTTCCATTGCGGAAGGGAAATTTTATTTCAATGTTGATAAAGGAATTCAGATTAAATCACGCACAAAAACTCGTTTAGAAATATCTTATTCTATGGAAGCCAATACACCCCAAGGCAAACAAAAAGGTACCCGTCGTGACGTTATAAGCAATACAAATATTTTAGAGTTACTTTAATAATTTCTAAAACCAAAAAGCCGGTATAAGCCGGCTTTTTTTGAACTAGTATAAAAATGATTTTAACTAATATTTCCCTTTACCGCAGTAACAACAACTTTAATTCCTTCAACTCGTAAGACTTTAATCTTTACATCTTTATCTATGTATTCAGAATCAGCAACGACATCAATTCTTCTTCCATTTATTTCTGCTGTGCCGCCTGGTCTTAGAGTTGTAAATGCGATCCCAGTTTTACCAATCAAATCTTTTTCAGATTGATATGAAACAAATCCGTGTTCAGCCTTTTCAGATTCTGATAATACAAGTTTATTAAATGCTCTTGATTTTGGCAAAAACCTAACAAGAAAAAACATTCCAAGTAATGCAAAAAGCATAGAACCGGATAATTGAATAATTGCTAGCGATACAGCATTCATATCAATAAATGGTTCAGTTCCAAGCAACGATAAGAATATTGAAGCAAAAATTAGAACGATTCCCGAAATGCCTGCAACACCAAATCCGGGAATAATAAAAATCTCAGCTAATAATAATCCCAAACCAATTACGAAAAGTAATATTTCTAATATAGAAGCTAGCTGTAAAATATATGCTGATCCAAAAAACAAAATTAATGCGATAAGTCCAACCGTTCCTCCAACTCCCCAACCTGGGGTTTTAATCTCTGCCATCAATCCAAAAAATCCAATCATAATAAGTATTGATGAAACAATAGCATTGTTAAGAAACTTTACCACATCTTCTGCCCAGTTAGCAGTTACTACAACCTCTTTAGCACTCTTTAATCCGAAATAATTTAAGGCAGCCTTAAAATCAACAACTACTGTATCAGCAATTTTGTACTTTAAAGCTTCTTCAGATGTAAGTGTAATTAACTTTGTACTATCCACTAGACCAGGGATTTCAACTCTTTCATCAACCATACCTTCAGCAATATCAGTTCTTCTTCCATTTCGTTCCGCAGTAGAACGCATTTCTGAACGCATGTAGGATTGATATTTCTCTCCAACTTTCTGTCCTGATTGGTCAACCACAGTTGCGGCCCCGATTGAACTACCCGGAACCATCACAATTTTATTACACGACAATGCAATTAATGCTCCGGCAGAAATTGCACGATTGTTAATAAACGCTATTGTTAGAATTTTACTTGATATAATTGCATCTTTAATTTGTGTTGCCGCGTCAACTCTGCCACCAAACGTATTAATTTTAAATATTATTGCATCGGCTTTATTTTGTTCTGCTTCGGAAATTACACGAGAAATGTATGGTGCTAAACCTAAATCGATTTCACTGTCAATGTATGCCACATAAACAGTCTTTTGCTGAGCGAATGAGGTTAATACAAAAAGGAGTGCAATTATAAATTTCATTTTATCTTCTCATTTTAATTTTCAAAAGAATTGAATAATTCTTAGTTGAAAATAATGAAATTCAGATTGAGCGGAAAGAGCGGAATAAATGTGAGCCCAAGTACTACTGCAAAATAATATGACCCAACTTATCACGTTTTGTCTTTAAATATTTTTCGTTGTTTGTGTTTGGTAAAATTTCAATTGGAATTCGTTCAATAATTTCAAGTCCGTAGCCATTTAAACCAATAACCTTTTTAGGATTGTTTGTAAGAAGATTTATTTTTTTTATTCCTAGATTTAGTAAAATTTGTGCGCCAATTCCATAATCTCTTAAATCAGCTTTAAAGCCAAGTTCTTCGTTTGCTTCTACAGTGTCTTTGCCTTCATCCTGCAAATGGTAAGCTTTAATTTTATTCTCAAGTCCAATTCCTCTTCCTTCCTGCCGCATATAAACTAATGCACCGGAACCATTTTGTTCAATCAAATCAAGTGCACGATTTAACTGATCGTGGCAATCGCATCTTAACGAGTGGAAGACATCGCCTGTTAAACACTCTGAGTGCATACGAACAAGAAATGGTTTTTCAGAATCAGGTTCACCCTTAACCAAGGCAACTTGTTTTTTCTTATCTAAAAGATTTTTATAAAGATGGAGCTTGAACTTACCATGATCAGTTGGAAAATCTATTTCTGAAATTTTTTCAATTAGATTTTCATTTTTAATTCTATACTTAATCAATTCCTGAACAGTAAATATTTTAAGATTAAACTTTTTCGCTATCGCAATCAACTCGGGTACGCGAGCCATCTCCCCATCTTCTTTTAATATCTCACACAAAACACCAGCAGGATTTAAATTTGCAAGATTACATAAATCAACAGCGGCTTCAGTATGCCCTGCTCTTCTTAAAACACCTTCTTCAAATGAGCGCAACGGAAAAATGTGACCCGGTTTTGCAAAATCATTCGATGTGGATTTTGGATCAATAAGCTTTTTGATTGTATGTGCTCGATCTGCTGCAGAAATTCCTGTAGTTGTTCCTTCAATAGCATCAACGGTAACAGTGAATTGGGTTCCATGTAAAGCTGAGTTTGATTCAACCATTAGCGGAAGGTTTAATTCGTCTAAACGTTTTCCATTAATAGCAACACACAGCATTCCTCTGCCGTGTGTTACCATAAAATTTACAATATCCGGAGTAACATATTCAGCCGCACAAATAAAATCGCCTTCATTCTCACGGTCTTCATCATCAACAACGATAATGACTTTACCGTTCTTTATTTCATCAATAGCTTCTTCAGTACTGCAAAACATAAATAAAATCTCTTAATTTATTTTACTACGCTGCCAATTCCAGAGCGTTCAATTTTAATTTTAACATTAGGAGCAATTTCGATAAGAACAGTTTTTTCTTCAATTCCAACTATAGTAGCATGAACGCCACTGCTTGTAATTATTTTATCGCCCTTTTCAATATTAGAAAGCAGTTTTTCTCTCTCTTTTGCTCGCTTTTGTTGAGGTCTAATAATCATAAAATAAAAGATAGCGAATATTGCACCAAACATTATTACAGTGCTGATTAAACTTCCGCCACCGCCTTCTCCACCTTGTGGCGCCATTGCTAATAATATATCCAATTTATTTTCTCCTTTTGATTTTAATTTTTAATTGATATTTCATTTACAGTTTTATTTTTCCATTCAAGAAAATTTCCATCAATAATAAATTTTCTTGCTTGAGTTACTAATTCAAGATAAAAATACAAATTATGTATCGATGCAAGTTCGAGAGCAAGAATCTCTTCAGCGATGAATAAATGTCTTAAATAAGCACGCGTATAATTTCTACAAGTATAACACCCGCAATTTTCATCTAATGGAACAAATTCATTTTTATACTTTGCATTCCGCATTGAAAGTGTTCCGTTCCATGTAAATACATTGGCATTACGTGCATTGCGTGTTGGCATAACACAATCAAACATATCAACACCACGAGCAATTGATTCCAAAATATTTTCAGGTTTACCAACACCCATTAAATATCTTGGTCTATCTTGAGGCATAAAATCAGTCGTAAAATTAACAAGCTCATACATTTGCTCCATCGGTTCACCAACAGCCAGCCCGCCAATTGCATAACCATCAAAATCTAATTTCAATAAATCATTTACAGATTTTTCCCGCAAGTCTTTATATATCGATCCTTGAATTATGCCAAACTGATATTGTTTGTGTCCAAATATTGGTTTAGATTTTTCAAAAGCTTCTTTATTTAAAACAGCCCAATTACTAGTAAGTTGAACAGAATTTTTTGCATAATCATAATCACACGGATATGGTGCACACTCGTCAAGAACCATCATAATGTCTGAACCAATGCTTCGCTGAATTCCAATTACCTTTTCAGGTGTAAAAAAATGTTTTGATCCATCTAAATGAGATCTGAATTCAACTCCATCAGATTTAAGTTTTCTAAGTTCAGATAAACTAAAAACCTGATAACCGCCGCTATCGGTTAAAATTGGCTTTTGCCAATTCATAAATTTATGAAGTCCGCCGGCCGCTTCAAGAATTTCAGTTCCTGGTCTTAAATACAAATGATAAGTATTTGAAAGAACAATTTGTGCTTTTATTTCATCCGCAAGATAACTTTGATTTACGGCTTTAACGGTACCTTGTGTGCCAACAGGCATAAATATTGGAGTTTCAACTTTTCCGTGATCTGTTTCAAACCATCCCGCGCGTGCTTTACAATTCGTATCTTTTGAATCAATATTAAGCTTTAACAATATGCCTTTTACTCTAATTTTTGTGAGGCAAATTTAACCTAAAATAATGTTTATCCCAATTAGGATATTGTTGAATAGGTTAGAGAAATTTACTTTTTTCTTCTTTTGTCGGGATTCGGCAAGATTCTTTTTTTCCAAAAATCTTATACCTATTCCTCGCAATAAAATTATAAAAAAAATCTGTGAATACAACTGGTAAGTATTTTAGTGGAAAAAGTATTTTAATCAGACCGTTTAGGTGCTTTAATATTTCAAACGCAGCAGTTGATTTTTTATAAATGTTGTTTTCAGAGATCAGAATAAAAGAATCAAAGTCATCCTTTGGTAGATCAAATTTATCAATCAGTTCTTTACCTTTTTCTGATTGAAGAGCAGCAAATTTAAAGAAATTTTGTTTATCACGATCGATAATAAAATTAACCCAGTAGTTGCATAAATTACAAACGCCATCAAATAATATTATTTTTAAATCCGCATTATTGGTTGCTGTCATCAGACTTATAAATCAGTTTAATTAAATCAATCCTAACATTATCAGCTCGAATAACTAAAATAGAATAATTGTTAATAGTAAGTGTTTCATTTGGTTTTGGAATGTGACCAATACTATCAATTATAAATCCTGCAATAGTCTCATAATTTCCTGTAGGGATTTCGAGCTTAAACTTATCATTCAAATGATCTATTTCAACCTTGCCGCTTATTATAAACGAATCTTTAGAAATTTTTCTGCAAATTACTTCATCAACATCATACTCATCTTTAATATCACCAAATAATTCCTCAATTATATCTTCCATAGTAACGATGCCTGCAGTGCCTCCAAACTCATCGATTACCACTGCTATCGAATCATTATTAGTTAGAAACTCATTTAATATTTCTAAACTTTTTTTAGTCTCCGGATAAAATTGAGTATTACGAATAATATCTTTAATCTGTTTCGGAGTGCTGAACAAATCTTTTGCTAAGATAAACCCTTTTATATTATCAAGATCATCTTCATATATAATAACTTTTGAGTAACCTGATTCAATAAATAAATCCACAGCATTTGAGACAGAATCATTAATAGACATTCCAGTAATTTCTGTTCTCGGACGCATTGCCTCATAAACCTTCTGTTCACTAAAATCAAAAACTTTTGAGATGAAAGAACTTTCTTCATCCTTTGCTAAACTGGTTGAGTGAACTTCATCAACAAGAATTTTCATATCTTCTTTATCAAACAGATGAGCAATGTTTTCAGCAGAATCTTTTTTACTTTCGGTGAGCATTTTTGAAAGTTGTGTAGTAAGCTTTATAAACGGATATAAAATTATTGAAAGCAATCGCAGAGGGATTGATACTATTAACAATAGGGAATCAGCACTTTCTCTTGCAATATATTTTGGAATCAATTCGCCAAATACTAACGTAATTACAGAAACAAATAAAAGTATTTTGTAATCACTCCACCCAAACTCACTTGCCAATATTATCGTTGAAATTGATGCAAAAGCGATATTAATAATATTATTGCCGATTAAAATTGTTGAGTAAAACTTTTGCGGATCCTTTACGAAGTAAAACGCAGATTGAGCAGCGATATTTTTTTTTCTGGCTCTTACTTCAATTTTGAGTTTGTTCGCCACTATATAAGCCATCTCGGTGCTGGAAAAGTAAGCACTAAATAAAATCAACACTACTAAAAATATAAAATCCTGAAACATCAATAAGCTCGTGTTACATAAATATTGTTTTTTATTTTCTCAATTGAACTGCCATCAAAATCATATATCAACTTAACTTCTATCTTTTCAACTGTTCTAATCATCTCATTTAATTTTAAACCCGGTTGGATGTTGAATCTATATTTTATTTTTTTGATGTTCTCTCCAGCATGTGATTCATTACTAAAATCAGCAGAACTTATTTCATAAATAATTTTGTTTTCAGAATAAACTGTAATTTTTGAAAGTGATAGATTAATATTTTCAGTTCCATCAAATTCATACTCGCCAGATAAATGAAAAGAACCTGGACCGCCAGGCATTAGATTTATCCATGCCTGCATATCAATAATATCTATTTGCTTTTCAATTTTATTCTTTTGGACCTGAGAATTTGAACATGATATGAATATCAAAAAACTTATGCTGAATAAAATTTTTATTTTGATTCGATTCATTTAAGCTTAAAATATTTTGTAAACAATTAATACAGTGGTAGCGATATAAAGAATTACAGTTAAAATCATTGAAGTATCAGTTAACATTATTTGAGTCGTATTTTCACCTTTTTGATTTAGATATTCTAAATACATAAATCTAAAAATTCCAAAAACAACAAACGGCGTTGTAAAGATTAAATTTTCAGTACCAAATACCGAAACAGTTCTTGCGGATACCGTGTAAAGCGCATAACAAATAATAACACCAGCAGCAGCTACAGTTGCCATTTGATTTGTAAATGTAAGTGAGTACTCCGCCAACACTTTTCTTGTTGGAGTTTTTTCTAATTCAGTAATTTGTTCAAGTTCAGAGTGCCGTTTCATTACTCCAAGAAACAATGAAATAAACATTGTAGTTAAAATCAGCCAACTTGAAACAGGAACATTAATAATTGCAGCACCGCCTAAAACCCTGAGCGTAAATCCGGCGGCGATACTGAACACGTCTAATATTACAATATGTTTAAAATAGAGTGAGTATAAAATATTCAAAAAAATAAAACTTGCTAGAAAATAAATAAATTCGCTTGGTGAAAGGAATGAAAGTACAACCAATAAAATAAATATTACAATTGCAGTTATCCATGCCAATTGTTTTGAAATTTTTCCTGATGGTAACGGTCTATATTTTTTTTGTGGATGAACAGCATCTGCTTTTATATCTATAATATCATTTATGATATAAATAAAGCTTGATGCAAGACAGAATATTACGAATGCCTGTATTGTGGAAATAAAATAATTCTCTTCAAAAAGATGAAGTGAAAACATTAATGGCACAAAGACAAAGAGATTTTTTATCCACTGTGGAACACGCAATAATTGGATATAATCTTTAAACATTAGAAAACTGCTGTTTCTTCATAAGTACCGAACACTTCTTTTAACTCCCCAATCATTTCTCCTAATGTAACATAATTATGAGAGGCTTTTAAAAATTCCGGCATTAAATTTCTTCCATCAACAGCGGCCGATTTAATCGAAGCTAAGCTAGCTTCAACTTCTTTGTGATTTCTGCTTTGTCTTAATTCCGCTAATCTTTTTACCTGCTGTTTTTGAACTTCAGGAGATACGGTTAAGATAGGAATATCAACTTTTTCATTCTCCTCAATAAATTCATTTACGCCTACAATAAATTTTTCTTTACGCTCAACTTCTTTTTGATAACGGTAAGCTGCATCAGCAATTTCTTTTTGGAAGTAACCTGTTTCGATTGCGGCTACTACTCCACCCAACGAATCTATTTGATCAAAAATTGCATTAGCTTCTTTTTCCATTTTATCAGTTAACGCTTCAACAAAATAACTGCCACCTAACGGATCAACAGAATTTATAACTCCGGTTTCATAAGCTATAAGCTGTTGAGTTCTTAAGGCAATCTTAACAGCTTTTTCACTTGGTAAAGCTAAAGTTTCATCCATAGAATTTGTGTGGAGCGATTGTGTCCCGCCGAGCACACCTGCTAATGCCTGAAATGCGGTACGCACAATATTATTTTCCGGCTGCTGTGCGGTTAAAGTACAGCCTGCGGTTTGTGTGTGAAATCTTAACCACCAGGAGCGTGGATTTTTTGCCCCGTATCTTTCTTTCATTCGCTTTGCATAAATTTTTCTTGCTGCTCTAAATTTTGCAATCTCTTCAAAAAAATCTAAATGAGAATTGAAGAAAAAAGAAATGCGTGGTGCAAATTCATCAACATCCATTCCACGTTCAATGCATGCTTCAATGTATGCAAAACCATCAGCAAGCGTGTATGCAAGTTCTTGTACTGATGTTGAACCGGCTTCACGAATATGATATCCGCTAACTGAAACAGGATTCCATTGCGGAACTTCATTTTTGCAATATTCAATCATATCTACAATAATTCGCATTGAAGGTGTTGGAGGATATATAAATTCTTTTTGTGCTATATACTCTTTTAATATATCATTCTGTAGTGTGCCACGTAAATTATTAAAATCAACACCCTGCTTCTGTGCAACTGCAAGATAAAAGGCAAATATCATAGCAGCGGGTGAATTGATAGTCATCGAAGTTGAAACTTTATCCAGCGGGATTTTATCAAACAAAATTTCCATATCCTGCAAAGAAGAAATTGCAACACCGCAAATTCCAACTTCGCCATCACTGATTGGTGCATCTGCATCCCATCCCATTAAAGTCGGCAGATCAAATGCAACTGACAAACCTGTTTGTCCGTGATTTAACAAGTAATGGAATCGCTCATTTGTATCCTCAGGCGAGCCAAATCCGGCAAACTGACGCATCGTCCAAAGCTTACCGCGGTAACCGTTTGAATGAATACCGCGTGTGTATGGATATTCACCAGGAAAACCGATTTCACTTAAATAATTAATATTCTCAACGTCATCGGGACCATAAAATGGTTTTATGTCCTGCCCGCTAACAGTTGTAAATTTCATTCCATTTGTTTTAGCAGATTTAGCTTTTTCATCATAACTTTTTCTTTGTTTTAGATATTCTAAATCAGACATAGGCTCCCTTTAATTATTTAATTAAAAATGATTTCACAATATTTTTATGTTCTTCCAAATCTTCTATCAAACTCTTCCAAAGATATTTTGATTACAATTGGTCTGCCGTGAGGACAAACATAAGGCATTGAAGTTGCAAATAACTGATCAATTAATAACCGCATTTCTTTTTCAGATAACTTATCACCGGCTTTAATGGCTGCTTTACACGAATACGATTTTGCAATATTATCTTTTTCTTCTAACTGCTTCTCGGTTTGATTAGTAACATATTCAGAAACAAACTCGCGTAATATTTTTTCTTCAGATCCGTTTTTAATATCATCAGGAACACCCTCAATCATCAAATAGCTTTTAGGAAGATATTTTAATTTGAACCCAAGTTTTGTTATAACCGGATTCAACTCTTTTAATATTTCATAACTGGCAACATCAAACTGAATCTTTAACGGGAAAAGTAATTGCTGAATAAAAGGCATGTTAGCATCTAATCTTGATAACACTTTTTCATAAAGTATTCTTTCGTGCGCAACATGCTGATCAATTATCATCAGTCCGCTTTTGATCTGAGATAATATATATTTGTTATGAAGTTGAATCAAAAAAGACGTTTCAATTTCTGTTGAAGCTGAATGTTCAATCTGTTTATCAAATTTATTTTCAGCAGTTTCATAACTTGATCCTGAATTCGAATCCGAACTTGGCAATATATTTTTTGTTAACGAACTAAAAACTAAATCAATATCTTCATCAGTTACCGCAGTACGCTCACGCCTTTCTCGACTACTAAAATCAGGTCTATCCGAAAAATCATTTTGCTTAATATTGGTAAATGCATTGAAAGATAATTTTTCAGTTTGCTGAGTTGAGTTTTCAAACGACATTGTTGGAACTAAATCATGACTGCCAATGCTTTTGCGAACAACTGATAAAACAAAGTTGTAAATATCTTTTTCATCATCAAATTTTACTTCAAGTTTTGATGGATGAATATTCACATCAACTTTTTTTGGATCCAATGTTACGAACAATATAAAAAACGGGTAATCACCTTTTTCCAAAATATTTTCAAAGGCAGTAAAAACAGCGTGATTAATATTTTTATTTATCACAAATCGTTTATTAAGAAATAAAAACTGTTCCCCTTTGCTCTTTTTAAATATTGACGGTTTCCCAATGTAGCCTTTAAGCGAAAGATAATCGGTTTCTTGTGTAACTGGAATAAGCGCATCCATCATATTATCTGCAAAAATCTGATCGATTCGTTCTTTCAGAGATCCTTTTTTATAATCAAAGACTAAGTTATCTGAATTGTAAAACTTAAAAGATATTTCCGGATGTGCCAAAGCGATTCTGTTAAATGTATCTATAATATGTTTTAACTCAGTGCTGTCGGATTTTAAAAATTTTCTTCGGGCTGGAATATTATAAAAAATATTTTTTACAGATACGCAGGTTCCTTTTTGAGTTGAAATTTTTTCGGTGGTGATTTCATTTTCGCTTTCAACTTTTAATAAAGTACCTATTTCACTTTCACGAGTTTCGGTTTTAATTTCAAGCTGGCATACTGAAGCGATTGAACTTAGAGCTTCACCGCGAAAGCCAAGCGTTTTAATCGATTCAAGATCTTCCATTGATGAAATTTTACTTGTTGCATGTTTATGAATAGATAAAACAACTTCTTCTTCAGTCATTCCTGTTCCATTATCACAAACCTGAATAAGCGACTTGCCTGCTTGTTTAACTATCAATTCTATTGATGTTGCATTGGCATCGACAGCATTTTCTAAAAGTTCTTTTACAACAGATTCCGGTCTTTGAACTACTTCACCCGCTGCTATTTTACTTGCAAGATTATCGGATAATATTTTAATTCTTGATTGCATTAATTCTTTCTTACGTATCTATATATTTCAAACAATTCGTGATCATTTATTTTTTCAATATTCCATTCATCGTAATTAATTTTGGGAAATTTAACTTCCCCTTCCGCTTCAAATTTCATGAAAGTGATTATCATTTCATCTACAAATAAAATTGCCTGCTTATATATTTCACCACCGCCTATTATAAATATTTTTTCCGGTTTAACTGATTTGCAATACTCAGCAGCCTGGTCAATTGATGTTTTAATCACAACATCATCAAAACTTGTTTTGTAAGATTTATTTCGAGTTACAACAATATTCAATCTGCCTTTTAACGGCTTGCCAAGAGTTTCAAAAGTTTTTCTTCCCATAATAATCGGGAAGCCTAAAGTAGTATTTTTAAAATGCTGAAACTCTTCTTTAACGTGCCAGGACATTTCTCCGTTTGCTTTACCAATCACACCATTTTTTGCAATCGCAACTATGATACTAATGATCAAACCGCAACCTCAAATTTTATTTTGTCTTGAAAATTATAAGCAATAAGCTCAAAATCTTCAAACATTAATTCATCAATTGGTTTCTTTGCGATTTTTAGTTTTGGCAATGGTAAAGGACTACGGGTAAGCTGTAATTTTAATCCTTCAAGATGATCATACTTTTCCATTGCTGAACCTTTTTTAGCATAATAAATATGCGCATCAACAATCGTGTGAGCAAATGAACCAAGCTCTAAATTAGTTTCTTGTGCTATAATTTGAGTTAACATTGAATACGCAGCAAGGTTGAATGGAATTCCCAAAGCTATATCGCCGGAACGCTGTGTTAAATGACAATTTAATTTTCCATCATTAACATTAAAAGTAAAAGTATAATGACAAGGCGGCAATTTGCTAATCACAGCATTTGCCGGATGCCAAGCAGAAATAACCAGCCTTCTGGAATTAGGATTATTTTTAATTTCATTTATTACCCAGCCAACTTGATCAAAAGTCAACGAACCATTTTTTTCACGATGAACAAACGGATTTTTTTCATCAACAAAAACTTCTCCATCCAATATAGCATTTGATTCCGGAACAGGAAATCTTCTCCAGAATCTTCCGTATGCGGTTTGCAATCGTCCATCCTCATCTGCCCATGCATCCCAAATTTTTGTGTGCTGTCTTAAATTTCTGATATGATTTTCACCGGATAGATACCATAGAACTTCTTTCAACAATGATTTCCATTCAACTTTTTTTGTGGTTAAAAGTGGAAAACCTTTTTGTAAATCAACCTTATAAAAAGCTCCAAAATATGAGATTGTATCAATTCCCGTTCGCGATTTTTTATGAGTTCCTTCATCAATAACAAGTTTAACCAGATCGAGATATTCTTTCATCCAAATTATCCTGTATTTCTTAGAATAGATTATAATTTTTGTGTGAATTTACTAAAAAAAGATGAAGAGGTAAAAGGCTATTTATTAAGATAATTAAGCACAATTTGGACAGTTTTGCTTAATCCGTCGTGATAATTTTTGATAGATAATTCATTTGAGGAATAAAAATCGGTTAAATTAATTATATGAACATTTTTGGGGAGAATAATATCCAAAGAAAGATTAGTTGATCCATTAATCAAAAATATCGGAATATTCCGTTTTGAAAACAAATTAAGAATTATTCCAGAACCTTTACCCTCAAAAGATTGATTGTCAAAACTTCCCTCACCTGTTATAACTGCATCAATATTATAGAGTTTTAAATCTTTTAATATTTTTGTTTCAATAAAATCTTTAGCTTTAATTATTTGAGCATCTAAAAATATATTCAACCCAGCTGCTAAACCTCCTCCAGCTCCGTTTAGTTTTTGGGGAAAGATATTTTTTTTATCATCGGAAATTATTTTTAAAATATTTTTGATTCCGGATTTAATAATCTTTAATTCAGCATCTGAAGCACCTTTTTGTTTTCCATAAATTTCAATTGCACCCGGATTATCAATTAAATCTGTATCAACATCAACAATACACTTTACTTGAAATGGAAGTTTAATAATTTTATTTTCGATTTTATTGATATTAATAAAATGAAGTGGGTTCGGTTCAATGGGATTTTCCAGAATATCAAAAAAACTCAATCCAAGTTTTGATAGTGCGCCAATTCCAAAATCGATAGTTGATGTGCCGCCAATTCCTATCCAAACTATTTCAATTTCATACTTTTTTGCATTAACATCTTTGGCAAGATTTAATATTATCTCCCCAAGTATTTCAGTATTTAGTTTTAAAGGTTTTCTTTTTTTTAATGGCATAACTTTTAGACCAAACAACTCTGCCGACTCAATAAAAACGGTTTTATCTTTCTCATCATACAAGACACTAAAATCTTTTACTGTGTTATTATTCTTATCGTAAAGATTATAAACTATTTTTTTTACATTCGAAAAGGATTGGATAACATTTAAAAACCCATCACCGCCGTCTGAAATTGGTTTTTGTAATATTTTATGTGAAGTGTTTTTGTGAAAGTTTTGGCAAATAATTTCAGAAATTTCAACTGAGTTTGCACATTCCTTAAAACTATTCGGAGCGATAAGAATATTCATCATGAATCATCTTTTTAAGAATTGATCAACTCTTTTTGCAATCTCTTCTCCGGTTAATCCGCCTTCTTTTGAATAGTCGCATTTCTTAGGATCAATTGGACATTGTGTATCGCAGTAACTTTGTTCTGGAAGGACTATTTCAGATTTATTTCCAAGTGGTCCCCATAATTGTGATGAACATACTGAAATTGGGCAGAAAACTGATAATGTTGGAATTTGTAATGCTGCACAAATATGCATTGGTCCCGTACTGTTAGAAATCAGTAAATCCAGAATTGAAAATTTGATAATATCTTTTCTTAAGCTTTCTCCATTAAATATATATTGTACTCCAGGCAAATTCTGTAATTCTTTTGGCGGATTAAAATCTGTAATTAGCACTAAATAATTGGTGTTCCGTCTTAATATTACAATCAAATCAAGATAACTTTTTACAGAGAGATTTGGAGCTGAGTTTCCACTTGTTGTATGAATACCGATGAGAATCTGATTATTACTTTTTAATTTATTTTTTAATGCAGAAGCTTGAGCTTTTTCATCGTAACTTAAAAATATTTCAGGACGTAATTCCTGTACTTTAATTCCAATATTTCTAACCATATCCAAGCTGTAATCGGCTTCGTGTCTTAATGGAATATATTTTTTTCTATCAACATATTTTGAAAAAGTTAAAAACTGGTAAAGCTTATGTCCAACTCCAACTCTGTGTTTAATTCCGCAAAAAAAGAGTACATAATTTAATTTTTCATTCGAAAGCAGCATAAATCCGTGAGAAAATTTGTAGCCTCTTATCTCCCGTACTAATTCCCAGAAACCTTTCTCAGTTTTATCAGAATGATCATAAGTAACAATTGCATCCACATGTGGATTATTCAGATAAATATCTTTTGTGTAACGCTTAACTAGAACTGCGACAAAACTATCAGGGTGCTTTTTTTTGATTTCTCGTGGTAGAGGAGTAGATAAAACAACATCTCCAATTCTGTCAATTCTTGCAATAAGAAATCTTAACTGCTTCATTGAATTAAGATTTTCTATTCTTTTTTATTTCCATAATCTTCAACTGAACTTGAAGTTTAGTAACCATATGCATATACGATATGATTATTCCATGAATTCCATCTAAAAAACCTCTTCGAATAATAAAATGATGTAAAAAATAAAAAGCCGGACTGATTAAAAGTGTAAATAAGTTAACAGTTTTCTTATCAACTTTTTCATTTGCTTCGAGCGTGGAGTAGTTATTAATCTTTGTAAAAGCATCATTTAAATTTTTATAAGAATAATGTGCAAAACTATTTTTGAGGTTAGCTAAACTTCCATTAACAATAAACTTTTCGTGAACCATTCTTTCTGATAATTTAGCTTCAGATTTTTTAAATAATCTTAACTGCATATCATTGCCCCAGCCACAGCCACGAATCAATTTGTCTAAAAAATAATTATCTCTTTTAATGTAATAACCACTATATAGGTTTAAATCGAGTCCTAGGATTTCCTTCGAAAGTTCTTCAGATACGCGTTCATCAGCATCAATACTTAATACCCAATCATTTGTTGCCAAAGATAATGCATAAGTTTTTTGTGATGAATATCCGCTCCATTTTCTAATAAACACTTTATCTGTAAAATCTTTTGCAATTTCAACAGTTTTATCTGTGCTTTCAGAATCAACAACAATTATTTCATCTGCCCATTGCACACTTTTTAAGCAATCTTTAATATTATTTTCTTCATTACCTGTAATAATGATCGCAGATATTTTATTTTGTGTGTACATAAATTTTGATTTATTCTATTGTTGTTTCAAATTTAATAAAATTAAGAGTAAAACATTTGAAAAATAAACGAATATGTTTGGTAACATCAGGTCATCCACCTTTTGATGAACGAATATTCTGGAAATTTGGCAAGTCTGTAAAGGATGCTGGATATTCAGTTTCAATCTTCTGTTCCACTCAACAAATTGATAAAACCATTGATGGAATTGTAATTAAAGGTTTTGATGGTATATCGTATTTGAAAAAACAAAAGATAAATGAGTTTTATAATTATTTGAATCAATTCAAACCCGATTTAGTTGTTTGTTCAGAAATGCTTCCTGTTTTTGCTGCATTAAAGTTTAAAAAACAAAATCCGACCATTAAAATCATTCTTGATATCACCGAATGGTTTCCGGAAAATGTTGCTTTTAAGTTTAAGGGAATCCAGCGGTTGATAAAATATTTTCAATTGATTATTCCATATATATACATTCTACAAAAAGTGGATCATCTAATAATTGGAGAAGTTTCTAAAAAGAAACGATATGATTTTCTTGCTGCATCAAAACCTAAAACTATAATTGGGTATTATCCGATTGTTAAATTCTATAATTATAAAAAGCCTGATTTATCAAAAGATGAAATTGTTTTTGGATATGCCGGCGTTATCACTTATGAACGCGGAATTGTAAATCTTTTAGATGCTTCAATTGCAATTGCAAATAAATATCCGCAAAAGAAAATTAAACTTTTACTTTTTGGGAAATTCACATTTCAAAATGAGCAAGAAGATTTCAAATCAAGAATTTCTTCAGCAAATAATATTGATGTTGAAATTGCTGACTGGACAGATTATGATAAAATGAGTGCGGTTATTGAGAGAATGGATATTTGTTTTGATTTACGTGAAAGAAATTTTATTTACAGTAATTCCCTTCCGATAAAATTATTTGAATACATGGCTTGCGGTAAACCATTTATTTTTTCTGAAATAAATCCTATAAAAAATGAGCTTGATTTTCAAAATTTCGGTCAGTTAGTTAATCCAAAGAATGAATTAGAGATTGTTAAAGCTATAGAAAAATATTTAACTAATCCGGAATTACTGAATCGACATTCTTTGAGCGCAAGAAAATTAATTGAAGGAAATATAAACTGGGAAAATGAATCGAAGAAGTTGATAGAGTTGGTTAACCAGATTTTAAGTTGAAATAATTCCTTTTTCACGATAGAGTTTCATTAGATTTTCATTCACACTTTCAAAACTGTGATACTTTTTTACCCAATCAATTCCTTTTTTACCATTTTCAATTCTGAGTTTTTCATTATCTGTCAATTCAGTTAATACTTTGTACAATTCATCAAAATTATTAGCAACCATAAACGGATTTTCAGGCAACCAATCAGCATACTCTTTTGTCATATTAGTAATAGTTGGAATGCCCATTGCAAGGGTTTCAAGACCAGCTTTGCCGTATCCTGTTCCACCCATTGTTCCTCCAACCTGATCAATCGAAATGTCACATTCACTTTTTATTTCAAGAAGCTTTTGTCTTTTAACATTTTCCATCAAAAGAAATTCTATGTTTCTTTCTTTTTTGATTTTTTCGATTACAGAAATTATTAGTTCGGTTCCTTTATATTTTCTGTTAGTTGGCGAGTGAACAATTTTTAAAACATCACTTGTTCGTTCTTTCTTTTTAGGCAGTTCAGAAACATCATAAGGATAGAACAAATACTTTAAATCTTTTTTTAGAGATAAATGATCAAATTCGCTTGTGAGATTTAAATCGGAAATTTCATCAAGTTCTTTTATCAGACCACGAATTCTTAAATCACTTCCGTAATAACAGCAGACAATTTTCTTTCCCGCTCTTTTCCATTTTAACGCCTGTCTTGAATCACGATAAAAATCTAATCCGCCGTCGTAATGAATAATATCAAAATCATTTAGAGAATATTCTGAAATGGCATTTTCTATTTTTGGCTGGATTAAAAAATCATAAAACTTGTAATAAGTTTTTTCAAAAATATTTTTTGATTCAAAATAGTGAGCAGTCGATCTTCCTTCAACTTCAAGCGATTGAACTTTTTGCTTTCTTAAAATTTTAGCTAATGTTTGATTTGGAAGAGGCAGGTTTAAACAAATATCTTCTTGAAAAACTCTTTCGTTTTTATGCAAAGTTACAATTCGGGATTTATCGCCACAAGCATTGTGCATCTTATAAAAATCATAAGGCACACCAGCAAAATTTAGTGGAGCGATGTGAAGAATTTTTAGCATTTTAATATTTTATCCGCTATTAAAATATTTAAAAGATGATATCTTTTCCTAAAGATGTCATCTTTTGTTCTAGATATGATATAATTCAAATAATTAAATGTCTTTGTAAAATGTATCTCTAAAAATGCCGCGTGCACCAAAATTTTCCTTAAATCTACCCAAACCCCAATTCGGTTCCATTATCACAGTAAAAATTCCAAAATCTAAAAACTTAAATCCTTCTGCCTGATATCGTTTCATTATTTCATAAAACAATAAATTAACAGGACGGTATTCCTGGAATTTTTCATCGTGGCTAATGTAAAATGCAAGTACAACATTTTTATTTACTGAAAAGTTACAAACGCCTGCAAGCATTTCGTTGTTTAAAAAAGCTCCCCACAATCTAACTTTTAATGGAAAAAGATTTTTTACTTTTTTTAATTCCTCTAAAGTGTGTGCGGGATTTACACCGTGTCTTAACTTCAAATTCTTTTTTAAGATTTCGTAGTATTCATCAAATCTTTCAGTCTCAACAATTTCAACTCCCTTTTTAAGAGCTTTTTTAGTAGCTGTTCTTGCTTCTGCACGATAAGTGTTTAATAATTGATCGGGTTCAAAATCCAACTGAACAACGCTTGATACTTCTCTTTTTAAATATTGAAATCCATTTCTGACTAAAGCAAAATCAAGATAGTTGGAATATTTTGTTTGATAAATTATCGGAGCCAAAGTTAATTGTATGCGATCTGCTTTTACAGATTTAGCAAGCTCAAGCATCATATCAACAAGATCGTGAGCTTCTTTAAAATTTAACTCGCTGTTGTAAACAAATCCGCCGTAAGAAGCGCCCGGATGTGATGATAAAATTTTCTTTCCATTTCTTTCAATTAATGCGGCTGTAAAAATGGAATGAAGTTTTCCATCCTTGGTTACACAGATTGATTTATCTTTAAATTTATTTTTATCGTGATAAGCAAGAAATCTTCTTTTGCTGAACATTGTCCCATTGTCTGATTGCTCAACAAATTCATCCCATACTTCCGAAGTAATTTTTTTATTATCGAATTGAAAGTAGTCTAACATAATTGTTTCTGTTTAATATGAATTTATTTTAATGGCTTAAAAATAAGATTATGTGGAAAGATATGAAACAAATAAACCCGGTTTCTGATGGAAATCGGGTTTATAAAAAAAGTATTACTTGTTTATCCGGTCTATTTTAGAAGCAGCATTTTCTTACTTTCAGTATATCCATTTATCTGTAAAGTGTAAATATAAACTCCGCTTGGTAAGTTAGCTGCATTAAACTCAACTGCAAAGTTGCCAGCTACTTTAGTTTCATTAACAAGGGTTGCAACTTCACTTCCTAAAATATCATAAACTTTTAGGCTAACTAATCCAGCATCTTTAACTGCAAAGTTTATTATTGTGCTTGGGTTAAATGGATTTGGATAGTTTTGATATAATGCAAAATCCAACGGTTGAGTAATTACTTCAACTTCTGCAGAGTAAGAAAATGTTCCATTAAAATCTATCTGTTTTAATCTATAGTAAAGTTTATCAGAGTTTAGTTCTGAAATATCATCTTCATAAAAATATGAGGTTGGTTCTGCTTTAGTTCCTTTACCTGTTCTAAAGCCAATTGTTATCCAATCAGAGTTTTCAAACTTTCTTTGAATCTCAAATCCCTGATTGTTTAACTCTGTTGCTGTTTGCCAATTTATTTGAACTTTGTTAAGACTATGGGAGGCAATGAAGGAAGTTAGTTCTACCGGAAGCTCACCAGTGAAAACACCAATCCCATTGGTCGTACAAGCATATAAAACACCCTCATCGCTAAAATAAATTGACTTGATGCCCCCGAGTAATCCTATTAGATTAAGTTTTTGCCAATAATTACCAGCATCTAATGATCGGTAAATCCCATCATAAGTAAAGCACAGAAGAATGTTTCCTGGGGTAATAATTATTTTTTTGGTATTCTTATTAATTAATCCATTATTAATAATTATAAGAGTATCTCCTTCATTATAGGATTTGTAAATACCGGAGGGACTTATATAAGCACCATTATTTTCAGCAGCCAAATACATTGTATCTTGAAAAAAATAAATATTATTAAAATAAACTCCACTATTTATTCTTTCCCAATAGGCACCATTATCTGTTGTTCGCCATAATAATTTTAATTCAATTACAATTCCACCTGAAGTATGATAATAGGATGAGAAAAATATTGAATTTGAAGAATTTTGAGTTATACCCAATATTCTATCTACACTCTGCATCGAGGCAAATGTACCAAGAGTATCCCAATTGTTACCATTATCCTCAGATTTGAGTATATAGTTATACCAATATTTAGCCGCGATCACTATATCATTATTTGAAGAAATATCAAAATTAACAATCAATAAATCTGAATTAGAATTAAAACAGTTTAGCCAATTTATTCCATCATCTGAAGATTTATATAATTCGCCTGAGTTAAAGTAGATATTCCCTAAATTATCTTTTTTAATCTTATTAATATTGAGATTATTAAAAGTCGAATCCCATGTAGTTCCGTTATCTGTCGAAATATATAATCCAGTATTAGTTGCAGCTAACATTTTTCCAGAAGAAGAAATTATTAAATCATTTACATTCGAGGGACTATTAATCATCAGCCACTGAGAAAAGGAAGTTTGGAGAGGAATTAAACTTAAAACCAAAAAAATTAATATATTCATTAATTCCTCCCTTAAAACATTTGAAAGAATATTACTTTTCAAAATTTGTAAAAAGTACATTGAAAAGCAACAAAAAAGGCACGATTGCTCGTGCCTTGAATTGAAAAATAACTTCACACTTCTTCCCTCGACTACGCTCGGGATGACAGCTCAGTGCAACAAATAAACTCTATTTCATCAATATCATTTTTTTTGTAGCAGTAAAATTCTTCCCATCTTTTCCAACAGCATTCATTGTGTAATAGTAAATTCCGCTTGAAAGGTTTGAGCCTTCAAAATTTACTTCGTGAACACCACCGGATAAATCACTGTTTAGAATTTCACTAACTTTTTGTCCGATTGAATTAAACAAATCAATTCTAACTTTTGAATCAACAGGCAACTGGAATTTAATTGTCGTACTTGGATTAAATGGATTTGGATGATTTTGATTTAGTACAAATTGTTTTGGTAATCCAACATCAACTAAAACAACATTTAAGTATTCAAATGTTCCATCAAAATCTGTTTGTTTAAGTCTGTAATAATATTTACCTGATTCAATTTCAGTATCAACATAATTATAATTTGATATTTCAGTTGTAGTTCCCTTACCCTTTACAAATGCAATCTGAGTAAAGTTTTCTTCATCTCTGCCGCGTTCAATGGTAAAACCTGAGTTGTTAATTTCTGTAGCAGTCGTCCAATTAAGCACAACACCTGCGTCAGTGGTTTGAGCAGTAAAAGAAACTAATTCAACCGGCACAGCTTCTTCGATCGTAAAATTAACATTCGAAAGATCAAAGAAAATGTTTCCGACAGCTTCAACTTTAATTCTTGCTGTTGTTGATGGTGTGTTTGGAATTGTTACAGATTCACTGCCATCGTTTGGAGTACTTGCAACTAAAGTTGTTGGAAAAGTTTGTCCGCCATCGGTGGAAAGTAGAATTTTAACATTAGCACAATTAACGGGGGCAATATCTGTATTTGACACATTCCAGGTTACAGTTTGTGAAGATTCACCACCCCAGGTAACATTTGTATTTGGAGATGTAACCGTAAATGGTCCAGAATTTCCATCAACATTAAACTGCATTTGAGCATAATTAACACCTCCGCCGCCAAGTTTATTATCTCTTGCTGTTAATCTAAAATTTAAAACTCTTGTATAGGTTGGAAGAATTTCACCTATAACAGTAGTATTGTTTAATAAGTTTAGAAGTCTTGGAAAATATCTTGTAGGCGATGTTGTTGGATTCCAGCTTCTAAAAATTGGAGCGTTGCCTGAAGGAGTTCCCGGCGCGCCAGCTGGACCTAAATCATACTCTTCCCAACAATATGTTAACGGATCACTATTTGGATCAGTTGCAGAACCAGTTAGAGCAAATGGTGTACTTTTCGGAATATAAAATCCACCTGTTGGAACAGTGACAGTTGGGGCACCATTGCCAGTATTAGTAATTACAGGACAACTATTTCCGCTTCCAAAATTTGTATAAGCAACAATTTCATCAAAGTTAACAACGTGAAAATATGCATCGCTGTTGTTTTGCAGGTTTTGCGGTGAACAAATTCCTGCATAAGCCATAATTGTAGAACCGCTGCCGGGTTCATAAGCGGTGGAGGCATTTCTATTCCCACCGCTACAAGAACCGGAACTACCGTTAAAAGAATGATTACCACTGTACTGATGCCCCATTTCGTGAGCAACATAATCGATATCAAACGGATCGCCAACTGGTGCACCAGAGCCGGTAACTCCACCGGCTTTTGATCCGTTTATGCATATAACACCAAGATAAGCAACACCGCCGCCGCCAGTGCTAAATACGTGTCCAATATCATAATTTGCTGAACCAATACGCGCATCAACGGTTGTTTGATTTTGCCCAAGCATTGCGCTGCCGTTTGTATTACTGTATGGATCAGTCGAAGCATTTGTAAATATCAAAGTATCATTATTTGCAACAAGTACCATTCTTACTGCAACTTCTTTTTCATAAACTCCGTTAACACGATTGACTGAAGTAACCACAGCGGCTAGAGCCAATGGCACTGTTCCGCCAAAAAAAGCTGCATATTCACCTGTGCATGCAACTGCTAGTCTGTAAGTTCTTAATTGCGGACCGGTTGGAGTAAGCAGCATTGATTCTTTTAGATAGTTTAATTCCTGCTGCCTGTTCTCATCTGAGATAACTTCACATTCAAAAGTCTTTGAAGGATTAGAAAAATCTTTTGTGTAGTATGAAATAAAGTTTTCAGTATCTCTAAGTGCATAAGGATCGATAAATACATTGCCATTTGGTGATAATATCATTGCGTGAAATCCAAGTGGTGTTAAATCAAATCTTACAACTGCATATGGATCATCAATTCCTTTTCCCATATAGGTTTTAATTTCTGGATATTTTGCAGCAAGTCCGGGCGCCATAATTGGGGATTCAACAATATCAAATCTTTGCATAGTACCATCAGGAATTGGAAGGTAGAGCTTTAAAGATTTTGTTTTTGACGCTTCAGTAAATTCTAATGGTGCATTTGATAGAAACGATTTCATTCCTTCTACGTCAAGTTTGATCGATCTGAATTGTTGCGGAATAATGTAACGTTCTCCAGCAGTAACAATTTGTGAGGCATCAACATCCTGCCAAAGGTTTTGCGAATTTACTTGAGCAAAAATAAACTGTGAAGAAATTAGAAAAGTGAATGTAAGAATCCTGAAAAGATTACTCATACTTGCCTCTTAAATGATTATGAAAGTTATTTAAATAATTAGTTATTGATTATCTGATATGAAGCTAAATAATTGTGATAATATTCACAATAATCATTCCATTTAATTATAGCCATAAGTAGAGATTAATAGACCATCTTGCCCGTAAGTTTTACTTTTTTGTACGTACCCATTTTGAAAATATTCCTCTTTCATCATTGAACCATCGTTGTAATATGTTTTTACCCAGCCAATAAGTTTTCCATTTATGTAGTTTTCAATTTTCTCTAAAGCACCGTTTCTATAATAAGTATTTCTTTTACCGTCTTTCATTCCGTCTTTAATAGTCTGCTCTGATTCTAAAAGCCCATTTTTAAAATAAGTCTTATAATTACCTTCCAAACGATTGAGCACATAATTACCAATGCTTTCTAAATTTCCGTTGGAATGATATGTAAGACAAATACCATTTTTAAGATTGCTATCATAAATAGTTTCCGCTTTTAGGATTCCATTTTCATAGTAAGATTTTTCATTTCCTCTTTTAACTCCATCAACATAATCAGACGAAACACTTAACACTCCATTTTCATAGTACTCAAATGATCTACCAGAAATATTATTTTTTTTAAAATTCCATTCCTCTTTTAGAAATCCGCTTTCATAATATGTTTTCATTGGTCCATCTTTTAAACCATCAACAATATAAGTTTCTTCAGCTAATCTTCCGGAAGGATAATAATTTTTAACAAGCTCTTCTTTGGATTCAATTTTACCGGTATAATCTAACTTAACACGATTTATAAGTTCATCATTTATGTAAGTATCACGTACACGAAGAGTTTTCATTTTATCATAAATTAGAACATCACCTTGTAATTTGTTATCAATAAAAAAAGCTTCAAGTGCTAATGATTTATCATCATGAAAAACACGCGATGTTCCATGCTGTTTTCCATCAACAAATTTTCTTTCAACTTCTACATTTCCATTTAAGTAAAAAGTTTTTGAAATTCCTTGAAGTACACCATCAATATAATTCCACTCGCCCTGTTTCTCGCCGGTTTTATAATAGGTAAAAGTTGTTCCCTGCAAAACTCCGTTGCTATACTGTTGTTCAGACCAGAGCTCACCTGTTTCATAGTACCATTTGGATACGCCTTCTTTTTTTCCATAAATGTAATTCCATTCAATACTCACTTTACCATCAGGGAAATACCAGGTTGAAATACCTTCTTCTCTCCCATTTTCATAATTCCAATCTTTCCACAATTTTCCGTTTGGATAAAATTCTTTATAGTGTCCATCAAGCTGATCATATAAATAATCACCTTCAGTTTTTATTGTTCCATCGGGATAAAAGGTTTTGCTTACTTTTCTATAAGGATTTTCTTGAGATAAAGAAATTTGATTTGTGGTAAAGATTATAAGTAAAAGATAAAATATAATTTTAGAAATTGTTCCGAAGTTCATTTATTCCTGATAAAAATTTTGAGGCAAAGATAAAGTATTTTAGTTAAAACTAAACATCAAAAAAATGGTAAGTAAAAATGATTACATTGTTCTCCCAATAACATCAGCAATTAAACGGATTTGTTTCATCATCTCAGAAAACTGTGCAGGTAATAACGCTTGTGGTCCATCGGATAAAGCCTTTTCAGGATCGTGATGAACTTCAACCATAATTCCATCTGCACCAGCGGCTACAGCTGCACGAGCCATTGGAATAACTTTATCTCTTAATCCGGTAGCGTGGGATGGATCAGCAAACACAGGCAAATGACTGCGTTTGTGGACGACAGGAATTGCTGAAATATCGAAAGTATTTCGTGTGTAGGTTTCAAAAGTTCTGATTCCTCTTTCGCAGAGAAAAACATCTGAATTTCCATTCGATAAAATATATTCAGCAGACATTAGCCAATCTTCAACTGTTGCAGACAAACCACGTTTTAACATCACAGGTTTTTTAGCTGAGCCTAATTCTTTTAACAAAGAATAATTTTGCATGTTTCTTGCACCAACTTGAAAAATATCTGTGTACTTATAAATCAAATCGATCATTGAATTTTCTAGAACTTCGGTAACAACCAATAAACCAAACTCATCTGCGGCTTTACGCATAAACTTTAATCCGTCTTCACCCAATCCTTGAAAAGAATACGGAGAACTACGAGGTTTAAATGCACCACCTCTTAAAATTTTTGCCCCACTTTTTTTAACTAACTCTGCAATTATCATTATCTGTTCTTCACTTTCAACAGAACAAGGTCCGGCAATCACACTCACTTCGTTTCCACCGATTACAACATCTTTTATTTTAATAAACGAGTCATCTTTTTTGAAACTACGGCTCGCAAGTTTAAATGGTTCTGTAATCCTGTAAACTTCTTCAACACCATCAAGAATTTTTATTTTTCGCGTATCAAAGTTCGGCTGAACTCCAATGGCACCAATAATCATTCGTTCTTCACCTTCAGATTTATGAATTGCAAATCCAAAATCTACCAGATGTTTAATAATATTATCGAGTTGCTTATCGTTTATGGTTTTTTCAAGAACAACTATCACTTTGTCTCCAAGTTTAATTCTGTATGAAAATTTTTCTCACCGGCTTTAATTTCAAAATCTAAAAAATCATTTTCCGTTGGGATAGGACAGGTAAAAAGATCACTGTAAGCACAATACGGATTGTACGCTCTGTTAAAATCAATTTCATAAATGAATTCTGGATCATTATTCAATTCAAAATCTAAATATCTTCCAACGGGATAAGTTTCTTTACCCGTTGTTTGATCCGTAAACCAAATACTATTATAGCTTTGTCCTTGCGGTCCAAAACTTTTATAAATATTTAATTTGTGATTTTTGCCTTTATAGTTTAATAAAACGTGGCCTTCAATAATGGCTTTTCTTTCTTCACCACGTGTTCCAAAAATTGATATAGTATCCTGAGCACTATTTTTAAATAGTTTAGATTTAAAAATAAATTCTATTGTTGGTTCAAAATATTTTAACGGTTGAATTTTTGCAGTTGAATCCACTTTAAAAGGAGAATAAGAATCATACTGCATTTCCCAATCTTTATTTTCACGTTCCTGCTGAAGTTTACTTACGTACAATTCATCAATTTGCATTACATTTTTGTTATTGCTGCAAGAAAAAGTAATCAATCCAATTGAAATTAATACAAAATATTTTTTAATCATTTTGACTCATCTTCTTTTTAAGTTCGTTTAATTTATTTAATGCTTCTAATGGTGTAATGTTGTCCAACTCCATTTTATTTATTTCAGTTCGCAATGAATCATCTTTAAACTCAAATAAACTTATTTGGTTATCAGTTTCAGATTTTAATTTTTTCAAGCGCTCTTTTTTAATTTCGTACGGTGTTAGTTCCTTACTTTCAAGATTATCTAAGACTTCTTTTGCACGATTTGTAACAAACAACGGCAAACCGGCCATTTGGGCAACTTGAATTCCGTAACTATGATCAGCTCTGCCGGGATTTACCTTGTGAAGAAACACTACTTTATCATCATACTCACGAACTTCAACTTTATAATTTTTTATTTTTGGAAAAAGCTCAGCCATTTCATTTAGTTCGTGATAGTGAGTAGCAAATAAGGTCTTTGCAGAAATATCAGGATTCTCATGCAAATATTCTGTAATTGCCCAAGCAATTGAAATTCCATCAAATGTACTTGTTCCCCTTCCTATCTCATCCAACAAAATTAGGCTTTTTGCAGTTGCGTTGTTTAAAATATTTGCCGCTTCTTGCATCTCAACTAAAAAAGTACTTTCACCTGCAGTAATATTATCACTTGCACCAACACGTGTAAAAATTCTATCAACAATTCCAATACTTGCTTCTTTTGCAGGTACAAATGAACCAATTTGTGCAAGCAAAACTATCAAGCCAACCTGTCTTAAGTAAACAGATTTACCAGCCATGTTTGGTCCCGTTAGTAAAATAATTTGCTGATCATCATTATCGAGTAATGAATCATTAGGTGTGTATTTATTTCCCGGATCAAGAATTCTTTCCACAACAGGATGACGCCCTTGAACAATATTTATTTTGTTGGTTTCATCGACAACCGGTTTTACATAATTGTATTCCTCTGCACATTGAGCAAAACAGTTTAAACAATCCAACATCGCAATTACTCTTGCGTTTTTCTGGATTATCTCTGCTTCATTCGCAACGATTGCACGTATCTCATTAAACAATTGCGATTCAAGTTCGTTTATCTTTTCCTGCGCATTTAGAATTTTATCTTCATACTCTTTTAATTCGGGAGTTATAAATCGCTCGCTGTTTACAAGGGTTTGCTTGCGTATGTAATTATCCGGAATTTTATTCTTATGAGTATGACTAACATCAATGTAATAACCAAAGACATTGTTAAAATTTACTTTAAGAGATGAAATACCTGTTCGTTCTCTTTCGTTTTGTTGAAGTGTTGCAATCCATTCTTTGCCGTGCAATGAAATATCACGAAGTTCATCAAGCTCAGCGCTAAATCCATTTCGAATAATACCGCCTTCGTTTATTGCTGCTGGAGGCGAATCAATAATTGCAGTTGAAATTTTATCAACAATATTTTCTAAAGGGTCAAGCTGCTCAGAAATATTTTGGAGAGTGGACACTTTTAATCCATTCAACAACTCTTTTATAGCAGGGATTTTTTTTAAAGATGATTTTACAGCAACAACTTCTCGAGGTGTTGCTCTGCTTGTACAGATTCTTGAAATCAATCTCTCAAGATCACCGACTTCGCTAAGATTTTCATTTAAATCTTTTCTTACTTTTTTATTCCTTAGTAATTCTTCAACGCTATCATGCCTTTTTTTAATCGGATCTAAGTCCCTTAGAGGAGCAGAAATCCATTTCTTTAACAACCTCCCACCCATTGCAGTTTGTGTTTTATCAAGAATGGATATTAACGATCCTTCTCTTCCTCCATCGTTCATAGAAAAAGTAATTTCAAGATTTCTCTTTGTTGAGTAATCAAGAATCATATAATCAGATGGATTGTAAAGAGAGATTCTGTTAAGATGAGAAAGATTTACTCGCTGTGTTTCGTTCAGATAATTTAACACAGCGCCGGCAGCAATTATTCCTGCGGATAATTTATCAATTCCAAAACCTTTTAATGTAACAGTTTTAAAATGATTTTTAATAAGTTCGTTTGCAAAATCAAAATTAAAAATCCAATCTTCTAACTTTGTAATTCGCAATGAAGGATTAATTCTTTCAATCAATTTTCCCAAAAACTCTTTATCACGTTTTGGTATTAAAAACTCTGATGGATTAATAGATTCAATCTGTTCTCCTAGCTGCGCAAGTGGAATTTCAAAAACATAATATTCACCAGTAGAAATATCACAAAAAGATAACCCGCAAATCTGATCTAATACAGCAATTGCAAGTAGATAATTATTTTTTTTGTGATCCAGTAGTTTATCCGAAAGAGTTACACCCGGAGTTACAACCTCGACAACTTCTCTCTTAACAATTCCCTTTGCAAACTTTGGATTTTCAGTCTGCTCACAAACAGCAACACGGTATCCGGCACGCACAAGTTTTGGTAAATAATTATCAATCGCGTGGTGTGGAAATCCTGCAAGAGGCGTATCACCGGCAGAACCGTTCGAACGCTTCGTAAGTGTAATTCCTAAAACCTTTGAGGCTAACTTTGCATCATCTTCAAAAGTCTCAAAAAAATCCCCAACCCTGAACAACAAAATTGTATCCGGATGAGCCTGTTTTACCTTATAGTATTGCGCCATTAACGGCGTTTGCTGAGTTTTTGATTTCATAATTGAAAGGTAAAAATAGCGATTTTAGAATTCAAATATTTAATTAGTTTTTAATCAAGATTTGAGCTTGATAATTATTTTTAGTTGAGGTTGTTAAATGTTGATCTAAAAGCAATTTTTTATATATTTGCCACCGAGCAGTTAGATTGATGGGAACTCTAATTATATATCATCAATCTCTTTCCTTTTTAATTTCGTACGGTGTTTTTTTGAAAGAAGAATATCATAAATGGCACTCCCAATTTATTAATCGGGAGTTTGAAATGCTGGTTTTTGGACACACTGGTTTTCCGGTAATTGTTTTTCCAACATCACGTGCAAGATATTATCAAGCAAAAGATTTTGGATTAATAAATGCAGCAGCTTATTTGATCGATACAGGTAAAATAAAAATTTACTGTCCCGATAGTTTAGATAACGAAAGCTGGTATAATAAAAATATTCATCCAGCTGATCGAGTCAAAACTCAAATCGCTTATGAAGAGGTAATACTTAACGATGTAATTGAATTTGCTTTTCAGGATACCGGTTTTAATAAAGTTGGTTTAGGCGGATGCAGTTTTGGAGGATATCACGCTGCAAATATTGCATTTCGTAATCCGGAAAAAGTTGGTTATTTGTTTTCAATGGGTGGTGCATCAAATATCAGAAGATTTTTAGATGGATATTATGATGATAATTGTTATTTCAATAATCCTCCTGATTATTTAAATAATTTGAGTGACAAAAAAATACTTGATAAAATGAAGAAAATTGGAATAGTTCTAGGCACTGGTGATTCTGATATGTGTCTTGATGAAAATAAAACTCTTTCATCAATTTTAACTAAGAAACAAATTCCACATTGGTTAGATGTTAGAGAAAATACCGGACATGATTGGAATTGGTGGAAAGAAATGTTTGTTGAATATTTAAATAAGATTGAAGTGTGATCCGCTTCATTATAAAGGGATAAGTTATTCCCGTGAAAACGGGAATCCGAGAAGTTAGAGTTAGTAAATTCGCACTTTTGTGGGAATGACAAAACAAACTATAAATGAAAATTAATTCAGAAAGTTAAAAATGAAAAAAATTGGAATCTTATTCGGACAAGAAAACACTTTTCCACAAGCTTTTGTGGATAGAGTAAACTCAAAAAAAGAAAGCGGAATTACCGCTGAACTAGCCCACATAAATAAAATTATTCAAGGTGAGTCACTTGGTTATGATGTTCTGATTGATAGAATTTCTCAAGATGTTCCGTTCTATCGAGCAATGCTAAAGAATGCTGCAATTAGTGGAACAGCAGTAATCAACAATCCATTTTGGTGGAGTGCAGACGATAAATTTTTTAATAATGCGCTTGCCACAAAAATCGGAGTTGCAGTTCCTAAAACAGTTATACTTCCGTCAAATCAGCATCCTCCAGATACAACTGAAAAATCATTCCGCAATTTAGCTTATCCATTGGATTGGGAAGGAATTTTTAATTATATCGGTTTTCCGGCTTACTTTAAACCATTTGCGGGCGGTGGATGGAAAAATGTTTACAAGTTAAATAATATGGATGAGTTCTTTAAGTCTTACAACGAAACGGCACAACTTGTAATGATGCTTCAGGAAGAAATAGTTTTTACTGAATATTTTCGCTGCTACTGTCTTGATAGACAAGATGTTCACATTATGCAATATGATCCGAGACAGCCTCATCATTTACGTTATGTAAGAAATCCAAAACCGCTTGAGAAAAAGTTATTGGATAGTGTTCATAACGGAGTGCTTGCACTTAACAACGCTTTGGGTTATGATTTTAACACTGTTGAGTTTGCCATCCGTGATGGAGTGCCATACGCAATTGATTTCTGTAATCCCGCACCGGATGCTGATGTAAATTCCGTTGGTGAAGAAAATTTTGAATGGATTGTTGAAGCCGCAGCCGATATGGCAATAAGAAGGGCTAAAGCTCACAAACCTGAACAGAATAATCTAACATGGGGATCATTTGTTACATCGTTTGCAAACAATAAACCTTTGAAATAAGAAAGAAAAGTTACAATGACAGAAGCTGGTTTGTTTACGCTAGGAGTTGAAGAAGAATTTCAAATTGTTGATCCTGTTACAAGAGAATTGAAATCTCATATCCAACAAATACTTGATGATGGAAAGATGATTCTTGCAGAAAATGTAAAAGCAGAAATGCATCAATCCGTTGTGGAAATGGGAACAGACATTTGCCGTGATGTTTCAGATGCACGTGAACAAGTAACAAGGTTAAGAACCAACCTTGCCAAGCTTGCGATGAAAAACGGATTAAGAATTGCTGCTTCAGGTACTCATCCTTTCTCTCATTGGAAAGATCAGAAAATTACTGAACACCCACGCTATAAAGTAATTGTTGACGATATGCAGCAGGTTGCCCGGGCTAATTTAATTTTTGGTTTGCACGTTCATGTTGGCGTTGAAGATCGCGAAGTAGCAATACATATTATGAATGCCGCAAGATATTTTCTTCCTCATATTTTTGCTTTATCCACTAATTCACCTTTTTGGCTAGGAAGAAACACAGGATTTAAATCTTACAGAAGTAAAGTATTTGATAGGTTTCCGCGCACGGGTATTCCTGATTTTTTTAACGGTGTCTCTGAATATGATAAATTTGTTGAATTACTTATTAAAACTGGTTGCATAGATGATGCAAAAAAAATATGGTGGGATATTCGTGTTCATCCGGTATTCAAGACTTTAGAATTTCGTATTTGTGATATTCCAATGACTGTTGATGAAACGATTGCACTAACAGCAGTTATGCAAGCGGTGGTCGCAAAACTTCACAAACTTATAAAACAAAATCTAGGATTTAGATTATACCGAAGAGCTTATATTGCAGAAAATAAATGGCGTGCTGCTCGTTATGGAATAAAAGGAAAATTAATTGACTTTGGTAAAAAAGAGGAAGTTGATTTTAAAATACTAATAGGAGAATTATTGGAGTTCGTTGATGATGTTGTTGATGAACTTGGTTCGAGGGAAGAAATCAATTACATATATAAAATTTTAGAAATGGGCACTGGCGCTGATAGACAACTTGATGTTTGGGATCAATCACACGATACAAAAAACGTTGTTGACTACATCATTGAACAAACACACAAAGGATTGGATTTAAAATAAATATTATGAATAAATCACAAATTAAAGTTGCTACGATTGATCTTTACAATAATGAACGAAACGAAGGTATGCGCTGTATTAAAGAAATTATTGCTGATGCTGGAAACGATAACCCAAACATTGATTTACAATATGACGTTTACGAAACTCGCTTTAAAGGTGATGTACCTGATTTAAGTTATGATATTTTCGTCTCCTCGGGCGGACCCGGAAGTCCATTTGAAGATGAAGACAAAAAATGGGATAAAGATTATTTCACCTTACTAGATAAAATTTGGAATCACAATCAAAACTCAGATCAAAAAAAATATATTTTCTTTATATGCCATTCATTCCAGATGATGGCAAGATATTTTCAATTTGGTGAGGTTAGTAAGCGATTCATAAATTCCTTTGGTGTAATGCCCTTTGAAAAAACCCAATCTGGTAAAAATGATCCAATTTTAAAAAATCTCACCAACCCTTTTTACGCTGCGGATATCCGGCATTGGCAGGTTGTAAATCAAGATCAAAAAAGATTGATGAACTTGGCGCAAAAATTCTATCTTGGGAAATTCCTGAAGAAGAAAATAAAAATAATCCTGCAATAACTTCGATAAGAATTTCCAACGAAATAGTTGGAACACAATTCCACCCTGAAGCTGATCCTGAAAGTATGCTTTATCATTTTAGACAAGATGAAAGAAAAAAGTTTATCATCGATCGCTACAACGAAGAAAGATATATTGAAATGATTGCTCTGCTTGAGGACCAAGACAAAATAAAACTTACTCGAAAAACAGTTATCCCAACTTTTTTAAATAATGCTATTAATGATTTAATCTCCATTACGGTTTAAAAATGGTTCCAGAAATCAGAAAAAAGTTTAATAGTGATTTTTCAGAAAAGGTTTACAAAGATTTTTTGGATGATCTAAATACAGTTTTAAAATATCCAACAGATTTTAGAGTCTGCGAAACTCCCCTTTTCTTATCACGCGGGTTAACAAGCGAGCTTGTAAAAGCTTGTGATGACGTAATAACTCAAATTCAGCAAACCGGTTTTTTAAAAAGATCAGAAGTAGCAATACCAGAACATTTAAAAGTACCGAACGATTTTGAACATCCTCCATTTTTACAATTAGATTTTGCTGTTACCAAAAACGATGAAGGGTATTTACCTAAATTAATTGAACTTCAAGCTTTTCCTTCTTTATATGGTTATCAGGCTTACCTTAATGATGTAATTAAAAAACATTTTGACATACCGGTCGGATTCCATAGTTACTTTAGTGGGCTGAACAAAGATACTTACCGAACACTGCTAACAAAACTTATTGTTGGTAATCAGGATCCTGAAAATGTGATTCTGCTCGAGATAGAACCAGAAAAACAAAAGACTAGAATTGATTTTGCTGCAACAGAAGAACTAACAGGGGTCCAAACAGTTTGCTTATCAAAAATAAAAAAACGCGGCAAAAAACTATTTTATGCTAAAGACGGTAGAGAAATTCAAGTAAAACGAATTTATAACCGTGTGATTTTTGATGAACTTGAAAGAAAAAATATTAAGTTTGATTTTGATTTTCGAGATGAGATTGATGCTGAATGGGCCGGTCATCCAAATTGGTTTTTTAAAATTAGTAAGTTTTCATTACCTGTGTTAACGGGTAAGTATGTACCCGAATGTTATTTCTTAAATCAACTTGAAAAGTTTCCAGATAATTTAAATGATTTTGTTTTAAAACCTTTATTTTCCTTTGCAGGGCTAGGAGTAGATGTTGATGTTACAAAAGAAAAACTTATTGGTGTTGAAAATAAAAGTAATTACATTCTACAGCAAAAAGTTGATTACGCTCCGTTAATCCAAACACCTGATGATTTTTCAAAAGTTGAAATACGTATGATGTTTTTGTGGGAAAATAAAAATGGAAAACCAGTACTTGTAAATAACCTGATACGTACGAGTAAAGGGAAAATGATGGGAGTTGATTTTAATAAAAACAAAACCTGGATTGGTTCAAGTATAGCGTATCACCCTTAGTCTTAAATGGCCTACAAATCCATCTGAACCGGCAAACAGTATATTTATATTATTTGAAAATAAAAAAGCCCTAAACCAATTTGTTTTAGGGCTTTTTTGCGGGGCCGACGAGACTCGAACTCGCGACCTCCTGCGTGACAGGCAGGCGTTCTAACCAACTGAACTACGACCCCGTTAATATTTGAGTGCCAAATATATAATCTGCCGCTAAAATATCAAAATTTATTCGTCACCAAATGATATTCCCAATGACTTAGCGACAAATACTGCTTGATCATCAGGTTTAACAAGTTTTTGACGAGCAATTGCATCCTCAATTTTTACATTTCTAATCTCGTTACATTTTAAAGAAACCATTCTGCCAAATTTTTTATTCGCAACTAGATCTATTGCAAATGCACCAAATTTAGTTGCTAATATTCTGTCATAGGGAGTAGGACTACCACCTCTTTGAAGATGTCCCAATACCGTAACACGAGTTTCACGTTTGGTTAATTCTTCAATCTTATCTGCAACTACTTTCCCAATTCCACCAAGCTGAATTGGATCAGTACGTTTAATATCACTGCCTCTTGTTACAATTTCTCCACCTAAAGGTTTTGCGCCTTCCGCAACGCAAACCAATGAAAATCGTTTTCCCATTAATTCACGTTCATGGATTTTTTCTGCCACTTTATCCCACGAAAAAGGAATTTCTGGAATTAGAATAATATCTGCACCACCACTTAGACCACCGTTCAATGCAATCCAACCAGCATATCGTCCCATAACTTCAACTACAATAACTCGGTGATGTGAGGATGCCGTGGTGTGCAACCTATCCAGTGCCATAGAAACAACGTAAACTGCAGAATCGTGACCGAATGTTACTTCAGTAGCTTCCAAATCATTATCGATTGTTTTAGGTACGCCAACAATATTCATTCCCATTTTAGAAAGTTTGTTACATATATGCATTGTGCCATCGCCGCCAATCGCAATTAAAGCATCTAATCCCCAAGAATTATAATTCTTTACAGCAGCAGCGCCTTTATCTTGAATTTCAATTTTACCATTAACTTCTACAGGCCAATGAAATGGATCGCCTTTGTTTGATGATCCTAAAATTGTTCCGCCTCTGGAAAGAATACCGGATACATCTGCATTGGTTAGTTCTCTAGCTTTGCCTTCCACCAATCCTTCAAAACCATCGATAATTCCATACACCGACATTCCATAATCTTCGGCAGGTTTTGTTACACCTCTAATTACAGCATTTAACCCAGGGCAGTCGCCTCCACCCGTCAAAATTCCAATTCTTCTTATTCCATTCTTTTTTGCCATTTTTACTATTTGACCTTTTTATTGCTTGAAAATACTTTGTGAATTTTTGAAATGAAATTTAATCATTTTCCTTAAATATCTTTCATCAAATTGATTAAAAACACGTTTTGCAACTATTGTTGCAGCTGCACCACCACCCTTTGGAATTTCAAATCCCAACTCTTTGCTTTTAAAATAAAACCAATCAATTACCTTTGCTCTTGCTAAAATTGAGGCAGCAGCAACTGCAGTAAATCGCTCTCCCTTTGTAGTTTGAAAATGATTTATTTCAATATTTTTTTTCTTTAACTCATCGGAGATAAGTTTTTCATTTCCAAATTTATCACTGATAACATCTGTACACTTACTTTTTAGAACAAGATTCTCAATAGCTTTTGAGTGCGCCCAAGCCATCAATTTATTTAGATTTTTAAACGATTGATAAATCAGGTTGTACTTTTCGGGATTTATCTGGATAATCTCAAAATGACCATCCACAATCTTTTTTATCTTTGGTTCAAGAATCTTAATACTATTATCGGAAATTAACTTACTATCTTTAACACCAATCTTCTCTAATTCGGCAGTTGTCTTTTTATCTATATAAACTGCTCCAATAACTAATGGGCCAAAATAATCACCTTTTCCAGACTCATCAGTTCCGATGTACTGCTCAAAATCAATTTCACTTTTCTTTTCATCTTTAAAAAAAGTTGGATCAAAAACTACATTGTTAATTACTTTAAAGATGTTTGATTCTGGGTTTGCCTGAATAACCTTTTTAATTCCCTTTTTACCAAAATAAATCAATAATTTAGCCTGTTCACTTTTACTGTTTACAGTAACTTCATAATTGTACATTTTTTTGGTCGAATCGGATACAGAGAAGCCATACTTATTTAGTTTAACAACCAAATTCTGGATTTCTTTAAGCGCCAATATGTGGAACGGATCTTGCATATATGTAACTATACTAAAGTTTGTATTTTAGTGATATTAAAATTAGTTTTAGAACCATAGTGATTTAATAGGAGATACAAAATGAAACCAATTATATTTAATAAATTAGCTACAATCATAGCGTTGATACTTGTTTTTTCTTCAATAAACATATTAGGAAAAACTCAATTGCAAGATGATAAAAACTTACAGAGATCGCATCAATTTTAACACAAAAAGTCTTGTTAAGTAACGATCAGGAAACAAAAGTAATTAATATTTTATCGGAATTACAAAATAGTATTTCTTTAAAACCTGAGAATAAAAACGCACTAATAAAAGATGCTCAAACAAAAATTGAAAGTCTATTAGATAAAAAACAAAAAATGAAATATGAAATTATAAAAAACGATCTCTGGAAAAAGATTCAATAATTTTTTAACCCGGTTACAGCCGGGTTTTTTATTGATCAATTACTTTCCCCAGCTAATCACTTCAATTTTAACCTCCTGAATTCCAGCACTAATCATATCAATCTTTTTGCAGCGGCTAATGATAAATCTAAAATTCTGTTTTAAACTGTGGCATTCTATCATTTACTCTAACTTCAACACTTTTCCCGTTTTGTAAATTAGTAACTCTTAATTCTGTATTAAATGGATAAGTTGGATGTGCTGCCGTTAAAGCGTTCATATAATAAATTTCACCGTTTGCAGTTTTGCTTCCATTAAACTCATCTGCGTAATAAGATGCTGTGCCAGTTTCAGTTTCGAGTATTCTAAATCCTTTAATCTCACTTTTTTCATTTTCATTTATTGATTTTGAATACCTTGTACTTAAACTACAACCAACAAATAACCCAATTACACTCAATAAAAACAATCGATATAAAGTGGCAATCTTCATAAACTAAGAAATAATAGAGGCTGCTTTTACAATTGCAGTTTCAGATCTTAATCTGTTTTCAATTAAACTAAATTTTAGTGTTGGATTTATAATTTCAATTTCTTTTTGTGACAATCCACCTTCGGGACCAAATATCATTAAGTAATTCTTTTTCGGATCAAATCTATAGTCTTTTATACTTTCTGTTGATAATTGGTCAAATAAAACTTTTTCACCGCTATAGTTTTTGATTTCCGCAATGGAATTTATAGCCGAAATATTTGGTAAAAATGACCTCAAAGATTGTTTCATTGCAGCAAGAACAAACTTATTTAATCGATCTAACTTAAAACCTTTGCTTACAGTGTTTTCAGAATTAAATAGAACAAAATTAGTTATTCCAAGTTCCGTTGATTTTTCTAACGCAAATTTTAATCGGTCAGGATTTTTAAGATTTGGGATGTAAAAAGTAAAGTTTTGTAATACATTTTTGTAACAATATTTTTTTTCAATCTTTGCTGCAACACTTCCCTTTTGGAATTCAGTTATGATTCCTTCAAAAATATTACCACAACCATCCGTAGAAAAAAGTTTATCGCCAACACTATTACGCATAACTTTTACGCAATGCTGATATTCATCATCAACAAGCAAAAAAGTTTGTGCATCGTCCAAAACAGAAGCACAATAATAAAGCTCTATGTTAGAAAGATATTCCAAGATTTAAAATAAACTCTGATTTCATTTGTTCGTTAAAAGCCATTTCAATTCGTAAAACTTGATAAGGTAAAATTAGTAATGTAATTCCAAATCCGTAACCCGAATTAAATCTATTTATAGCAAGAGGATCACTTTTGAATTTTGCAATTCCCGTTTCTGCAAAAACTTGTGCATAAAAACCAATTCTGTATGATAAAAGTTGATCTGGAATAATTGGAATAAAGGTTAAATCGATATTTAACTCCTCAATTATTGGATAGTAAAATTCCAGAGAACCAAAATAATAATCCCTGCCTTCAAACTTTTCATCATAATGTCCACGCACTCTTTGACTACCTTCTAATCTAGAATAATCATAATATGGTACGTCATCACCAAAAGTAAATCGTGAATTAAATCGCCACTTGCTTATAAGTTTAGAGAACAATTGTCTGTATTCTCTATAATCTACTCTGGCAATGCTATAATTGATATTATCAAATCCCAAACCTTTTTGAGTAAAATTAAAACTTGAAAATATTCCGTCTTTCGGAAATTGATATAGGTCACGTGTATCGTGTTCATAACCAACACCAACTTCAACAACATTATCAATTCTATCATCTGATGCATTTATACCGGCTATAAAAAATGGAGTTTCGATATAATTATAACCACCTGTTAAATAGAAACGGTCAAACAATCCAATTCTTTTCCCTAATGTAAGATTAGCACTTATATCATTTTGATCGAAAGCTCTACCATAAATATTTTCTGCAATTAAACTTCTATTTGAGATATCAGAATATCCAACACGCATTCCAATAAAAATATTTTCATTCCCAAGAATATTTGGGTTGAAATATCCAAGACTAAACCTTGGGTCATACCCAAATCCAATGGAAGCAGTTAAGTCCTCGTTTCTACCCCTAAAATTTCTTAACCTTAATAGAATACCATAAGTCAGTTTATCCAGGTCACCATCTCTCGCATCTAAAAATGGAATAGGATAAATATACCAGCTCTCTTCAACTTCAATCGTTAATAGATTAATGGAATCTACAATGGTGGGAATGAAGTAAACGTGATTAAAAATTCCTAAACTATAAACTCTTTCACGATTAAAATAAGCGTTATTTTTTGCTAGTGTATCTCCTGGGGCAAAATTTAATTCTCTAAAAATTATAAATTCTTCAGTAATATCGTTTCCGCTTATTGCAATTGAATCAACAACAAATGGATATAATTCGGAATTGAATAATGAGTCTGGATTTTGTGGAAAGATATATGACGAGAAAACAATAACGACTTGCAATATTAAAATTGCTGGTTTGGTTTTTCTTTTTAACACTAATCGTTATTGTTTTCTAAATCAATTTTATAAATAATTATTTAACCGCTTTGATCACACTTATAAACCTAATTACTGCTTACACTGTCTTCAGCATAATCTGAAATGGGCAAACAATTGCAAACAAGATTTCTATCACCATAAGCACTATCAACGCGACTGACGCTTGCCCAAAATTTATTTGTTCTTGTCCAATGAATTGGATAAGCTGCTTTTTCTCTTCCGTATGGATAATTCCATCTATCGGAAATTACCATTTGTGCAGTGTGTGGTGCATTTTTCAGTACATTATTTTTTTGATCTGCAATTCCAGTTTCTACTTCTTTAATCTCTTCTCTTATGCTGATTAAAGCTTCACAAAATTTGTCCATTTCAGATTTTGGCTCACTTTCGGTTGGTTCTACCATTAAAGTACCCGCAACCGGAAATGAGACAGTTGGTGCATAAAGCCATAATCCATTAATCTTTTAGCTATATCTTCAACTTCGATATGAGAGGATATTTTAAATTCACGCATATCAAAAAATCAATTCGTGTGCAATTCTTCCATTTTTTCCGGAGTACAAAACTTTGAAATAAGTTTCTAACTTAGCCTTAATATAGTTAGCATTTAAAATTGCTATTTTGTAGCGTTTGTTAAACCGGCTTCGCCCATCATTTTAATATAAGCGTAAGAAATTATTAATACATTTGAACTGCCAAATGGAGCTGCAGAAACTGCATTTATAGATTTACCTTTTTCAATATCAACGATCGGATGACCAGGTAAAAAAGGAGCTAAATGTTTTGCAACCGCAATCGGTCCCATTCCAGGGCCACCACCACCATAGGGGATACAAAATGTTTTGTGCAAGTTAAGATGACAAACATCAGCACCAATTTCACCCGGACTTGTCAATCCTACTTGTGCATTCATATTTGCACCATCCATATAAACCTGTCCGCCATATTGATGAATGATTTCACAAACTTCTTTTATTGATTCTTCAAAAACACCGTGAGTGGATGGATATGTTACCATCAATGCTGCGAGGTTATTTTGTTAACTTCAGCTTTTGCAAGCAAATCGCTTACATCAATATTTCCGTGACTATCACAATTTACAACAACCACTTTCATACCTGCCATTACGGCACTTGCGGGATTTGTTCCATGAGCGGAAGATGGAATCAATGCTATGTTTCGTTGTAATTCACCTTTATTTTCTAAGTAAGCTTTGATCACTGAAAGACCCGCATATTCACCTTGTGCGCCTGAATTTGGCTGTAATGATACTGCGGAAAATCCTGTAATCTCTGCAAGATCTTTTTCTAAATCACTAAACATTTCTAAATATCCAGCGACTTGTTCTTTTGGTGCAAACGGATGAATGCTTGCAAACTGTGGAATCGTAACTCCAATCATTTCAGTGGTTGCATTTAATTTCATTGTACAAGAACCAAGCGGAATCATAGAATGAACAAGTGATAGATCTTTATTTTCAAGAAGTTTCATATATCTTAAAATATCAGTTTCAGATCTATAAGAATTAAAAACAGGATGTACTAAATATTTTGATGTTCGAATTAGTTCTGTTTCAATAGTGGATTTTAACATACCATTGTTTTCTGAAGTAGAAATTGAAATCTGCTTTTTATCCAAAACTTCTGCAAAAATATTTATAAGTTCTATTACATCTTGGTAAGTAGTAATCTCGCTTAACGAGATACTTACACAATCTTTGATAAAATAATTTAGATTTATTTCTTTGCTTAGTGCTGTAGTTTTTAATTTTTCAATTGTTATGCTATCAACCTTAAACGTTATGGTATCAAAATAATTTTTGTTAACCTGATTCATTCCAAATTGTTTTAAATTATCACTAACAACTTGTGTTAAATTATTAATTCTTTGCGCTATTGATTTTAGATTTTCCGGTCCATGATATACCGCATACATCCCAGCCATTACAGCAAGCAAAACCTGTGCAGTACAGATATTGCTTGTGGCTCTTTCACGTTTGATATGCTGCTCTCTTGTTTGTAATGCCATTCTAAGTGCTCTGTTGCCTTGCGAGTCAATTGAAACACCGATTATTCTTCCAGGTATAACTCGTTTAAATTCTTCCTTTGTAGCAAAATATGCTGCGTGCGGTCCACCATACCCCATTGGAATTCCAAATCGCTGGGTACTGCCAACGGCACAATCCGCACCAAATTCTCCCGGAGGAGTCAATAATAATAAACTCATAAAATCTGCTGCTACAACTTTATAAATTCCAAGTGCAGTGGCTTTTTCAAAGAAAGCCTTGTAATTATAAATCTCTCCGTTCTGTGCAGGATATTGAACCAATAATCCAAAAAAAATATTTGTAAGTTCAACTGATTTAAAATCATCAACGACTAATTCTATTCCTAATGGTTTGGATCGATTTTTCAAAACATCAATTGTCTGTGGATAAACTTCATTTGAAACAAAAAATTTATTTGAGTTTGATTTATCTTTTTTTCTGTTGTGATAAAACATCAACATTGCTTCTGATGCAGCTGTGCCCTCATCCAGCAAAGATGCGTTTGCTATTGGTAGTGAAGTTAAGTCTGTAACTACTGTTTGAAAGTTGAGCAGAGCTTCTAATCTACCCTGAGCAATTTCAGCTTGATATGGTGTGTATTGTGTGTACCAGCCCGGATTTTCTAAAATATTTCTTTGAATAACGGGTGGAAGAATTACAGGAGAATATCCCATCCCAACATAACTTTTATAAATTTTATTTTTTGATGCTAATTGATTTATTAGTTTGATGAACTCATATTCACTTAAAGCATCATCCAACTTCAATTTTTTATTAAGTCTGATATTTTTTGGAACGGTTTCATCAATAAGTTGTTCGAGTGAATTAACTCGCACAATCTAACCATTTCATTTATTTCTTTATGATTTGGTCCAATATGTCTTGATTCAAATTTATCCGGATGTTGAAAAGATTTCATTTACAAACTCATTTTTATTTTAAGAAAATTAAAAAATACTTTCATTTTGAGGTTCAAAATTAAGGAAAATCTTTGTAAATCTGATTGACAGAAAGAGATATTTTAGTGCAATTTTTGTTAAACTAAGTTTGTGGTTTATTTAATGAGGAATTTTTTCAAGAGTTGCTCTTGCGGCATTTTGTTCGGCAGTTTTTTGTTTTTCCCGGTTCCAATACCAAAATAATCTTCGCCAACACTCACTTTAACCGTAAATATTCGATCGTGCTGCGGTCCTTCTTCTTTGATTACAATATAATTAGGGGCTTCAATTTTATTTGCTTGAGCATATTCCAATAGCTGACTTTTGTAGTTTTCATCAACCAAATAATCTCCTTCTCTTACAATTGGAAGTATTAAAACTTTATGAATAAATTTTCTGGAAATCTCTAAACCGTGATCCAAATAAATTGCTCCAATTATAGCCTCAAATGCATCTGATAGTACCGTTTTAGATGCTCTTGCAAATGTATTTGTTAAATTTTGATTTATTAAAATAAAATTAGCTAATCCTATATCTTCTGCAGCATCCGACAAAGCAAAACGGTTTACAAGCCGGGCTCTTATTTTTGTTAAGAAACCTTCATTTTCTTTCGGAAAATTTTCAAATAGATATTCCGCAACAACAAGACTTAAAACGGAATCTCCTAAAAATTCTAATCTTTCGTTTGAGGTGTCATCCTCCTCAAGTTCTTCTAAAAATGATCTATGCATTAAAGCTTGAATGTAGTGTGATTTGTCTTTAATTGGATAACCAATTAATTCTTCAAGCTCTGTAAATTTATGTGGGGTAAGTATTTTTTTAACCTGGTGGGAATTATTGCTTTCTTCCCGAAAGCCAAAGTATTTAAGCAAACGAGAAAAAAAGAACTCAAAACTATTCCTCAAATTTCTTAAACAATAATGATGCATTGTGTCCGCCAAATCCAAAAGTATTACTGATTGCGGCATTTATTTCTTTTTCAGTTTGTCTTTTTGCACTGTAATTCAAATCACATTCAGGATCAGGATTATCAAGATTTATTGTGGGTGGTATCAAACTATTATTCATAGCTAATACTGTAGCAATAGCTTCAATAGCACCTGCAGCTCCTAATAAATGCCCGGTCATTGATTTAGTTGAACTAACGACAAGTTTGTAATATGTTCGCCAAATAACGTTTTTATAGCTTTTGTTTCATTAATATCATTGTGTGGTGTTGATGTTCCATAGGCATTAATATAATCAATATCATTTAATAAAAGTCTCGCATCTTCTATAGCAATCTTCATCGATCTTACTGCGCCTTCACCGCCTGGAGCAGGAGCAGTTATATGATGCGCATCTGCAGTTAGGCCTATTCCTGCAAGTTCAGCATAAATTTTGCGCCTCTATTAATTGCGTGATTAAGATCTTCAAGAATTAATGTACCAGCACCTTCGCCCATAACAAAACCGCTTCGGTCTTTATCAAATGGACGTGAGGCTTCTAAATATCTATCATTCCATGTGGATAATGCTCTCATCGCATTAAATCCGCCCATGCCAATTTCAGTTATTGAGGCTTCACTACCACCACCAACCATAATATCCGCAGCGCCTCTTTCAATTATCATATAAGCATCTGATATGGCATCTTGAAGCTGTTGCACAAGCTGATGTAGTTGCATAGTTAGGTCCTTTTAGTCCAAAACGAATGGAGATTTGCCCGGCAGCTAAGTCTGAAATCATCATAGTGACAAAAAATGGACTTATGATCCCAGGGTTTTTATCCTGAAAATATTTCCAATGTTCATTTTGAAGCGTTTGCAATCCACCGATCCCACTTCCATAAATAACGCCTGCTCTCTCTAAGTTAATTTGGTCTAAGTTGATCTTCGAATCTTCAATGGCTTGAACGGAAGCAGCAATAGCAAATTGAGAAAATCTGTCTAATCTTTTAACAGCTTTTTTATCAAAATAATTATCGGGATTAAACTCTTTTACTTCGGCAGCAAAATGGGTATCAAATTTGGAAGCATCAAAGTGGGTTATTGGAGCCACGCCATTTTTCCGAAATTAGGCCATTCCAAAATCTGGAACATTTAACCCTATTGGCGTTACCGCACCAATGCCAGTTACAACAACTCTTCTTCTATTCATAAAACCTTATTAGCATAAGCTGTATGTAATATGTAAAATCATATAAATGGAAAGGAAGTCGGGCTCTTACACCCGACTTTATTAAACTTAAGCTAATTTTTCTGAAAGATACTTAACAGCGTCTCCCACTGTTCCGATTTTTCAGCATCTTCATCAGGAATAGAAATCTGAAAAGCGCTTTCAAATCCCATTACTAATTCAACAATGTCAAGTGAATCAGCGCCTAGGTCATTTGTAAATGATGCCTCAGGAGCGATTTGAGATTCTTCCACACCTAATTTATCAATAATGATCTCTTTCACTTTAGCTTCAACATCCATAGTGTTCTCCTCTTTTAGTTTTGTATTTAATTGAGTTATTATTTATTGGTTTAAATTTAATGAAAATAAAATCTAAGAAACAAATAGATTTGTAAATTACATTGTCATTCCGCCATCAACCGAAATAACTTGACCTGTAATATAATCTGCATCTTTACTGCATAAAAACGCAACAACTTTAGCTACATCTTCTGGATTACCTAATCGAGCCATCGGAACATTTTGAACTAACTTTTTAACTTGCTCTTCGGTCAATTTATTAGTCATGTCTGTTTGAATAAAACCGGGCGCCACAGCATTAACCGTAATATTGCGAGATGCTAACTCGCGAGCCATAGATTTTGTAAAACCGATTACTCCTGCTTTTGAGGCAGAATAATTTGATTGCCCGGCATTGCCTATCAATCCAACAACCGAAGCGATATTTACAATTCTACCATATCGTTGAGCGATCATAGGTTTGAAACTGCTTTTGTGTAATTAAAAACACTTTTAAGATTTGCATTAATAACATCATCAAATTCTTTTCACTCATTCTTAAAGTAAATTGTCCCTGGTAATCCCGGCATTATTAATTAATATGTCAACGCCACCTAATTTTCTATAGCTGCTTCAACAGTTGCATTAGCTTGTTCTAATGATGAAGCATCAGCTTTAAAACTCATGAATCTTAATTCCAGGAAAGTCAATTTCACCCATTAATTCATCAGCACATTCATCACAACTGTTATAAACAAAAGCGACATCAGAAAATAAAACCCCACAGCAGCTTCTCGAAGCAAGTTCTTTTACAATTGCTCTGCCGATTCCTCTTGTACCACCTGTTACAATTGCGCGCTTATTATGTGATTCAACTACTTTACTTGTCATTTTTTTTCAACTCCGGAAAGATGTTCGGATAAATATTCATTTTTATACTTTTCAAGTTCTATAAATTTTTCTTCTCCAAAGAAATGAATCAATTCTTCTCTACACGCCTCAAAGATACTTGTTTCTTTAATAGGATCTTTACTGCAAGTTTTTAATCTATCAATATGTTCATCATCGATTGTAAGCGCACCTTCAAAAACTGTAAGTGGAAAAAGCACACAATAAATTGGTTTGTACTTCCACTTATGGGCGCCTTCATTCATAGCCAGTTTTTGAAGAGTACATAAACCATTTTTATCCAAGAATGTACATTTACCGTCGATTACTTCTGTACCGACAGCTACACCTGATTCAAAATCTTCATCTTCTTCAGGTGCCTCAAACCATTTATCAATATCTTTAGTTTGAGTCTCATCCAACAAAGGAATGATTTTATCTTTAATACTTAAAATATATTCGTGTTCTTTAAGATCAGTGTAAACGCCGTAATTGCAACATTCACCACCACACTTACAGGAAAATTTAAAATTAAAAATCTGTGGATCAATATAAACACCGTTAATTTCTCTAGTAAATTTTTGATTAATCTTTGATTCCATTATAAGTACTGCTCCAAATCTTCATATTTATCTATTCCAAATAATTTTACATCTGGATTTATTCGCTTAACCAATCCTTGTAAAACTTTTCCTGGTCCAATTTCATAAAATTCGTCAAAGCCATCAGCTACCATATTAGTTATTGTTTCTTCCCATCTTACAGGAGAAGTAACTTGATTATGCAAATGATTTTTTATTTCATCTTTTTTTGTAACTGGTTTTGCTGTAACATTTGCATACACAGGAAATTTTGCGTCGTAAAATGATGCAAAAACTAAAGAATCCATCAAAACATCTTTAGCTGATTGCATTAATGGTGAATGAAATGCGCCGCTAACAACAAGCTCTTTGACTAATTTAGCACCATTCGCTTTGCATAATTCCATCGCTTTTCTAACGCCATCAATTGAGCCCGATATAACAATCTGATCGGGCGAATTAAAATTTGCACATTGTACAATTCCGAATTCAGATGCTTCTTTACAAAGAACTACAACCTTGTTTGCTTCTAATCCGATAATAGCTGCTAGAGTTCCGGGATTATCAATCCCCGCTTGTTGCATCGCTTTACCTCTAGCTCGTACAAGTTTAATTGCATCATAAAACTGAATTGCATTTGCTGAAACTAATGCTGAGTATTCTCCAAGTGAATGACCGGCCGCGCCTTCAGGTTCAAGTGTTCTAATTAAACTTGAAAGAATAACACTGTGCAAAAAATTGCTGGTTGTGTAAACTCAGTCTGCTTAAGCTGTTGTTCTGGTCCGTTAAACATTATGTATGATAGATTAATTCCAAGAGCATCATTGGCGGTTTTAATCATCTCTTTGGCTTCTACAGATTTTTCAAATAAATCTTTAGCCATACCAATATATTGTGATCCTTGACCAGGAAATAAAAAAGCTTTTTTTGACATTGAAATAGTTTATGTTTTATAAATTAAATTGCCCAAACAACATGTATTGCGCCCCATGTATATCCAGCTCCAAAGGCTGATAATATTAAATTATCACCTTTTTTTACTTTTCCGGCTCGATAGTATTCAGTTAAACATAATGGAATTGTTGCAGCCGTTGTATTACCATATTTATCAATATTAATCATCACTTTGTCTTTACTAATTCCCATTCTTTGTGCTGTTGCATCAATAATTCTTAAATTTGCCTGATGAGGAACAAGATACGCAATGTCTTCTGATTTAAGATTGCTTTTTTCCATTAATTCAGCAGAAACATAAGGCACCTGTTTGCAAAGCAAAAGAAAACCTGAGCAAGCCGCAGATAAATCAAATCCCCATGCATTTATAGCACCAATTTTATTTTGTACCAAACATGCAGTGGCAGGAAAAAACATATCTGGTGTAACAGTTGCAACTATAATTGCATCAATTTCTTTTGGATCAACATTATGTTTTTCAAATAAATCTAATGCTGCGCGAGCTGCTAAATCGCTTGTGGCACCATCTTCTAAAATTCTTCTTTCGCTGATTCCAGTTCTGGTTTTTATCCATTCATCATTTGTTTCAACAATTGATTCAAAATATTTGTTATCCAGTACTTTATCAGGAGTGTACATCCCAACCCCTGTTATCATTGCATTAAATCTTTTATCAGACATTAATTTTCCAGTAATTATTTTTTAGAATATTGTTTGATAGAATTTTCTATCTTTTAATGAGGTCTTTATTATACATTTCTCTAGCTTTAAAACCATGTTTTTAATTGCTTTTAGGAGAACTTGATCCGTGTCCTATAATACTTATTCCATTAACGCCAAGCAACGGTACACCCCATGTTCCTGATAATCCAAAGACTTTAAGGATTTTTTAAGAGTTTCCTTTGATAATCCAACTTTTAACTTGTCAAAAAACTTGCTTCAGCAGTTTCCGTTAAAAGATGTTTAAGAAGTTTAGGAACTGATTCACCAAATTTTAAAATAATATTTCCAACAAAACCATCACACACAACAACATCAACTTGCTTTGTTAGTATATCACGACCCTCAACATTTCCAATAAAATTTAATTTGGATTCTTTAAGAAGTTTAAAAGCATCATTAGAAACTTCATTGCCTTTACCCACTTCTTCACCCATGCTTAATAGTCCAACGCTTGGATTTTTAATTCCTCCCATTTCTTTTGCATAAATAGTCCCCATCACAGCATATTCAAAAAGATGTGATGGTTTTGCATCTTTACCGGCACCAACATCGTACAAATAACAAACACCATAAACATTTGGCATTTCAGCCCCTATTGTTGGACGTCCTACACCCGGAATTCTACCCATTACTAATGTTGAAGCGCTCATCATCGCACCGGTGTTACCGGCACTTACAAAAGCGTCTGCTTTTCCTTCTCTAACAAGCTGTGCACCTTTTACGATTGACGAGTTTGGTTTTAATTTAAGGGCGGAAGTTGGTGAATCACCCATACCAATAATTTCATCAGTATGGATTATAAATTTTTCATCAAATGAAAGTTGATTGGAATTTATAACCGAGAATATTTCTTCCTTTTTACCAACAAGAAAAAGTTCAAAGTCGTTCTTTTCATTGTAAGCATCAATGGCTCCAACTACAGCATTTTGAGGGGCGTAGTCGCCCCCCATTGCATCAACAATTATTCTGCACTTAGAAATTTTAGCTTCTGATTCAGCCATTAGATAAGTAAGCTATAAAAAATTAGCTTTTAGGAATAAACACAGAGCGTTCATTGTAGTAACCGCAGGAAGGGCAAGCACGATGAGCAAGTTTCATATCACCGCAATTTCCACAAGTGCTTAATGAAGGTGCTACTGCCTTATAATGTGTCCTACGCTTATCTCTACGACTTTTAGATATCTTACGTTTTGGATGTGCCATATTATCGTTCCATTATATTTAATTGAGATTTAATTTATCTTTCAAGTTCATAAGAGGTTTCCACCTCGGGTCTATTTTTTGTGTACTGCAATTACATTCTTCTTTATTCAAATCTTTACCACATCGGTAACACAATCCTTTGCAATCTTCTTTACAAAGTTTTTCATCGGAATTGAAAGCAGTGCAAATTCGCGAACATCGATCGTAATATCAATCTTATCTGCATCTCTGTTTAGATAGCTTACATTTAATGATTCCGTTTCTTCCGGCGCTTCATTCATTAGATAAATCATTTTGTAATCACTCGTTAAACTTGCTTTATACTCAGTTCCACATCGATCACATTCATATTTTACTTTAAATTCTGAAGTTACCGAAACTATCAACTGATCGTGCAATTTATTTAAGATTACAGAAGATTTATACTTTCCATAAAATGGCTTATCTAATTCCAAAACATCAACTTTGTCCTCAAAAACAAAATCGTGTTCCCCAACGTTTAAATTTGATATTTTTATAATCATCTTGCAAAATCACGCAAAAAACGAGGCTAAATATATAACTGAACCATTATATAATCAAACAATGCTAAAGCTCAAATATTAAGCTTTTGGAACAATTCAAGCTGTTATAAAGATAATCAAAATTTTTATTGATAAAATCAGAGTAAAACTAAACTATCTAATTGAATACACAGTGATTGAAATATTTACTTTGAAAATCAAATCTACAAAACCTGCAATTCAATTTATGGAATTAGTTAAAAATATTTTTGGGTTTTTCACTGCCAAATCAATAATTTGAAACAGATTTTTAATAATAGTTATCATTGCCAAAAATTAAATGTTAATAATCTTTTCTGCATTAGCCGCAATTATTCCAATGTCAATCTATTTAGTATTGATTTGGAAATTCGATCGATACGACCGAGAGCCATTTAAACTTGTTTTTATAAATTATCTTTTGGGGCGCACTTGGTGCTATTGTGCTTGCATTACTCTGCAGTTTTATTTTTACGGCAATCGTTTCATTTTTTATAAAAGATAATATACAGCTTAGCAGATTTGGTGCTGTTGTTGTTGCCCCGATTGTAGAAGAAATTACTAAAGGTTTGTTTTTACTGATTACAATTACGAATAAGAAGTTTGATAACATTACCGATGGAATTGTATACGGTGGGGCAATTGGACTTGGATTTGGGATGACTGAAAACTTCTTGTACTTTGTAACTTACGGCGATTCAGTTGCAAACTGGATGATGTTAGTGGTTATAAGAAGTCTATTTTCTGCTGTGATGCACTGTGTTTCAACTGCAACGCTGGGAGCATTTCTTGGATTGGCAAAATTCAAATCATCGCCTAAAAAAATTTCTTATACAATTGCTGGATTAACGTTTGCAATGATGATACATTCAATTTGGAACATAAGTCTAAGTTATGATAACATTGCACCAATCGGATTTCTGTTTATGCTTGTTGCAATAATAATTTTTATTTCTGTTTTTTCTATTTCATTAAGAGGTGAAAGAAAAATAATTTTTAATGAGCTTAGAGAAGAAAGTGAAAACGGAATAATTCCTGAATCACATCTGATTATATTAAGCTCACCTCAACGAGAAAGAAAAGGCTGGCTTGATGAACGTAATCGTAAAGCATATATTAAAGCAGCAACAACTCTTGCATTTCGCAAGGTTCAGTTAAAAACTCAAATGGTGCTAGCAGAGCTTACTATGAACTGGATGTTGATAATTATAGAGACTTTATCAAAAGATTATTACAAAATGATTAATCAATGAACTCAAAAGCTGTTTATATTATCCCATCCGATTTATTTAATCCGCAAAGCGTAGATAAAAGCTTAAATGAAATTGCAAAAGAAGATATTATCTATCTGGCAGAATCTCTTTATCTAAATATTCTTGAAAATTTGCAAGGCAAAGAAAACAAGTTTGATGTTTATTGTATTTGGAGCAATTATGAAAGGGATTATTTACCTGAGGAGTTAAAAAAAAATAATTTAAATTTTATTTATACAGATTTATCAGACAAAGTTCTTCTTTTTGAAAAATTATCAACTAAAGAATTTTTATCTCATAAAAATAACCTTATAGTTAGTTCTGATGTAATTGATTTAAAACCTAATGATTATTATCAGTGTTTTAAGTTGTTAAGTTCTGAAAATGAATCCCTTGTGATTGCAAAAATAAAGATGGATTTATTGCTGCGTTTGGGTTTAACAAATACTCTCAAGATATATTTAACAGTTTAATATCAAGCAAGTTTGATTACAATATTTTTTTAAGTAAAATTAAATCCTGCGAACATTTTATGCATATTATAAATGATGTTTTAATGGTTAAAAATATTAATAACTTTAAGCAGCTTTATGTGGAGTTATCACAAAAGAAAAGTATAGCATATTGTTCACAACAAATGCACGAACGCTTTACACACTTGTTTGTTGAATATAAGGATTTATTAAAATGAGTAAGATTGGAATTTTGGAGGAACTTTTGATCCAATCCATAACGGACATTTAATTACTGCACAATCAGTTAAAGAAATAAGAAATCTTGAAAAGATAATTTTTATACCGGCATTTATTTCACCGCACAAACAGGATGCTGATCCATCAAGAGCAAAGCATAGATTAAATATGTTAGAACTTGCAATTAAGGATATTCCTTTTTTTGAGTCTTCTGATTTTGAAATTAAGCAGCATACAATTTCTTACACTATCGATACTTTGCGTGAATTCAAAAAGTATTATGATGAAATTGATCTGATAATTGGGTATGATAACATATTTCAGTTTCACACCTGGAAAGAACCTGATGAAATTTTTTAAGTTAGCTAATGTTGTTGTTCTTAAAAGAAAATCCTCACACCCAATTGACTATATAGATAAGTATGTTGAATCTGCCCACTTTGTGGAGACACGTGGTATCGAAATAAGTGCAACAGATATTCGTAATCGTGTTGGCAATGGTATGCCGATTTATTACCTCGTACCTGAAAAAGTTTTAGATTATATTTTTAAAAACAATTTCTATAAGGAAGAATAATTGAAGATTCTTGTTACAGGCGGAGCTGGATTTATCGCTTCGCAAATTGCAGATGCTTTTATTAAAAATGGACATCAGGTTGTAATACTTGATGATTTATCGACTGGATTTGAAAAAAATATAAATCCAAAAGCAAAGTTTATTAAAGCAAATATTGGTGATAAAACTTTGGATAAACTTTTTGAAACAGAAAAATTTGATATTGTAAATCATCACGCTGCGCAAATGGATGTAAGAAAATCTGTTAAAGATCCGGCATTTGATGCAACAACAAATATTCTTGGTACGATTAACCTTTTACAAAATTGTGTAAAGTATGGCGTAAAGAAATTTATGTTTGCTTCAACAGGCGGCGCTGTTTATGGAGAGCAAGACTACTTCCCTGCTGATGAAAAACACAATCAGCAGCCAAAATCACCTTACGGCATTTCTAAACTTGCAGTTGAAAAATATTTATATTTTTATCATTCAGAACACAAATTAGATTATACAATTTTACGGTATGCAAATATTTATGGACCGCGACAAAATGCCATGGGCGAAGCCGGAGTTGTAGCTATCTTTTCTACAAAACTTCTTAAAGGAGAGCAACCAATAATTAACGGTCACGGTAAGCAAACACGTGATTATGTTTTTGTTGGCGATGTTGTAAATTCAAATTTATTAACTCTTAAAGATGAATCGTCAGATGTTTATAATATCGGAACCGGAATTGAAACAGATGTAAACCAGCTATTTCATTTTATTAATAATATTGCTGATGCAAAAAAGAGGAGTTGCACGGTCCAACCGCCGCTGGCGAACAACTTAGAAGTGTAATTACTTCAGATAAACTATTTAATAAGTTTGGCTGGAGACCTTCAACAAAATTAGAAAATGGATTAGAAACAACTGTAGATTTTTTAGAACTAATATAAAATGATTGATAAAAATCTGGTTGAAAATATTTATAAAGGAGATCGGCGTTCAATAGCTCGTGCTATTTCAATAATTGAAACTGGTAATCCCATTTCATCAGAATATTTAAAAGAGATTCACTCAAAAACTGGTAAATTTTATCGGATAGGAATTACAGGCCCGCCTGGGGCAGGTAAAAGTACAATTACAAATCAACTTACAAAGTATTTTAGAAAGCAAAATAAAAAAGTTGGAATCATTGCAGTTGATCCAACTTCACCGTTTACCGGTGGTGCCTTGCTCGGTGACAGAGTTAGAATGACCGACATTGGAATGGACAGCGGCGTATTTATTCGTAGTATGGCCACTCGAGGAAGTCTTGGTGGTCTATCTAAAAAGCTATTGATGCCGCAGATATTTTAGACGCTGCTGGATTCGAAAGAATAATCTTTGAAACTGTTGGTGTTGGACAATCTGAGCTTGATATTGCTCAAGCGGCTGATACTACAATTGTTGTGCTTGTTCCGGAAAGCGGTGATTCAGTTCAGGCAATGAAGGCTGGTTTGATGGAGATTGCTGATTTTTTTGTTTTAAATAAAAGTGATAGACCTGGCTCACAGCAAGCTTATACTGCACTTCAAACTATATTAATGATTAAAGATCACGATGAAAATTCCTGGTTACCAAATATTATAAAAACAGTTGCTTCTGAAAATAATGGAATTAAAGAAATTGCAAATGAGATTGAGCGACATAAAAATTTTATGAAAGAAAAAAATCTTTTTAATCTTAAAAGAGAAAAACAAGCTAAAGTAAGAATTAAAGAAATTGTTGAACATAAATTAAAAGATGAACTTTGGAGTGAAACCGGACAAAATTCTTTAAATTCCTCCTTAGAGAAAGTTATACTTGGTAATTTTTCTCCATATCAAATAGCAGAAAAAATTATTGAAGAGTTTAAAAACAGAATTTAATCTGGAGTTATAATGGAACCAAATCCTTTTTTATCTGAGCTTACCGAAAATCAGATAATCATTCGAGATACTATTAAAGTCTTTGCTGAAAAAAATATTCGCCCTGTAATAATGGAATACGATGAATCACAAAAATTCCCTATGGAGATAATGAAGCAGCTTGGGGAACTAGGTTTTCTTGGAATTCTTGTTCCTGAGGAATATGGCGGTGCAGGTTTAGGTTACGTTGAATATGCCATTATAATTGAAGAACTTTCAAAAGTTGATCCATCAATAGGACTTTCTGTTGCAGCTCACAATGGGCTTTGCACAAACCATATAAATCTTTTCGGATATGAATCTCAAAAGAAAAATATTTGCCAGATCTTGCGAGCGGCAAAAGATTGGAGCCTGGGGATTAACGGAATCTTTTTCCGGCAGTGATGCAGCAGGTTTAAAAAGCGTCGCAATTAAAGATGGTAACAACTGGATTTTAAATGGAAGCAAACAGTTTACTACTCATGGCACAGTTGGTGAAACCTACGTTGTAATGGCTATTACAAATAAAGATGATAAGAAGAAAGGTATCTCAGCTTTCATTCTTGAAAAAGGGATGGAAGGTTTAATAATTGGAAAGAAAGAAAATAAACTTGGAATGCGCGCAAGCGATACAACGCAATTAGCTTTTGAAAATTGTATTGTGCCAGCAGAAAATCTTTTAGGCGAAGAAGGAATGGGATTTATAAACTCGATGAAGGTATTGGAAGGCGGAAGAATTTCAATTGCAGCTTGCTCAGTTGGATTAGCGCAAGGCTGTTTAGATGCTTCACTAAAATATTCACAGGAGCGCAAACAGTTTAATAAACAACTTTTTGATTTTCAGGCGATACAATTTAAACTTGCTGATATGGCTACGAATATTGAAGCGGCAAGAATGTTAACTTTCGCGCTGCGGCAATGAAAGATGCAGGAATACCAAACACAAAAGAAGCAGCTGAAGCAAAACTTTTTGCAAGTGAAATTGCAGAAAAAGCAAGCAGCGAAGCGGTACAAATTTTTGGCGGATATGGATTTATAAAAGAATATCCGGTAGAAAAATTTTATAGAGATGTAAAACTTCTCACAATCGGAGAAGGAACATCCGAAATACAACGTATTGTTATTGCAAGGGATTTGTTGAAGGATTAATCGTATGAAACAAATCGGGACAGAATCCAATGAGAATGAAATATTTCTTAAACGTGAAGATTTTCAAAAAGATTTACTGCGCAAACTAGAAGCGACAAAAGACAAAGTAAAATTAGGTGGTGGTAAAAAATCTATTGAAAAACATAAAGCTAAAGGAAAATTAACCGCACGTGAAAGAATAAACTTACTTGTGGATGATCCGAAAAAGTTTTTCGAACTAAGTACGTTTGCTGCTTATGGAATGTACGAAGAATACGGTGGAGCACCATCTGCAGGTACAGTATACGGGATTGGAAAAATCCACAATCGTAACTGTGTTATTGTTGCCAACGATGCAACAGTAAAGGCCGGTGCATGGTTTCCTATCACTGCAAAAAAGAATTTACGCGCCCAAGAAATTGCAATGGAAAATCGCATTCCAATTATTTACTTAGTTGATAGCGCTGGAGTTTTCCTTCCTTTGCAGGATGATATTTTCCCTGACAAAGAACACTTTGGAAGAATATTTCGTAATAACGCAAAAATGTCCTCAATGGGTATTCCGCAAATAGCCGCCATTATGGGACCTTGTGTTGCTGGCGGAGCGTATCTTCCAATAATGAGTGATGAAGCTTTAATCGTTGAAGGCGAGGGTTCTGTTTTTCTTGCTGGTTCGCATCTGGTTCGTGCAGCTATTGGAGAAGTGATTGATAATGAAAGTCTCGGCGGCGCAAAAGTTCAATCAAACATTTCCGGCGTTACAGATTATATCATGAAGAATGATGAAGAATGTATTGCCCAAATAAGAAGTTTAGTTGGGAAATTTGGGAATAATAATTCTGCAGGATTTGATCGAATTGAGAGTAAATTACCTAAATATCCAACCAAAGAAATTCTTGGAGTTATTCCCGAAGATACTTTAAAGCCTTATGATACTTATGAATTACTTTCACGCATTGTTGATAAGTCTGAAATTGATGAGTACAAAGCCGGTTATGGAAAAACTATAATTACTGCTTACGCACGAATTGATGGCTGGGCAGTTGGGATTGTTACCAATCAAAGAAGCGTGGTAAAAACTGAAGAAGGTGAAATGCAGATTGGAGGTGTTATCTATTCTGATTCTGCTGATAAAGCAACAAGATTTATAATGAATTGTAATCAGAAAAAAAATTCCACTTTTATTTTTACAAGATGTAACCGGATTTATGGTGGGAAGTAAAGCTGAACAAGGCGGTATAATTAAAGACGGCGCAAAGATGGTTAATGTTGTTGCAAATTCAGTTGTACCAAAAATTACGATCATAACCGGGAACAGTTTTGGTGCAGGTAATTATGCAATGTGCGGCAAAGCCTATGATCCCAGATTTATTTTTTCTTATCCAAATGCAAAAATTTCTGTAATGGGCGGCAACCAAGCAAGCAGTGTTTTATTAGATATAAAACTAAAGCAAGAAGAAAAAAGCGGAAACAAGTTTACTGATTCCGATAAAAAGAAATTGCTGAATGATATCCAAAAATCTTATGACGATAAAAGTACTCCGCTATATGCAGCCGCAAGATTATGGGTTGATGAAATAATTAATCCATCGCAAACTCGTGAATGGATTTCTATGTGTTTGGAAGTTTCAAATAACAATCCGGATTTACCTAAATTTAACCCTGGTGTGATTCAGACTTAACAATATTACCATATAAACACTAAACTGCATTTAATTCTTGGTATTCTAATTTTCTTAATAGTAAAAATGAAAACTAGTGTAATTCTAATAACTCTATTTTTATTAAATCAAAGTTTTTCACAACAAAGTAATCTTTCAAAATCGGTTAATCATATTACAGAATATATTGCTTCAGAAAGATTTATAGAAATAAGAAAAACCAGCAACGATTTGATAGCAACAGATTCAATTTTTATCAATGCTCTCATCTTTTGTGATGGAAATATTTCTGATGCTTTATTAACCTTAATGCTAGCTACAGTTCCCTATCGTGAAGTTCCTGTTCAAGTACCAATAATTAATTCCCTAATTTACTATCCCCTAACCAGTGCTGATGAGGAAACTTTTCTAAGAAAGAATGAAAACCTTCCTCGATACTTGTTTTTTGACTCGCCAAGAAACGATTACGGTGATAAGGATAAACTTGCACATTTTTTTGGAAGCGCTTTCTTATCAAATGGATCCAACATTTTTGACTTGGGAAAGCTAATTGGTTATTTTGTGGAAGCTTTTGAGGAAAGTTTTAAAGTTCAATCAAGTGTTGATATACGTGACTTAGATGTAAATGAATATGGCAGATTATTCGGAAAATTACTTAAAGAAAATAGAGATATACTTCCATCACAAATATTTTTATTTCGTTCATTAAGATTTTTGAGAGTTAATTTATGAAATCAGTTTTAATAATAGATGATGAAATCCAAATCTGCGAAAGCATAAGATGATTCTTGATTACGAGGGTTATGCTGTTGAGTTTACAACAAGCGCTAATGAAGGTTTGGAAAAATTTTCATCAAAAGAATTTTCTGCAGTCCTTCTGGATATACAAATGCCTGAAATGAATGGATTTGAAGTACTAAAAAAAATAAAGGAACAAAAACCAATATCTTCAGTTATTATTATCTCTGCACACGGAAGTGTTGAAAATGCAATTAAGGCAACGCGTCTTGGGGCATTTGATTTTCTTGAAAAACCTATTGATCGTGATAAACTTTTAATTAGTGTTCGAAATGCGACTGAGAACGCTTCTCTTAAAGAAGAAAATGAAGAAATTAAAAAAGTGTGGGTTGGGGATGGCGAAATACTTGGCAAAAGTAAAGCCATCCAGAATATTTTAGAAATGATTGATAAAGTGGCTCCACTTGATACTCGTGTTTTAATTACAGGCGAAAATGGAACCGGTAAAGAATTGGTTGCACGAGCTATCCACAAAAAAAGTGAAAGAAAAGACAAACCATTTGTTGAAGTTAACTGTGCTGCAATTCCTAATGAACTAATCGAATCAGAATTGTTTGGGCATGAGAAAGGATCTTTTACCGGTGCGGTTCAGCAAAGAATTGGCAGATTTGAACTTGCTAACAACGGAACTTTATTTTTAGATGAAGTTGGAGATATGTCTCATCAGGCACAGGCCAAAGTCTTACGTGCAATTGAGGATGGAAAGATAGAACGAGTTGGAAGCGGAAAGAAAATTAGTGTTGATGTTAGGTTAATTGCTGCAACAAATAAAAATCTTAAAGAAGAAATTGAAAATGGAAATTTTAGAGAAGATTTATTCCATCGATTAAATGTAATTCCCATAAACGTTCCCCCGTTAAGAGAAAGAGCCGAAGATATTCCTATTTTATTGGAAAGATTTACTAATGAAATTTCATTAAAACATAAAAAGCCAATAACCAAGTTTGCGGATGATGCAATCCAAATACTTAAAAATCAATCGTGGACAGGAAATGTTCGCGAGTTAAGAAACATAATTGAGCGTATAATTATTATAGTTGGTAAAAAAGAAATTACATCAAAAGATATTGCATTTATGTTTTCTGGTAATCAACATTCAGTTGATGAGCTTGTTGATATTAGCAACTCATTCCAAGAGTTTAAAGAAAAAGCTGAGCGTGTTTTTATTCTTAAGCAGCTTAGGGCAAACGATTGGAACATAAGCAAGACTGCAGAAATATTAGAAATTCAACGAAGCCATCTTTACAATAAAATGAAAAAGTATGAAATTGAGAAAGATGAATAATGGTAACCATCTTTTCTAAAATTATTAATAAAGAAATTCCCGCTGATATTGTGTTTGAATCTGAAAATGTTTTAGCATTTAAAGATATAAATCCTCAAGCGCCTGTTCATATTTTAATTATACCAAAAATTGAAATATCAAAAGTCACTGATATTAAAGGTACTGAACATGCAAATCTTCTTGGGAAAATGATTGATGCGGCGAACAAAATTGCAAAAGATATGGGAATAGCTGAAGATGGTTTTAGATTAGTTTTTAATTGTGGTGATAATGGTGGACAGGAAGTTTACCACCTGCATTTGCATTTACTCGGTGGACGAAAAATGAACTGGCCGCCGGGTTGATTTTACTGCTCTAGACTTGAAAATAATTCTCCATTCCTTTTAATCTGATATCTTCTTCCGTATTTCCAAACAATAAGGATTCATATCCAAATTTATCACGAATTCTTGTAACAGCTCTTAACATTTTTTTTCTTTTCACTTCGTCATCTTCAAACAAATATTCCTGCTCACTCAATGGAGAAAAATTAGTAATTCCCACACCTATTAATCTTACTCCAACTCTTCTTATGCGAGCTTTCTTCATCAAATCCCAGGCAGTTTCAAAAATTATTTTATCGTCATCTGTTGGTTTAATTGTTCTTGCACGAGTCAAAGTTTGAAAATCCGTATAGCGCAATTTTATATCAATTGTTGAAGCTTCCCAGCCCTTCTTTCGTAATGATTGAGCCACTTTACCTGTTAGATAAAATAATGTTTTTTCTATCTCATTTTCACTTGTAACATCATTGCCGAAAGTTGTTTCACGGGAAATACTCTTTCTCGTTCGTTGAATTGTTAAATATTGAGTCCCTTCTCCCTGGGCCTTACGCCAGAGATCAACACCATATTTACCAAATGCTGTTGCAAGATAATCTGCAGGAAGATTCGTTATATCACCAATCCTATATATCCCCCTTGCATTTAAACTTTCTTTAGTTACTTTACCAACTCCTGGAATAGTTTCGATAGGCATTGGAGAAAGAAATTCTTTTTCCATACCAGGAATTATGTAAGTAATTCCCTTTGGTTTCATACAATCAGAGCCAATCTTTGCAACAGTTTTATTACTTCCTATTCCAATGGAACATGGCAAACCAATACTATTCCAAATTTCTTTTTGTAATCTTGTTGCAAAGCCAAACATTGAACCGTACATTTTTTGTGTACCGGTCATATCAAGATAAAATTCGTCAATAGAAGCTTGCTCAATTAAAGGAACATATCGCTCTAACACATTTTTCACTGCTTTTGAAAATCGAGTATATTCATCACCGTGCCCATGTAAATATATTCCTTGTGGGCAAAGTTTATAAGCTGTTCTTATCGGCATTGCAGAGTGTAAACCAAAAGCACGTGCTTCATAAGAGCAGGCAGCAACAACTCCTCTTCCATACTTAGGATCACCACCCACAATTACAGGATTACCGTTAAGTTTGGGATCGAGAATTCTCTCTACAGAGACAAAAAAAGCATCAAGATCTAGGTGAAATATTGTACGCATAAAAAACCAAACTCAGAATAAGCTAAATTATTATTTCAAACTTGCAGTCCGTTATTTCTGCAACTTGTCCTTCTGGAGCTAATGTTGATCTAAATGTTCCATTAAGTTGACCATTTATGTGTAGTGCTCCATCCATATACTCAACATCTTTTATATTAATCTTCAAAGATAATGAATTGATTTCCCAGCTAACTCTTTCACCTTTATTGAAAACACCATAATGAGCTACCTCAAAATAATCTTTATCATCTCCTGTTGGACCATCAAACCACATCGATAATTCTTTTCCAGAATTATTTTTATTATTTCTAGTTCTGATCTCAATCCTAGTACCATCAAGAGTTTCGGCATCGGACTTTGATGATAGTTCCTTAAATCCAAGTTCAAGGTTTATCATCTGTTGAATAATTGAATCTTCTTTTTCTGCTTTAATGCTTAAAATTATTCTATTATTCTTGTGAATTGAAACGGCATTTATAGGCAGATCAATTTTTTCACCATTAAAAACTAAACTAATGTTTCCATTATTACTTTGTTGAGCTTGCAGGAAGGGAACTAGAAAGGAGAATAAAAATAATACTTTTTTCATTTTTACCACCTCTTAATTTTAATTGAACTTGAGAAATAAATATAGCTATGACTAATTAGTATAAAAATTATAGAGTCCTCAAAATTATTTTACATTATAATTACAATATTAAATCTGATTTTATATAATCAAGACCAATCTCTTCCAATCTTGGATAAGCTTTAACAATCGTTGGAGGCATTTCCACTTTATTTTTTTCTTCAAGTAAATGAATCAATTCAAATGCATTGGCTACGGCATCGCCTTGTGGATGATTATTCATAATCACATTTACTTCTTTAACTTTATTTTGGATTGATTTTATTCTTTGCTCTATCTCTACCAATTCACCTGGTGAATAAAGATAACTATATCGCGAGCTCTGTTGCTCATAAGTTTGTGGTTTACCAAAATTAGTAAGTGATTTTTTCCACGCTTCAGTATTTCTTCCATGAAATCGGATATAAGCTTTATCGTTTGTAATGATAGGATCAAACTCAATTGCCTGCCCAATCTGTGGTTGATCAATTGTACAAAAAGTTAAATCATTTTCTTTAAAGAATTCGTAAGCGCGATTATTATCCCAGGAAGAATGCCGAACTTCTACAAAACAATCTACATCAGAAAATATATCTCTGAGTTTTTGGATCTGTTGAACTGAATTTCCATCAAATGGAAATGAATAAGGAAACTGAATAAGTAATCCACCAAGTCTTTCGGATTTTCTCAATTGATCAAGATTATACCTTATTGCCTTTATATTCTGTTCATCAAACTTTCTTTTGTGTGTAAAATCCTGATGCAACTTAATATGAAAGATAAAATCATTTGCATCTTCAACTTTTTTTATCCAGCCATCAACAACCTTTGGACTTATGTAAGTATAGTAAGTTGAGTTTACTTCAACACAATTAAAGTAATGAGAATAGAACTGCAGCCAATCAAATCCACTGGATTGATTTTTAGGATAAAAATTTGGCACCCAATCTTTATAAGACCAACCAGCAGTGCCTATGTTATATTTTGGCGAGCTCATTGTTATTTTAATTAATATTTAGTTGAACGCCAATTGAAGCACTGAATGAACGAGTTAATCCATCAACATTTACTTCTCTTTTTATAAATGGGATTGCAAAATCAGTAATTAAAGAATAATTATTATCAATTTGATATTGAACTTGAGTAAGCAAATTAAATTGTGTTTGATCACTACCCTCAATATCAATGTAAGATTCGATTGGACTCATCGCTAAAAGATTAACTGTATTTGATTTTCCTAATCTTTTAATAAATAAAATTTGCGGTGTAATTGTAAATTTATCCAACAAAAAATTATACGAAGCTCTGACCAGTAAATCATCACCACGTTTTAATTTTATAAGGTTATCGTTTCTACTTCCTGCCAATTGATAACCTATTCCTAACCCAATATTTTCATATGAATAATTTATTGTAAAAATAAAATCATTAGTCCCAAGTCCTGATTGATAAGCCATCGGCAAATTATTTTTACTTTCATCACCGGTAGCAAATTTAGCCCCAATTGAAGCACTTAAAGATGATTTCTCATTTGATAATAAATTTTGAGTTACACTAATTAATAAATCACCTATTCCATTAACATCACCTAAAGGCCCGGATTGAATGTGATATGGGATTGAGAGTTGGAGTAATGTTTTCTCAAGTACATTATAAACAGCACCAACTTGAAATGAGTGATATTTTACATCATCATCTTTTCCGCTTGAACCAAATTTATATGATCCTGAAATACTAAATAAACTGTTATTTTCTTGTTCCATTGAATGCCCTCCAACTGAACAAACACCAGCATCGGAACATTGTGCTATACTTAAGAATTTATTTCCTGCAAATACAAATATTATTAGTAAAACTAATACTGTGCTTTTCATTTTCTTCCTTTAGTTATTTTCTTATAAAAGAATAAATATTGTTAATTGAATATTCAACAATAAAATTATTAACCCGCCCGCTTTTCCATGCTACGATAAATTCCAACAACAATTCCAACTATTTTAAAAGAAGGATATTTTTTATCAATAACAATTGGTTTATATTCCGAATTTTCTGAAACAAGTTCAATCTCACTTCTTTTTTTATAAAATCTTTTTACTACAGCTGCATCATCAAGAATTGCAACAACAATTTGCCCGTTCTTTGGTTCAAGATTTGGATTTACAATTACAATATCTCCGCTAAAAATATGTGCATCTTTTAGGCTATCACCTTTTACCCGAAGCAGAAAAGAATCCTGAGGCATTCTGGCAATTGTTGGAAGTTGAATAGTATCAATGGAATCAGGATAGATCGTTAATGGATTGCCGGCAGCAACTTCACCTAAAACAGGTTTGGGAACAAAATATTTTTCTTCTAACGTTAATTCTATTCCACGGGAAAGTTTTGGATTTTTTTTGATATAACCTTTTTTTTCAATCGCTTGTAAATGCTGCTGAACGGTCGCCCTGTTTTTATAGCCAAAATGCTTTGCAACATCTGCTAGTGTTGGTGGAATTCCCTTTCCTTTTATTTGATCAATCAGAAAAGCCAAGATGTTTTTTTGAATTGTAGTTAGCCCTTTTTGCATATTATCACCTATTTAGAGAATTTGCCATACATTTGTATGCTAACTTAATCCGGAATGAGAAGAATGTCAAGGCAGGAATAAAAAATCCTCTTAATCTGTATAAGAAAAAGAGGAATCAATAAATAATTAGAAAAACTTTCAATGTCTAAGGAATATCTTTTCCAAAGATTCAATCATTTTTTCTTTAAATATAGGCTTCGAAATAAAATCATCAAATCCAGCAGCAATAAACTTCTCTTTATCACCAGGTAAAACATATGCAGTAACTGATATTATAGGAATCGAACTAAAAGCAGGCATTGTTTTGATAATCTTTAGTGCATCAAGTCCATTGTACTCCCCTTGCAAATTAATATCCATGACAATAAAATCAAACTGATGATTAAGTAATACTAATTGGGCTTCTTCAAAACTTACTGCAAACTTTACATCACGCAATTCTTTCATCTGAACTTTAAAAAGAATCTGTGAATCCACCTGATCTTCAATATAGAGACAACTAAGTTTTGTTAAGTCTAATATTTTTGCAGGTTTTTCTTCCTCAATACTTTCAGTATTAGCAGCAAATTCATCCACAATCGTTTCTGAAATATTTTCATATTCTTCAGGTTCTGTTTTATCAAAAGTATTATCGACTATCTCTTCAGATTTATTTTCATCTAATATTTCAAAAGATTGAATTTCTTCAAGCTTAGAATCATATTCTACTTCTTCTACTTCTTCGATTTTGGATAGAAGTGCTTGTGAAATTGGGGAAACCGGTTTAAAGATATCATCAGTGTTTTCATCAGCTGATTTTTCCGTAGTAACTTCTTCAGGAATATCTCTTATTTCTTCTTGTAAAAACTCTTTTTCACTAACTGCTTCAATTAACTTTTCAGATTCATCAACTTTCTCAATTTCATCCTCTGTTAATCTATTTACAGTGTCTGTTGCAATATTTTCAGATGAGGGAATTGATGAAATAATCTCTTGCACAGAATCAAAATTTTGCTTTTCTGAACTTGTAGATAACTCAATAGGGAAAATAAATCCGGTTTCATTTCTATAAGTATCAGTAGCAGATTTATAGAATTTTCCACCAAGAAACTTTAAAAGAATTCGTGCCAAGTAAGTGGTTAACTTAGGCAAGCCAAAATCTTTAGGATCTCTATCGTTTCCAAATACCTGTTCAAGAACATTTGCTACATATTCAGATGGATTGCCATACTGATCACTTATACCGATCAGAAAAGAATCAGACTCAACAGCAAATCCGGAGAAATAAACTTTTTTATCCTTACTTAATCTTGATACAACTTTAATTAATGAAAGTATAAAATTTTCAAATTTCTGTTTATCAGATTTAAACTTTAGGGATGAAGAAATTTTACCATATGCAAATTGAATATCATTAATTCCAGTTATGTCTTTTATATTTTCATCTAATTTTTCAATAACATCTGTAATTGTAACATCTTCAATCTTTAAAGGCGATTTATTCTGCATAATATCAGAATATTCAACCACGGCGTTCATTGTATCCATCATTTTGATACGATTCTGGTTGATTATTTCTGATGCTTCGATTTGTTCTTCGGTTGGATTTTCTGTACTGCTGATTAGCTCTTGAGAAAATCCAATAATTACATTAATTGGAGTTAAAATCTCATGAAACATTCCGGATAGAAAATTTGAATCAGGCAGCATTACTTTTGGTTTAGTTGGTATTTGTTTTTCAACAACAACTTCCTTTACAACCTCCTTAATAACTTCTTTAATAATCTCTTTAGGCTGATCGAAACTGAATTTTTCAGATAGGGGTTTTACAATAATAGTAAACGAATCTACACCACCATCAAAATCCAGAACTGGTGAAGCTAATATTTCGGAATCAATAAGATTTCCAAGTGAGTTTTTAAATTTAGATTGTAATACTACTGAATCTTTTAGGTGTGATTGGAAAATTGAAGTGTTAACAATGCCACGATCTTCATCACCTACAAGGCTGGCAAATGATGATTGCAGAATTTCATTATTTGTATAACCAAGGTTTTGAAATACATTTTGATTTGCAAATGTTATAAAACCAGAAGCATCTGTACTGAATATCAACAAATCAGATTCATTAAAAACAATTTTTAGTATCTGATATTGCTTATCCTTTTCAACACTATCCGTTATGTCTTTAACAATATTAAAGTGAGCTTCCTTATCATTAAACTTAAAAGAAGTTTTACTAATCTCAACAAGTACATTTGTTCCATCTTTTTTTCGATGCCTGAATGGTTTGCTAAATCTTGATTCTGAAGCCTCATCACCAAAAGAATCTAACAATGTTTGAATATCCTCCGGGGCATAAAGATCCGTTAAATCCATTTGAAGAAATTCATCGCGGGTGTAACCGTATAGCTTTACTGTCGCATCGTTTACTTCTAGAAACTTTAAATTTTCTTTTTCATAAACAAATATTGGCTCAGGATTTTTTTGAATTAAAATATCGAACATTATTCCTCTATGCATTAAAATATTTTGGAGCTCATCTTCAAAATTTATTGGTTCAGTTTGTGATTCAATAGTAACAAAAACATTCGGTTTATTATTTTCTTTACTAGATATTTTTAACAGTAACAGTTTATCATTAGAACCTAAAGAATTTTTAGGCACTAAGTTTTCATCAAGTAAAATAAAATCTTCTGCTAAATCATTATCAAAAAATAATTCAATTTTATTGATAAGATTGTCTGAAAAAACTTCATCAAAATTTTCATCAACTATCTGCCTAATACCTGGTTTAAAGAGTTCTACAAACATATCATTTGCAAACTTAATCACTCCAATAGAAGATAGATAAGCCGCAGGTTTTGGAAAACTCTGTATAAGACCTTTAAAAAATTCTTCTCCACCCCAAAAGTTATAATAATCATACTTATTATCAACAATTAGACCAACCATTGCAAGTATTTTATTAAAATTATCTACTAACGGGACCTGGATAATGCTGTTAATAACCTCAAAATTTTTATTTTTTTTGCCTAATCCTTCTAAAATTATTTGCTGAGCATTATATAAAACATAATGATCTATCATTTTATAGATTGCTTTTTGATTCGGCGGTAAAAATGTCTCATGCATTTTACCCGCTGCAAAAGTATTTTCAACTCCTAAAATCCCTGAATAGGCATCATTTATAATAATCAATTTACCATAAACATCTTTAATCCATATAGGGAAATCATAATTATCTATTACATTTTTAGCTCTTTTTAATGATATGATAGTAAAGGGAATCTCGCTATGTAACTCAGTGATAATACTTTTAAGCGGTGCGTCACTAGTTGAGATTATATCATTTGAAGAAGCTATCTTAATCCTGCTTAATAAATCATTGCAATTAGTATTATCGATGTTTCTAAAAACCAAAATTGCATTAATTGTTTCATCAGTCTTAATTGGTTCTATTAAAATATCGAAATCTAATTTATTTCCAGATTTTAAGTTGATTGAAGTTGTTTTATATAATTTTTTTTGTAATGAGTTTAAGACCGGTCCGATAAAATCAGTTAGCTTTTGAACAGTTTCTTTTTCAAAAACCTGCTCTAAGGAAATATGAAAATCATCAATTATAAAAAGAGTAGAAGCTTTTTGGTTAGTAAAAATAATTTCAAACGAATCATCCAAAATTATTAGCGGGTCGCCGTGGTAGTCGGAATTTCTGCCAAGAATATCAAGCCATTCTTTATTTTTTATTTCCACCTGATAAAAACCACTTTGTTAAAATGTTGAGATAACAACTTCATTGGAATATTCTGAATATCTATTCAAATCATATCCTCTAATTCTGTATGTGAACGTTTTATTTGTTTGGATATTGAAATCCAGATAAAGATTATTACCTGCAGCAATTCTACGCAAAAGTGCAAAATTACCTGAATCAGTTTTTCTTTCAATATCAAAATACAAAATATTATTATCCGTACTACTCCAATTTAGCTGAATAACGTTTACCGTGCTATTATAGTTTGCTGTTAGATTTGTTGGCGGTACTAAAATTCCAGAAGTTATTTTAATGCTTGCAGTATTACTAAAAGCAGAATCTTCATTTGAATATGCAGCTATTCTATAATAATAAGTTAAACCGATTGTTAACCTATTTCCGGTGTCAACAAATGTTGTTGTGTTTTTTACTAGAGCAGCAATTTTATTAAACTCAGTATTATTAGTACTTCTCTCAACTGAAAAATAATTTTCATTATTACTATTGTCTATCCAGCTAAGATTAACATTTGAAATTCCTGTTACATTTGCAGAAAGATTTGTTGGAGGGTAAAGGTTTCCGAAAGTGCTAATACCAGCAGAGTTTATTTCATTACTAAAATCTGAAAAGCCGGAACTTTTGAATCCACGCAATTTATAAAAATAAATTTTAGTTGTATCAATAATTTCATCGTTCGTGTTGTTTGATTTTCCGGAAAGTTGCTGATGCCGTAAATACTCGCCATTAAAATCAATCTTCCTCCAAAGTTCATAACTTTCAACATTTCGCGATGAATCTTTCCAGCTAATATTAACAGATCCATCATTTAATTTTAGAAGTGAAACATTATAAGGTGTATATGGAACTCTGCTGTCATTTGTGACTAACACATTTGAAACAATGTTACTCTTTTCTGATGTGCCGTCGTTATCATAATAGATTAAATATAAATTTATTTTTTTATCTATATAAGTAGAATCAAATTGAATAGAAATTATTGGGGCACTTCCATCGTTGTTTGGCGGAATATTTTTATTAAATGCTCCATCAATGTATAATTCAAGAAATTTTATCGCGAAAGGCTGAGATATGGAATAAATAATCTCACTGCTCCCTTCCATCAAAGTTCCATTATTTGATGGTGATGAGATTTGAATTTTTGAATTTGTTTGATTTATGTTTTTATTTGGCTCAGTGCTTAGATCAGCACAGGATTGGTTAATAAAAATCAAAACCGAGAACAATAGTGGTAGTGTTTTTTTTGTGATTACCCAATTTTTCATTTTAGAAATTTTTAATTTAATAAATCAGTCTAGTCAACATTAAAACTGAGCTTGATTTTATTGACTGAATTAGGGTGAATGCTATCTAACTTTATCTCAACAATATCTGCTATATCATCAAAATCATAATCTAATGAAGTAGTACTAAAGGTAATAATCATTGATTTTTTATCAATTTTATTATTAATTGTTAAATAAACTTTTAAATCATTTACTTCAACTGAGTTTTTATTGGTGATTAAAATTTCTATTTCGTTTTCAGATATAAAACTAATCTGCGAAGAAATTTTATCTCTTATATTCCACCACTTTTGTAATGAGTTTAAAGAAGCAAAATTATATTTATCAGTTTTAAGCTGATTTATCTCTTCAATTAATTCATAGTCTAGATCTGTTTTACAATTAAACTTTGGATTGTAATATAAAAAGTTAAGACTGCTTTGTGAATATCGAATTGAATTATTTTTAGTAAACGGAATTGTCAAAATATTTTTGCCAATTAATTTTGGAAGTCCGAAAGTCTGATTGCTATAAAGAACTTTATCAATTCCATTTTGATTAATAGAATCCAAATCCACTACATTTAGAAATTGCTTATCAACAAAAATAGAAGTTAAATTAATTTTATAATTTACATTAAACTTTATTAATGCTTCATTAAGATCATCTTGAGTTAGGTTGCTCATTGCAGATAAGTCTAGGACGATTTCATTACTATCAAATTTTTGTAATACTTCTTTTGAAATTATTTGATCGTCACTAACAAACAGAACTGGTTTGATATTGTTATTGTGCAAATCATCAATCAAATCTGGTTTAAGTGCGTTATTATATTGGATACTTGTGATAATAGGCGCAGAAATACTATCAGCAAAATTGTCGATGTATACATCAGGTTTATCGTCCATCCAATTGATTGAGTTTGTAATCAAATTTTTGAATGCTGATAAATTAACTTTGCCGCCAACAAGATCTGTAATATCAAAACCTATCCACAAATATTTTCCCGTGCCTACCGTTCCAAAAAGTATGGAGGATTTTGGCGTGCTTAATTTATTTTCAGAAAAATTAAATCCATATTGATAAGATTTATTCTCAAAATTATCAGATTGCAATACTTGATTAATAGTCGAGATTTGTAAAACCGAGTTGTCATTCAAACTAAAATGATTTAATTGATTTGGAATAATCGAATGAATAAAACTAATACTTTCAGAAGATACAGATTCAATATCAATTAACTTAAATAGAGTCTTTAAATTCTGAAAATTATTATGGCTGCTATTTTCAAAAAGTAATTTTGATCCAGCATTGATTATTGACTTACCATCCGCTAAATATTTTTGTAATTTTTCTATTTGACTATCTGAAATAAAATTTACTGATGGCAAAATCAAAACATCAAAATCATCACTAATCCCTGATTCAATATCTTCATCATAAATAACTTTGTACGGAATATCATATTGCATTAAAAATAATTCCCACGAAGTTATAACATCAACTACCTTAGTACTATTTATATAATCATACTTTTCCGATAATCCGGAATAAAGAATTGCAATTCTTGGTTGATTATAAAACAATTCTTGCGGGAATGAGAATCCGGTAAAAACAATTACGATTAAAAATATTTTAAGATGTTTACGCAAATTTTATAATTCGTTTTTAATTTTTACAATGCAACCTGATCATAATCAATATAGTATTGTCTTGATTCACCGGGCTTTAAATCATCAATATACAAATACACCATTTGTGAACCTTCTGTGTGTTTTACGCTTGCAGTTTTTGTTCCGATAATCTCGGAACCAATTGTAATGTTTTTTGCATAGTCATTCAGATCAAGATCAATTACTAAATTATTAATTGATTCAATTCCCGGGTTAGAAACTTTTAGGGCAACACGAGTTTTGCCTCTTCTATCAGCTTTTATTTCAATGTAATCCCTTTTCTCATACCATTTTTGAATTTCACTTGCAGTTGCAATCCAGAATTTTTTCTTCTTTAAATCCTTAATAACATCTTTAACAATGTTTGCGTAATCACTTCGGCATTGATACTCTGTATGTAGTTTTAATATATACATTCCACCTTCAAAAAGAACACGATCTAAATCTTCTTGATAAGTGTAAAATTGAAATTGAGGAAGAGTCAATCCAAAATCTCTGATAATTTCATAATCATCTCGAGCTGTTTTGGTCATTGTTACAATACGATTATCACCACGAATTATGGTTTTAGGTACAGATCGATCCGTAAGTGAATCAGTAAGCACATATTTATAATTAGAATTGATAACTGCATTTAAAGTGTTCTGATCAAACAAACCATAGTATGGTAAAAATCCGGAGACCGTGCTTGATGAAATTTTTTCAAGTGTTTCTTTTGCAGCCCTTATTTTTTTTAATTGTTCGTCGTAAGAATTGAGTTTATTAAACTTATCATTTACGGAAGCCATATATCCAATATCAACTAAGGCCGCTATTTCACCATAAGATGAAATTTTTCTTACAAGTTCTTTATTAGATTCAGCAGTTTGCGGATCAACAAAAAATGTTGCAGATATTCCTTCGTTTCTAAAAATTGGTAAAACATTATTGATATTGTTTACATCGTTTGAAAGAACTGGAGCAACAACAGCCGCGGCTTCATAACCTGTTGGCCAATCTCTAACGTAAGCAATGGGAAAGTACATTAACCATTTTATTGAATTATTAAAAAGTCTTTCAAAAAAAACATAATCTTCCTGCACACCAATTATAGAATTCAATTCAAATCCCATCCACATAAATCTGCCTTTTCCAAAATTACCATAAGCTATTCCAGCAGATTTTTTTATTTCTTCACGCACAAGTCCGTCATCCATCCTGTAATTGTACCAAAAACTAACTTGAGTTGTTCTTGGATCTAAAACTTCAACAGCCATTGGTCTATCCCAAGTCGCAACTTTCAAAGGAAAGCCGGTTGGAATATTTGCTGTTATTGGCAAGCTGCCGCAAACAGTATGTATCTTAGAAAATTCATCTGGTTTAAGCTCGTGAGAAAATTGAAGTCCAAAAACCTGATTAATAAATTCCCATCCGCGCCATTTTCCATCATCTGAAAAAGAACCAATTCCACCGGTCGCAAAAATGCTTCCGCCGTTTTCTAAGTATTTTTTTAATTGTAACGCTTCTTTTTCGCTTATTGATTTTGTACCGGGTAAAACTATTAATTTATATTTTTTACAATTACCATCTTCAATAGTTTGATCTGAAATAACTTCGTATTTAAGATTTAGATTACTCAAAAATTTTTTCCAGGTTGATATGTTGTCGTTTAACCAAGTACTGCCAACAGGTAAAGTATTTTCTGTGTACTTAGAATAGAGGACTGCAACTTCAGGTTCTTTACCATAAAAAAAGTTTTCTATGATATTTGAGTTTGGTAGTATTTCTGACGTATCAAAACGACCGTAGATTCCACGTAGGATAAAAAAATAAACAAGAATCGCTGATATGATCATAACGAAACCGGAGACAAAGATAAAAAATTGATTTATCCTGATACCAAATAAGTTTTTTACCGCCACTTTACTTCCCCTGAACTTCTATCTTCCTGCGTAGGTATGTACCCATCAGAAGTGTACTTCAGGAACTTATTTTCATCGCTAAATCTTTCTTGCGGTCTTATTCGAACTTTTTGTTTTTCAAATTTCTCTTCTTCTAATTTATAACCTCGTGGTTCAGGTGTATATTTTGATTGTGATGGTTGTCGTTGTTTAGTGTATTCTTCCCTTGTAATACCGGGTTCAACAGATAAAGTTCTGCCGTGCTCATTAACTACTGTCTCTTTTGAAAAAACTGCTTCAGAGGGAACTACAAGTTCAGCCTTTACAGATGATGGTTTTGTTTGATAAGCATACTGCGGTTTTCCTTCACGAACTTTGTAAAGGATATACGCCCCGACCGCCAATATGAAGGTGCATATTGTTGCTACGAGAATAATTGTGGAGAGTATCGGGATAAGTTCCATTTGATTTCCTAATTCGTATTAACTGCAATGTTTTCTGATTTTGTTGAACTAATTCTATCCAATTTTCCCCAGGTCATTCTAATACCAAGAAACTCTTCTATAGTGGACATGGTCTTACAAATATCAATAATTAAAATAAAAAACATTCTGTAAATGATTGCATACCAGACCAATCTAAATTCTTCTTTTTCGACCGCAACACAATAAAGGGCTGTAACAAGATCCAATATTGCTAATCCAGCCCACCAGAAAAATATCAAGTGAGAAAATCCAAAAAATAAAGCTGCAAATATAAAAAAAGCATTTGCTGCAATATTCATTGTAGGCCAAATTAAAGCTTCGTAGGACATAGACCATAAAATAAATGTATGCCCTAAGTTTACAGTTGGATTTAGCATTCTCTTTTTATGTTTTCTTATTGATTGAAGAATGCCTCTTGTCCATCGGTATCTTTGTTTTAAAAGCTGCTGCAAAGTTACAGGGGCTTCTGTGTAAGATATAGACTTTGGTTCGTAATATATCTTCCAACCTTTAGCCAAAACTTTTAAAGTTAAGTCAGCATCTTCAGCATAGGTATCGCTGGAATAAAATCCAGCTTGCTCAATCGCTTTTCTTCTAAAAATTCCAATTGGTCCCGGAATAATATTTACAAGCTTAATATAACTCTGCGCACTGCGAGCCATGTTGAGACCTTCAATATATTCAAGTGCTTGAAGATCGGTAAAAAATCTTTTTCTGTTCAAAACTTTTACGTTTCCTGCTACTGCACCAATTTTAGGATTTTTGAAATGTCTTACTGCCATTTTAACAGATTCCGGTGCAAGCTGTGAGTCGCCATCCATACAAAGAACAAAATCAGCCTTGGAAAAATAAATACCTGCATTAAGTGCACGCGCTTTTCCCAAATTCGGTTGATTGATTAATGAAATTTTTATTTTGCCGTACTCACCATCCTGAAATCCAACCATTGATTCCGCAACTTGCTTTGTATCATCAGTTGAACCATCGTTAACAACTATAATTTCATAATTCTGATAATCAAGTTTTAGCAAAGACAAAATTGATTTTCGAATTATTTTACCTTCATTAAAAACAGGAACAATAATAGAAACAAATGGCGCATAACCGTTGGTTTCCATAAAAGTATATTCGTTAAGATATAAATACGCCATCACCAAAATGGCAAAGTATCTAACAAGAAGAATAAAAAGAAAAATGACAAGAGCAATTATAGTTGAATACTCAAAGAGTGAGCTGTAAGATAAAATTGTGTAAGGTAAAGTATAAACGATTACTAAGATCAGTAAAAGAGAAACTATACCGCTTACAAGTATTCTTCGTAAATATTTTTGCCCTAAGTCTTCTCCTTTTTTTTCATCTTCCCTGTTTGAAATAGTAACTCTAGCACGATCGACAAGTTGATTTATTTTCATCTAACCAATAAACAGTTTGTTGTAAATTTTCAATAATAATGCCATTATTTTGATTTTTATTTAGCTTTTATTCTATGTTAATACTTTTAATATATTACCAATATTGGACATTGTTTTATTCTGTATCATTATCAAACAAGACTGATAATTGCGATTTAACAACAATAATTAATATTTAGGGTTTATAAGCCCCAAATTAGACTTGCCTGAATTGCATTTGAACGATAACCGGTGTCAGATCTGTACGAACTTCCAGTAGAATATCTCGTTTGTAAAACAAGATTTTTAATTATTTGATAACTGATTGACGTGTAAAATTCAGAAACTATAAAATCATTCTGAGGTATTAATCCAATTTTTCCGCCTATGATAAAATTAAAAACTTCATCATTATAAATCGTCCAATTACTCCAAAGTGAATGTGATTCAAAATTCTTAGGGCTCCAATAAAATGGGGTGAATTCTTTTAATGAATAAAAGTAATATTCATATCCTGCTGTAATATCAGATTCAAAAACTTTTCCTAATCTTGCGACTAACTGATTACCTGAATTGTCATCTGAAACATCCAGATAAGAATATTTTCCTGAAACAATTAATCCGTTTTTAAATTTGTATTCTCCATTTAATCCAAATTGATACGCATTTAATCTATTGCCAACTAAGAATGGAGAATAAAGTATGAACGCAGCATCAGAATAATTTATATAGCCAGAAATATTAAACACATTTTTTTTCTGCGCGGTAAGTGATATCTCAATAATATTTTCTCTTAAATCATTTGTAAAATAAGTTTGTCCAAAAGATCCGCTTCCAGAAAATGTTTCATTAAATCTAACATAGGCTGAGCCTTTTATCTGATTGAATCTTAAATCACGATCAATAGAAGATAATTTGCCACGTGATCCCGATAAGCCAATGGTCAGGTAATTTGTAACACCTAAATCAAACCCAACACCATAGTTTGAATAGCTAAAATCAGTGTTATCCGTAAAGTATGATGCTCTTGGAATTAGCTGGATATATGTTGGAAATCTATCGAATGAAAATTTATTACTGCCGCTAAGCCAGCCTAAACGCGTTTTAAGTATATGGGAGTCTGGAGACTTTTTCAAAAGATCTTCGTATATACTTCTAGCGTTTTGAAACTGCCCATTTTGTAAATAAGCATCCCCGAGAAATAACTTTGTTTCAATATCCTCAGGATTTTTTTGAGTAAGAGTTTTAAATTCCATTAACGCTGAAATCGAATCACTACACCATAAATAAACTTTGGCACGTTGTTTTTCTATTTCATAATCGTTGCCGGATTTTAGCAGATCATTATAAATATTTATTGATTTATTTAATTCTGAATTCGCGATGTAAACATCAGCTAACTCAAGTTTAACTGATTTATTATTCGGATCAGTTATTAAATATTCTTTAAAAGATTTTATAGCTGAGTTGTAATCTTTCTTAGCAGAGAAAACTCTTGCCTCTTCTAAAATTTTATAATTCTGAGCTAACTTGTTTTGAGTTTTTAGACCATTAAAACTTTTGTGAAGCGTCAAATACGTTTCAGAGGTACTGTCATTCAAAGAGATTCGGCTAATAAGATTTTCAGCTTCTGAAATTTTGTTGGAGTTGATATAATGGTTAGCCAATCCAAACATAGCTTCCAAGTTTTTAGGATCTTTAATCAGCACCCTTTCGAAAAGAGATTGAGTGTATTCTCGATCGTTATCTAACCAGTAATTTATCAGAGCAGCCAAAAGCAAATAGTCTTTGTTATCCGGTGAGGAAACGATGATGTCTTTAGCAATCTCAGCCGCATCACAAAGATAATTTTGCCACATTAATATCTGAGCTAATTTATATTTTACTTCCAAATCACTCGGATAAATCGACAAATAATGTCTATAAATATTTTCAGCAGATGTGTAATCGTTGTTTAAGGAATAAAACTTGGCCAATTCCAACAAAGCCATTTTATTGGTTGGATCTTTAATTAGTTGATCTTCAAAATATTTTATTTTTTCAACGTAATAAGATTTTTTTAAAGTGTTAAGTTTTATTAATAAATCCTTAAATCGTTGCTGATCTGAAAATTTAGAAGCTAAAAATTGTAACTGTTGGTTCGCCTCTTCAAATCGGTTTACCGATATTAATTTTTCAATCAATTTAAATCGGTTTTCACTATCAGCAGGATTTTTTTTAATTACACGATATAGTCTATCAATTTCGTATTCTTTGGCAGTTGGAACTAATCCATAATTAAATCTAGAAGTTGTATCGTTGATAGAATAAATATATCCTTTGCCTCTAGCCAAATCCAATCCATCCATTGCTTCCTTAAAATAGGGTCTGATCTCAAGTGCTTTTATAAAAGCATCTTCTGCAATTTTATTTTTGCCTAACCACAAAGTAAAGTAGCCGTAGCGCGAAAATAATCTGTGATCATCAGGAAAATTTTCTGTGTAGGATTTTAAAATCGGTTCGCCTTTGGAGATGTGGCTATTCTTTGCAAGTATTTCGGAGTATCTAATAATTTCATCAGATGAAGCAGTTTCTTTTTCAAGATAAAGATCGTACCAAATTTCAGCTTCGCTCCAGTTACCCAAATTTTTATAACACTTACCTATTTCAAGATAATTTTTTGCAATGTTTGGATTGATTGCAATTTCCCGTTTGTGCCCCTCTATTTTATTGTAAAGGAGTTTATACCAATCTGATGTCGCTCGATTTAGATTTGATGATATTTCGTCATCGGTTGGATTTATTTTTTTTGCTGTGCGATAATCATAAACAGCGTACTCATAATTTCCTCTTTTTTCATAACACATTCCACGCAGATTAAACCCATATGCGGAGTTTGGATTGGCAGAAACGTATTTATTTAAAATATCGATTGCCTCGCCATAGCGGCCAGAATTGATTAACTCTACAGCTTCAGTTTTAAACTTTACAGAAGTATTATTTTGAGGAAATAAAGTGGGGCTGAAATAAATTAGTGTAAGAAAAAGTAATTGATAGAAAAATAATTTCATCTTTTATTGGCAATTCTATCTCTGATTTAATTGTGTTCTTACTGCTTCACTATCAAATTCCTTAAAAACATCATCAGCGCTGTTCATTGCATCATTAACTCTTAATATAAGATAGGAAACATTAGCAGAACCGCCACCATTTAATGTTTGATGAACTTTTTTAATAAGATCATCAACTAATTTGTCATCAGATTTTGTGATAAGAAGATAAATTTTATCATCAATTGTACACATTTTATCTTTTTTATGAACGGCTACTTTTACGGAATAGCTTAATTGATCAAAAGTAATTCTTGATTCTGATTGACTTAATGGGTTTAGCCTAAGAGATAATATTGTAAACTTCTGTCCGGTTGTTTTATAAAGTGCAATCTGATTATTAACAATCAACTTAAAATCATTTATGCTGTAAATGTTTGGAACTAAATACAGTGGTGTATTAAATTCACTTGATTTATTTGGCATCAATTCAGTGATTTCGGGTAATTGATTTTCTCTTGTTGCACGTTTCGTAATTTTAAAATCAGTTGTGATGCCTTTGTATGGTTCAATAAAATAATTTGCTTTAAATTTACCTTCAGTGTGTCCAATGTTAGGGGTGATATCAATAATGCCAGGCTGTTGTTCTTCACTCTCTTCTGATTTATGGAGTTGAATAATTCCAGTAGCAAAAGAATTTAAAACATTAAATATTTGTTTTGAAGATTGAGCCGCTGGTTCACGCAAAATTAATAAACTCGTAACGCCAAAATCTTCGATTGATTCAATCATCGAACCAAATGCATCTCTAAGAGTATTCAAGTTTTCATATTCAACGTAAGGTGTAATCTCATCGAAAATAATTCTTGTTGGATTATATTGATTGATTACAGAAATAATATCTCTCAAATAATCTGTTAAAAATTCATCTCGACTTTTAAATTCGGTGGTTTCAGTCGGTTGAGCTACACGCACAACGATAATAGTATTTTGATTTATATAATTTTCTAGATCGATATCAATTGATGCCGCATGGATCATCAAATCTTTTGGGCGAGAGTTTGTGAAGTAAAGACAAATTTCTTTGTTTTTAGCAGCTTCAACAGCGTATTGGAGACTAAGGAGAGTTTTGCCGGATTTTTTTTCACCGACTAACAAATAGGTTCCGCCATGATAAAAACCTCCCCAGGCACTATCAACAATTGGGATACCGGAACGGAATAATTGGACGCTTTTTTTCATAGTTTAATTTTTCAGCAATATTACCAACAATTATACCGTTTGTTAGTTGCGATTATGCTCAAAATTCGTATAAAAGAGATTTTTTTTTGGACTAAACAGAGACAAAAAAAATGACCTGTATTATTATGCAACAAGCACATTTTATGATGAAATTAGAAGTTTTTTAATTGAATAATTGAGAACAATTAATTGCTAAAACATCCAAAAACAAAAAGCGCTGTGGCGTTGCCAATAATTGTTGGTTCGTTAGTTATGTAATCAAATCTGTCATCATAATATTTAACTGAATCGGAATTAAACTGGTTGTAAGTAAAATTTGATCTTTTAATTTTATATTTTTCCAAAAGTTTTAAAGGTGCAGGACCTTCCGAAAGAGCACCGGGTAAATAACCACTGTTAAAAAATGCAATTTGTGAATGCAGATTCTGTGGAAAAACTTTTCCAATATTGTAAATAAAACTTATACCCCAGGGGTTTCTTCCCAAAATATAATCTCGTTGAAAAATACCAAGCGAATCAAATTCAGTTGAACCGGTTAATTTTTTGTAGAGGATGGATTGCAAATTTACTCCAAGAAAAGTATTTGTTGTTCCCCAAGAATAAGCTAATCCTTCACGAAGAAGTGAGCTATCACTATTTTGTTTAAAGTATTTAAGATTTTGATAAATATATTTTCCAAAACTCGAATTGTGGAAAGCAATTTTATAATGCGCTAAAGAATTAATATCACCGACACTCCACCAATAATCTGATCCGGCTTTTCTTCCATAATTTATTGCTTCATCAAGATACTTCTGATTTGCACTACTATTAAAAAGCTCTATCGCAGCAAGTGCAAGTTTTCCAGAAAATTCTTTTTCGAGATAATGATTTGAAAAGGCTGAGTCAATATCCTGCACATTATTTCTAAGTGAGTAAAATCTTTCAGCGGTTGTAAGGCAATTATCTGCAAATTCATTTTCATAAAATTTCTGTTTCCAAATTCTGGATGCTAAAGCGAGAGTGGCAGCATAAATTCCAATTGTATTTTTCCCAATGCTCACAAATGCCGAACGTTCAAATTGCAAACTATCATTTTCGGGTAATCTCCAGCCGATATTATGATCAGTTTCATTTTGCACTTGTGAAACTAATGTATGATTATCAACATTGCACCTCAGTAGCCAATCAAGCCCAACTTTTGCTTCTTCCAAAATATCGGAGACATTATTAGTATCCAAATCATATCCAAATTTTTGCGGATCAAATTCATAACTAAAAAGTAATAGGTAAGTTGTTAATGCCGTTGTTTTTAAAAACTTTACATAATCGCCTGCATCATGCCAGCCGCCCGTTAAATCACGTGCAGTTGAATCTTTATAACCTATAATTTTTGCAGCATCCGAAAGATGACATGGTTGGTGCAGTATTGGATTTGTTGGCCCACAGCGTTGTGCTTTGAAGAATAGACTCAGTGAATCTCTTACATCATTAAATATTGAATTATCAATCTGGAAAGCATAAGATTCCAAATCCAACAATTTAATTTTGTAGTTCCCTTTTGTTTGTAGGTTTGAAAAATCAATTTCATAACAAAAATTAAAATTTCCATAAACTGAAGGCTTATCTTTTATGCTTCCTTCAAATTTAATTTCACTGGATTTATTTTCAACAACAAAAAATTGTTTACCATCCAAATTAATTTTTGAAAGTACAATAGCGGTTTTTATATCTTCAGGTAAAAATCCGACTTGATTTGTTCGGATAAAAATTGAATCGGTAAGAGAAGTTTGGCAGTTAACAAACAAAATTTGTAAAAGTATTAAGAAGATTAAAAAACTTAGTTTCACAAATCTTTTTTTTATAATTATAATCTCCTTTTAACTGCCTTAAAAAATCTATTAAACGTTTTGTTCTTCTTTTTTTAGATAATTAGTTTTAAAAATAAAATCCCATAATGGTGAGCTTACGCCATAACCTTTATCAGGATTTTGAAAATGATGTTTAATATGATGATTCTTTATGGCCAGCCAAAACTTGCTGCGCATATTAAAATGATGAACCGCGTAGTGAGTCATATCGTAGAATAAATAACCTATTAAAAATCCAGCAAAAAATGGATTTATATAAATATTACCAATAAGAAATTTAAATAAAAAATAAAAAAATGCTGCAATTGGAATGCTAACCGATGGCGGCATAACTAATCTTTTAGAATCACTAGGATAATCGTGATGAACACCGTGAAAAATAAAATGAATTCTTGCGCCAAGTTTGCTCTTCAACTCCCAATGGAATACAAATCTGTGAAGTAAATATTCTGTTATTGTCCAGATGAATAGTCCAAAAATAACTACCCCGATTATTGAAAAAGTTGATAGTGAAAATTCAAAAATTGCAAGATATAACATATAAAGAATTATCGGTATAAAAATTACAAGTGGGACTGTAAAATGCACCTTAGAAAGCGATTCTAAAAAATCATTTTTAAACATTCTAACAGTTTCATCTTTATTGGAAATAAATTTTTTTGCCATTACAAATCCTACTAAAAAAATTAAGTACAAATTTAATAATTACAGACTAAAAATTAAAAATCGTTGCTTTCAAATATAGCCTTATTTCTCGGAGTAATTTTTAGAACATCTCAAATATTATCGTTTACATTTGATATTAATCACTAAAGTTTTCATATTCACAAATGATTTTCTGAAATTCCTTAACTCCAGGAGGTTTGATGACTCAGAACGGCGAACGCGAGCAATGGGGAACTAAATTAGGTTTGATCTTAGCCGTAGCCGGTAACGCGGTTGGATTAGGCAACTTTCTAAGATTTCCGGTTCAAGCTGCACAAAATGGCGGCGGTGCGTTTATGATTCCCTACTTTATATTTTTTATTTTACTCGGGATCCCGCTAATGTGGATCGAATGGGGTATCGGCAGACACGGCGGAAAATTTAGGCACGGCAGTGCACCTGGAATGTTTGATGTTCTCTGGAAAAACAAACTTGCAAAATATTTTGGAGCAGTCGGACTTTTTATCTCAATTACAATTCTCATTTACTATACTTACATAGAATCCTGGACTCTTGGGTTTAGTATATTTTCGGTTCTTGGATTATACTCAAACGAAACTAAGGAAACGATGACCGGTTTTCTTTCAAGTTATCAGGGAATTACAACTTCGCAGACGTTCAGTTCCATTTGGCCAGCATATACTTTGATGCTAATTACATTTGCAATAAACTTTGCTGTGCTCTATAAGGGAATATCAAAAGGGATTGAAAAATTGGCAAAGATAGCAATGCCCTTGCTTTTTATTTTTGCAATAATTTTAGCAATAAGGATTTTTACACTTGGGACTCCTGATCCTGCATTCCCGGAAAATTCTGTTGCAAACGGATTTGCTTTTATATGGAATCCTGATTTTTCAGCTCTTGGTAATCCCAACATATGGTTAGCCGCTGCGGGGCAAATATTTTTTACTCTATCTGTTGGAATGGGAACGATTCACGCCTATGCAAGTTATTTAAAACCAAATGATGATATTGTGCTTTCAGGACTTGCAACTGCATCCACAAATGAATTTGCAGAAGTGGTTCTTGGCGCATCAATTGCAATTCCTGTTGCAGTTGCTTTTTTTGGATTAGAGGCAACCAAAGAAATTGCTGCAGGTGGATCATTTAATCTTGGTTTTGTTTCAATGCCAATAATTTTTGGTAGCTCGCATTTTCCGATGGGTGAATTATTTGGATTTATGTGGTTCCTGTTACTTTTCTTCGCAGGAATAACTTCATCCGTAGCAATGGGTCAGCCCGTAGTTGCATTTCTAGAAGATGAATTTGGAATGGATAGAAAAAAAGCTGTTACTGCTTTGGCAATTTCGGTTCTTATAGCGGTGCAATTTGTAATATTCTTTTTAAAGTTTGGATTTTTAGATGAGATGGATTACTGGGCTGGAACATTTGGTCTTGTTGTATTTGCTTTGATTGAAACTGTTTTATTTATGTGGGTTTTTGGTGCTGATAAAGCCTGGAAAGAAATGAATCAAGGCGGCGATATACAAATTCCTTTTTTCTTCTATTATGTAATGAAATACATAACTCCTTTTATTCTTATGATTCTGATGGGATGGTGGTTCATACAAAGTGCAATACCAACTTTATTATTACATAACGCTGCTCCGGAAAATGTACCGTTCATTTGGGGCGCAAGAATCTTAATGGTTGCCATTGCAGTAATTTTAATGTTATTGGTTAAGAAAGCCTGGGAAAATAATCATAGTGAGGTTAAGTAATGGGAATTACAACAAACGGTATAATTTTTTTAGTATTAGCCTGGACAATAATAATTACCATGGTGGTTTTTTCATTTTATAAAGTTCTTAAGGGTGAAAAAAAGAATTAAAAAAACCCGATTCACAATTAAATCGGGTTTTAATCACATAATTATTTAAATATATTATCCATCTTCATACTCATCAGATCTTTCATTTTCTGCTTGCATTCTATGTGCAAGGTTGGACTCTGATGAGGCAATTGCGAACCTGCCTTCTTTAATAAATTGATACAATAAATCGTTTTCAATCAGATAACCAAATTCCTTTTTGAATGTATCGATTGACATTCCTGCAGTTGCCGCAAGCTTTGCAATTTCGTTCGGATCATCAAAATCAGCCTTGTTAAGTCTTAACATATATCTGCGTGCGATGTAAAAACTTTCAGATGCCGGATCAACCATTCTAATTTTAGTTTTTAAAGTTTGCGGATCGATAATGTCTTTAAAATACATCGGAACAAAATTTCCATTTTGAATTGAAACCATTGCTCCGCTTCCGCCATCAAGAATAAACTGTGCTGCAGAAAATCCTAAATCTCTAGTATATTCCATATCAAATGGAATAGGATCCGCGCAACGTAATTCGTAACCAATATTTTTTGCAACCACAGTGGCTTTCAATCCAAATTCCTTAAGTCTATCCTGAACTTTGGATTTTAATATTTCTCCAAAATTTATTTCAGCAATTCTAATATTATCGTGCGCGTCTCTTTCCACTTCAACTAAAGATTCAAGATCAGCAGGATCTAAATGTTCAACCAATCCTTCAGCAATTATTGCAACACCATCCGGCTTACCATAACTCAATCTTTTTATAATTGCACCAACAAGAATATCTACAATATGACTGAACTTAATCTGCTTGTTTGCAAACTCTTCTGGAATAAGAGTAAGTGTTGCACCCGTTGCTTTCCCGATTCCGAGAGCAAGATGCCCTGCTTTTCTACCCATAGAAATTACAAAGTACCATCGTGAAGTTGTTTGTGCATCAACCATAAGGTTTTTTACAACTTCAACACCAATGTGTCTTGCTGTCTGAAATCCAAATGTTGGAATACCGTGTGGAAGATCAAGATCGTTATCAATTGTTTTGGGAACGTGAACAACTTTAATTCTGCCGGAAGCCATTTCATTAACTTTTAATGCACTGAATGCAGTATCATCACCACCGATTGTGATTAGTTTATCAACGTTTAATCTTAGTAAAGATGTAACAGCATTTTCTAAATGTTTTGGATCCTTGGTAGGATTTGACCTTGAAATACCGATGTACGATCCTCCTCTAAAATGGATACGGCTTACGTTCTGAATGTTCAAATCTCTAACGTGTGTAATATCGCCCTGCATTATCCATTTAAACCCATCTTTAATTCCAATTACGTCAATACCTTCAACAGCTGCACGAATTGTTGCTGCGCCGATAACACTGTTTATTCCAGGTGCAGGGCCACCACCAACCAGTATTGCTAATTTTTTTGGTGCGATAGACATTTTTTTTCAACTCCTAAATAAAACAATCTTTGCAATAAATATTAATTAATAAATGACTATAATACTTTAAGCTTGGCAAATTTTAACATAAGCTGCTTAACATTATTTCCTTCAAAATGTACGGTTGCTTTTGTCATATCGCCGGTTCCAACGACATCAACAACTTTACCAAGACCAAACTTATCGTGCATAACGCGGCTGCCAATATTTAAAGCTTTTCCATCCTGATCAAAATTTTCATACTCAACTTTTTCAAAATACTCGTAATACATCTCTTTTTTTGTTTTACGATTTGCTTTTCTTCCGAGTCCGCCATTAGTTTCTTTATACGTTGTGGGATCAAGTTCATCAATAAATCTTGATCTGCTTTGATATGCCACTTCCCCAAATCTATATCTTGAGCGTGCGTGAGTAACATAAGCTTTTTTCTTAGCTCTTGTTAAGGCGACGTAAAACAATCTTCTTTCTTCATCAACAGATGCATCCGATAAGAACTTGCTTGCGATAGGAAAAATATCTTCTTCGCAACCGCTAACAAATACGATTGGCCATTCCAATCCTTTTGAAGCATGTACGGTTAAAAGAGTTACGCAATTTTTTTCTTCAGAATAGTTGTCGATATCTGCAATCAAAGAAACTTCCTCAAGATATTGCTCAAGTTTTGCATCCTGGTTTGCTTCAGAAAATTCGCTTAATGATGCTAATAATTGGTTTATGTTTTCCATTCGCTGCATTGATTCTTGAGTGCCTTCTTCTTTGAACATTCTTATCAATCCAAGATCATCAACCATGGCACGAGTAAGTTCGCCAGCAGAAAGTTTATCCTTTAAAGAGCTATACTTATCAAGTAATGTTTTAAATCCTTTAACATTTTTTTGGATGCGTTCTTTAATATCAATAACCTCAAAAACTCTTCCCATCGTCTGGAAAAGAGAGATTTCGTGTTTTCTTGCAAATGCTATCATCCTTGTTACAGTGGTGCTTCCAATTCCGCGTTGAGGAAAGTTCATTATTCGCAACAAACTTTCTTCATCATTCTGGTTTGATATTACTCTAAGATAAGCAACAACATCTTTAACTTCTTTTCTTTTATAAAATTCTACTCCGCCAATAATTGTATAAGGAATTTTTTCTCTTCTAAAAATATCTTCCATTGCACGTGACTGCGAATTTGTGCGGTATAAAATTGCAAAATCGTTAAAGACTAATTTTTTCTTTGTCAGTTCGTGTTTTATATACTTGGAAATTTGTGAGGCTTCATCTTTTTCATCAGCACATTTAAGTAGAACAACTGGTTCGCCTTCTTCATTCTCAGTCCAAAGCGTTTTAGCAACCTGATCTTTATTATTTTTTATAACGGAATCAGCAGCTTTAAGAATAGTTTTTGTTGATCTATAATTCTGCTCTAATTTAAATAGTTTGAACTTTGGAAAATCTTTTCCAAAATCTCTCATATTTCCTATGTTAGCACCGCGCCAGCTATAAATACTTTGGGCATCATCACCCACAACAGAAATCAATCCGCTTCTAGAAACAAGTAATTTTAATAACTCATACTGAGCTTTATTCGTATCCTGAAACTCATCAACAAGTAAATATTCAAATCTGGATTTATACTTTTGAAGGATGTGTTTCTTCTCGTTAAAAAGCTCAATCGGTTTAAGTAAGAGATCATCAAAATCCATTGCATTAAATTCAATTAATCTTTTCTGATACTCTACATAAACATCAGCAATCTTTTCTTCAACAAAGGAACCAACATGTTTGCTTCTAAATTCTTTTGGAGTAATCATGTGATTTTTAAGGAAACTTATTCGGTGCCGAACTGAATTGGTAGTAAGATTTTCAATATCAATATTCAAGTCGGTTAAAATATTAGAAACCAATGACGTTGAATCTATTGTATCATAGATTGAAAAATTACTTCTGTAATTAATATGTTTAGCTTCAGTACGAAGTATTTTGGCAAAGACGGAATGAAAAGTTCCCATCCACAAATCATCAGCCTTTTTGCCAATAAGTTCTTTAATTCTCTCCTTCATTTCATTAGCGGCTTTATTTGTAAAAGTAAGCGCAAGAATTGACTCGGGAGTAAAATTTTTCTTAAGCAAGTGAGCGATTTTATATGTAAGAACCTTGGTTTTGCCGGAACCAGCGCCGGCCACTATCATTTGAGCTCCATCCAGATACTCAACCGCCGCAAGTTGAGCAGGATTTAAATCCTTAAATTGTTGCATAGTTCTTTCTAAATTTTGCAAAAACAGGTGCAAATATATAAAATTCGACCTCGAATGGAAAGTTGAGGTCAGGTAAATATTTCTTAAAATTTATCGATAATTATAAATAGTTAAATGAATAATAATTTTACAGCTATTTCTAATTGATTAAATGGCACATTTATGGATAATTTGTGACAATAAAAAATTCCTTTGAGCAATCAAATTGTTTGATTAATTATGGATAAAATAATGTCAGAAAATCACAGCGAAGTTCAACCAACAAAAAGTAGCCCTTCCTATTTTGAAAACAGCACTTCCTTTGAATTCCAAAAAAAATACGAAGTTTTTATGAATGCCATACCTGATGGGTTAATTTTAATAAAGGATGGTAATATTAAATATTCTAATAAAATATTTGCAGAACTGCTAGGATATACTGTAAACGAACTCTGTTCATTAAATATTCGCGATTTAGTAGCTCCTAATCGTTTAAACGAAGTTTTAGATCGTTATGAAAGAAGACTTAATGGAGAGGCCGTTCCGACAAAATACAAAACTGAACTTATCCACAAAGATAAAATAACCATTATACCAGTTCAGTTAAATGTTGGGGTAGTTGGATCTTTAGAAGAAAAACTAGAATTTATAATTATTAAAGAATTCACTGAAGCATCAAAAGTAGAGAACAAATTCATCAAAGAATTACAACTTCAGGAATATTTTATGGACTACATTCCAGATTCAATATATTTTAAGGATCTGGAAAGCAGATTTATTAAAGCAAATAAAGCTACCCTAGTTAAAATGGGTGTATCAACACTCAATGAAATTATTGGTAAAACAGATTTTGATATATTTAATGATGATCATGCTATTGAAGCCAGAGAAGATGAGAAAAAAATAATTGAAACCCGTAAATCAATTATTAATAAAATTGAAAAAGAAACCTGGCTGGATGGAAAAGTTACATGGGCTTCAACTACAAAAATTCCTCTTATTAATGAGAATGATAATGTCTACGGTACTTTTGGTGTTACAAGGGATATAACTGAACAGAAAAAAATTGAGGATGTAAAAGATTCACTATTAAAAATTTCCACAGCTGTCACATCTCTAGATAGCATCAATTTATTATACGCTTTTATTCACAATGCTGTAAGTGGATTGATGAGAGCCGAAAATTTTTATATCGCAATACATCATCCGGAGGCTGATACAATCAGTTTTCCATATTTTGTTGACGAAGTAGACGAATCTCCCATCGAACGAAAGGTTGGACGAGGATTAACCGAATATGTTTTAAGAACAGGTAAAGCACAATTGATTGATGCAGAAAGAGATCTTAAGTTAAGAGAGGAAGGAGAAACCTCCTTGGTTGGTGCTGCAACTGAAATCTGGTTAGGAGTGCCACTAATAGTTGAAGGTAAAACTTTTGGAGTAATTGTAGTTCAGGATTATTCTAGCGTTACGACATACAAGGAGGAAGAAAAAGAAATTCTTACATATGTTTCAGAACAAATTGCACTTGCTATTGCAAAGAAACATAGTGAAGAGAAGATTATCCAATATTCAGAAGAACTAAAAGAATTAAATGCTTCTAAGGACAAGTTTTTTTCAATTATCGCCCACGATCTTAAAAGTCCGTTTCATGGTTTGCTTGGTTTAACTCGCATGGTTGTAGAGGAATATGAATCAATGAGTGAAACTGAAGTTCGATCATACATGAAAATAATAAAAGATTCTACAGAAAGCACTTACAAACTGATAGAAAACTTACTTGAATGGTCAAGGTTAGAATCCGGCAGGATGAAATATAATCCTGCTCTTCAAAATATGTTTATGATTGTTGAAGATACTCGTACACTTCTAAATCAAAATGCCCGGGTAAAAAATATAAACTTAAGGAATAAACTTGATCATCAAAGCTTTGTTTGCGGTGATGATACAATGCTTCAATCTTTGGTCCAAAATCTTATTTCTAATGCAATTAAGTTTACTCCTGCTGGGGGAAATATTGAAGTATCTGAAAACAGATATGACAACTATATCGAATTTATAGTTATGGATTCCGGAGTTGGTATCAAAAAAGAGGATATAGAAAAACTTTTTAGAATTGATGTGAGTTTTACAACAAAAGGAACTCAAAATGAAAAAGGAACGGGTTTGGGATTAGCACTTTGTAAGGAAATTGTAAATATTCACGGTGGTAATATTAAGGTTGAAAGTAAATTGGGTGAAGGAACAAAAATTATATTTACATTAAATAAACCAAAAGCAAATTAAGAGATAATGACCAAGGACTACAAAGATTCTGATGAAGATGATCTTTCAGCATTTGCAGATTATCTTGCTGAATTTAAATCCGTTATAGGTTTTGATGATGAGACTTGTGTTGTTTGCGGAATAAATATTTCAGATTCTATTTCCATCCAAAAATCACCCTTTGTTCAATACAAATCAGTAAACAAAGAATCAGAACTTTTAATTGTAACGAATGAACTCTATTCAAAATGTATTCCTTACAAGATTGAGAAACAGCTTGATTCAACAACCCTTGATGTAATTCAATACAAGTATATTGTACTTATTCCATTTAAATATTTGAATGAAATATAAAGAAAAGGCCTGATTTCTCAGACCTTTGTTGAATAAGATGAATATCATCTGGATTATTTTAGCAAAATCATTTTTTTAACGGAGTTAAAATTTTCAGATTCCAACCTGTAATAATATACGCCCGAAGAATATCTGCCTGCATCCCAATTAAATTTATGAAATCCTGACTCTAAAAACCCATTTACAATGCTCTCAATCTTTTCACCAAGAGAATTATAAATAATCAGTTTTACATTTCCAGAAATCGGGATAGCAAACTTTATGGTGGTTATCGGATTAAATGGGTTTGGGAAATTTTGTTCAAGAGAATAGGTAATTGGAATACCAAGCTCAACCTCAATCTCTTCGGAGTATTCAAATGTTCCATCATAATCCAATTGTTTTAATCTATAATAAATTTTTCCATGAACTGGGGAATCATCAGTAAATGTATAATAAGAAGGTTCCGTTGTAGTACCACTTCCCTGTTCAAATCCTATTTTTTCCCAACTATTATTAACTGAACCTGTTTTTCTCTGAATTTCAAATCCCTGATTATTTATTTCAGTAGCAGTTACCCAATTAAGATTAACTTTTCCATTTTCACAACTTCCGGAAAAACTAAATAGTTCAACAGGAACTACATCAATTCCACCTGAAAATAAAATAACTCTGCCATCTCTTGAACAAGCTGCGAATTCATTGCTCAAATTTCCATCTACATCATCAAGATCCACAACGTGTTCCGCTGCATTTGCAGTTGATCCAGTTCCGAATGCATAACTAAAAATAATATTTCCATTAACCCCATTATAAACGTGAGCAACATCATTTAAAGATGCAGAACCAACTTCAGGAATTCCATCAGCGTTAAGATCACCCAAAACATCTTTCCCAAGTATATTCCCACCGGTAGTATTAGACCAGATAATATTTCCAGTTGAACCTTCGAGCATAAAAATACTCTGATTAATTCCGCTTACCAGAACATCCGGATACCCCGATTGATTTACATCTGGTACAATTTTAAGGTCTTCAATAAAAACATTTCCAATACCTGTGAACCAAATCTGATTTCCGTTATCACCAGAAATGCAATAAACGCTTCCGGTTGTGGTTCCGACTACAACATCAGTACCAAAAGGATTTCCCAAATTTGTTATTTCACGGACAGACCATGGGGTCCCAAACGTCGGAAATGTCCATGTAATATTTCCATTTTGATCAAACCCAATGACTTCGTTTGAGGAACCTAACCTAGATCCAACCGCACCACCAGTATTTGTGGAAGCAACCATATATTTTAATTTTTGTTGAGATTGTTGATTTATTCTCCAGATTTCATTTCCATTTACCCCATTTAATAAATAAACGGAAAATCGTCCTGAGCCTGTCGTTTCATTTCCACTTGCTGAAACTAGTACATCCGGCACACCATCGCTATTAAAATCACGTTTTACATCAAGACCCATAATATCACCATCATCAGTGGTTGAGGAATTTCCAAACTCCCAAAGCACATCGCCTGTTATTCCATTAAGAGCGTACACAAATTCATTACCTCCACCTGTACCAATCACAACATCCTGATGATTATCACCATTAAGATCAGAAACAATTTGCAACCCTTGCTCATAATCAACTGAACCCGTATTTATGGATCCAAAATAAGTTGAATATTTCCATAGAACATCTGAGGTTCCAGAACTGTTTCCATTAAAAACAAGAGTCCAATAATTTTCAGTAGATACTATTAGATCCTTAATTCCATCTCCATTAACATCCTGTATTTTTTTCATTGATCTGGGTGTGTAATCTTGAAAACTGGTTCCTGGATTGTCAGGTATCTGACCTTGCCAATAAATATTTCCTAATGTGGGATCGACATTTATTGCACTACCGATCATAGGAATATAAATTAAACTACCATTTGAAGCATTTGAAAAAACACTTATAGAATCAGTAAAGATGTTTGTGTTAGTTGGATTAAACCATACTCTAAATGTTGATGACGACAATGGATTAATTGTAAATGGGGTTGATAACATTTCAAAGTAAAAATCAACAGAGTTCAGTTTGATGGAGTCAATCATTAAAAGATTTGAACCAGCATTATTCAAGGTCAGCTCTATATAGGATGTAGAATTAATCCTTTTAGCACCAAAATTAATTGATGCGGGATTGGAAGTTAAATATGGGGCAGTAAAAACCCCATTTCCAGTGACTAAAACTTTTGAATGAGTAACAATAGGATCATTGTGATAAATCAAAACTGAATCATTGTAAATTACATTTGCAGTAGGTGTAAAAGTTAATGGGATGTTTATTATTTGTCCGGTTTGAACAGTAATTGGAAATGATGATGGAATCGAAAAGACATTGTTCCCAATTGTAACCGATGATAGAATCAGATCTGCAGAACCATAATTGAGTACAGAAATATTTTGAGTTACGGTTGAGTCAATCATTACATTTCCAAAGCTTATATTAGGTGTAAGTATTGTAATTCCTGGCGAACCGGAACCGTCTAAATCGTATTTAAATAATTGTCTGCCACTGCTAGCACCAACAGGTTCCGCAAGTAGCCAAAAATTATTTCCATCCCAAGCGAGGCCACGTGGGTTTTGTCTTAAACCTGGTTGTTCTGGTGGATTAAATGTAAAGAGACTATCTTTATTATCTAAACTAACTGCATAAATCTTATCAACACCTTGAAATCCATCGTTAACAAAAAAAAGTGTATCCCCTTTAATAGTTATTCCTTGAGGCTGAAGCTGTCCTGGTGCAAAATTTAAGAAGCTGATAGTATCAACAATTTGCTTAGTAGTTGTGTTAATCTTGTAAAGAGCAACATTAACATCTGGATAGTAGACAGAGATCCATAACCCAGTTCCATCCCAGGCAGCGCCTCCAAAATACCATGAACCGCCAAAAAGTTGTGTTGATGTTATTGAATCTAAAACATTTCCATTGCTATCAACTTTAAAGAGGTCACATCTTGCTGTTTTTCTTTCTACGTACCAGAAATTAATACCGTCATGTCCTAGGCCCTGTGATTCGCGCATGGAAGGATAGTTAATCAAAACTGTGTCAGCTAACATACCAGTATCATCAACCGCATAAATAACACCACGCCCGGTGGTTGAGCTTGATGATATCCAATATTTTGAATCCTCATAAACTAGCCCATATCCTGAACTCCAAAATGTTCCAGTTGGTAGATTTACAGTATTAACTAATGTTTGGGAATTTGTAAGTGAGGTGATTAAAAGGACTAAAAGGAATAGATTTTTCATACTATTTTCCTTTCCAAATATATGTTAGTAAACTAAATTAATTTCTTGGATTAGCTTTACACCATTCCTTTATATAATCGGCTATAGCTGTGGTTGTTGCACCGGGTGTAAACAATTCCCCCACACCAATCGCTTTTAACTTTGCAATATCTTCTTCAGGAATAATTCCACCGCCCGTAAGAAGAACATCATCCATTTCTTTTTCTTTTAACAGTGTGATAAGCTTAGGAAATATTGTCATATGTGCACCGGATAGAATACTTATGCCAATTACATCAGCATCCTCTTGCAATGCTGCTTCAACGATCATTTCGGGAGTTTGTCTTAATCCAGTATAAATCACTTCCATACCAGCATCACGTAGTGCTGCTGCAATAACTTTTGCTCCACGATCATGTCCATCTAATCCGGACTTAGCAACAATTACTCTAATTTTTTTATCCATTTAACAAACTCTCATATTTTGTAATAGCTTCTTTAATCTTTTCAGAATATAATTTGATTTCATTTTCTTTATACTCGATAGTTCTCGGTCGCATATGAAAATCATTATCATATCTAGGTATGATATGATAATGAAAATGAAAAACCGATTGACCGGCACTTAATCCATTGTTAGAGATAATATTAAAACCATCTGACTTTAGAGCACGTTTAACAGAGCCGGCTATATATTGTGTTAGCTTTGTTAATTCCGCAAGTTCATCAACGGGGATTGTTAAAAAATTATCGAAATGTTTTTTGGGTATGACTAATGTGTGACCATAGTTTACTGGGTTAATATCCAAAAATGCAATCACTTTATTGTCTTCAAAAACAATATCAGCTTCAGAAATTTTAGATGCAATATCGCAAAATATACAATCCATTTTATGCTCGCTTTTTATTTCTTAAACAAAGTTAAATTATTTTGTGGATAACTGCCAATAACTTTACATTATGAAAGATATTCCTTCGTTCTACTAAACACACCAAACAATCCCCCAGTGTGAACAAATATATTTTTTTTACCCTTACCTGGTTTTAAATATTTATTAAAGTAAGCAATAAATGCTTTACCAGTATAAGCTGGATCGAATAAAATACCTGTTTCAGTTGCAAACTTTTTAATCAATTTTAATTTTGATTTAGTAATTTTTTTATATCCCTCTTCAGAATAGCCATCAAGTATAATAAGATTTTTGGGATTGATTTTGCACTTTAATTTGTAATCAAGTATGCAGCCCTCAGCTAGCTGCAAAATATGTTTTTCCATTTCTTTTTTACTCATCAAAACATGAACAGCAACAATTTTTAGGGTTAGATTATTTAGTGCTGCGCCAACTAGCATTCCAGCAGCAGTTCCTCCGGAACCACATGCTGCAACAATTGAATCAATTTTTGTAAGGTCAATTTGCTTCTTAAGTTCATTAATAAAATTAATATATCCCCAAATCCCAAGTGTAGTTGAACCTCCGCCTGGAAATACATAAGCATTTTTTTTCTTTATAAGAAAAGCCAATCTTTGCTTAAACATTATATCATTAACATTTTCATATTCCTTTTCATTAAAATATTGGATATCTGCTCCATACATTTTATCAAGAAAAAGATTGCCATTTGCATTTGAGGTACCCTTTCCCCATAAAAATAATTTAGTATTCAATCCGATTTTTTTAGCAGCAATAACCGTTGCACGCGCGTGATTTGATTGATCACCACCAGACGTAAAAATTATATCAGCTTTTTTGCTTTTCGCATCTGCAAGCAGGTACTCTAGTTTTCTAACTTTATTGCCTGATAGTTCACATCCCGTTAAATCATCACGCTTTAATAAAAAACTTTTTCCTTCAAATTTTATCTCTTCTAACGGAGTTGGAATTTGTGCGAGAGAAATCTTCTTTGGTACGCTCATTTTTGCAATTCAATCTTTTTTATTTTCGAATAAACCTTTCTTGCCTTTGCTAAATCTTCCGGCGTATCAACTGAAAAGCTATCATATTCAGTCTCAACAATTTTAATTTTAAATCCATTTTCAAGCATTCGTAACTGTTCAAGTTTTTCCCAATTCTCAAGATCAGTTGGAGCAAGCTGTGTGAATTTTAATAGATATTCTTTACGATAGACATACAATCCAATGTGTTTGTAAAAATCTGCTAATTCAAAAATATCTTTTTCATCTTTTGCCTCGCGTACAAATGGAATTGGTGAACGTGAAAAGTACAGAGCAAAATTCTTGTAATCAAAAACGACTTTAACTATAGATGGAGATTTTAATTCTTCAATACTGGTAATCAATTTTGCTAATGTTGATACTTTTACTTCAGGCGCGAATAATAATGGTTCAATAGCCTGATCTATCATCATTCCACTAATAAAGGGTTCATCACCTTGAATGTTTACAATTATATTCGCACGAGGAAATTCTTTTGCAACAATTGCGATTCTATCCGAACCAGTGGGGCAATCTTTTGGTGTCATAATTACGGCGGCACCAAATGCTTTGGCAGCTTTTGCAACCTGTTCATCATCAACGGCAATTACAATCTGATTCATCAATTTTGATTTACAGGCGCCTTCATAAGTGTGTTGTAAAAGAGATTTGCCGCCGATATCTGCAAGTGGTTTACCCATCAACCTTGTAGAAGCAAATCGTGCTGGAATAACTCCGAGAATGTATGGATTGTTTTTTTTCGGTTTCCCCTTCTTTGCCATTATTTATCACCAATTACTTTCGGAACTTTAAAATAAAGATCATCTTTTGCAGGTGCATTCTTCAAAGCATCTTCTGTTGAGGTTGATGGTTTCAATTCATCCTCACGAAAAGTATTTGTTTGTTCAACGGGATGTGAAAGGGGTTCAACATTTTCAGTGTTCAGTTCATTCAACTTATCCATATAACTCAAGATTTCGTTCATCTGAGGTGTAAAACTTTCTAACTCCGCATCAGAAAATTTTAATCGTGAAAGTTCAGCAATTTTTTCAACATCTTTTTTTGTAACAGCCATTAATTATATTCCTTTTGATTGCTGATAATAATCTCTCTTACTTTATTCATTAATTCAAGTTCATCTTGTTTAGTTTTGATATTCTCTGTTGGAATTGGTTTATCGAAATGTAAATATATAGTCCCGCTTTTTAGTTTAAATGTTCCTTTTGGTAAAACATTTTTAGTCCCATTTATAGTAATCGGGACAATAGGATAACCACTATGAGCCGCAAGATAAAATGCACCTCTTTTAAAAGATTGAACTTCACCTGTTTCACTTCTTGTTCCTTCAGGAAAAACCAAAACAGAAATGTGTTTATTGTCCATGACTTTTTTAGCCTCAATTAAACTGTTCATCGCGGCTTTGGGATCTTTTCTATCAATAACAACGTAAGGTCCCAAATATAACTGCCAACCAAAAAAAGGAATGCGTGCAAGTTCTTTTTTGAATATCATACTAAGACGATTTGGAACTCCCCATTGAAGCGCTGTAATATCAATTTGGCTTGAATGATTTGATGCAAACACATAAACGGCTTTAGGATCGATGTTTTCAAGTCCGGTTATTTTAACGCGAATTCCAGATATCAATAAAATTCCACCAGGAAAAATTTTCGCGATATAATGATATACCGTAAAACTTCTATCCAGAAAAATAAAAATCAATCCGAAGATAGAACAGATAAAGGTATGGATTCCAATCAAAAATATTTTAAGATATGTAATCAAATTAACACGTCCACTAATTCTTTATTATTAACCTCAACAATACCATTTTCGTTAGCAAAATTTTTAATTGCGTTAGTTCTGTTTTTGATTGATGGATGTGAATAAAAAAACCACTCAATAAATGGATGTGGTTCTCTATCACCGAGATTCTGATCGGTTAATTTATTCAATGTGCTAATAAAGCTATTGGGTTTGAGTGTAAATTCAATCGCATACCTATCTGCTTCATACTCATATTTTCTAGAAAGGATGTTTCCAATTGGAGATTGGATTAAGCCAATAATCACTGCCCACAAACTAAGCAATGGTAGTGCTGCAATTTGAGTGATGCTTTCAAAATCAAACCAGTTTAAAGAATTTTTATATAGAATTGAAATAACAAAAAAAGTTAGAAAGCTTGAAACAGTTCCGAATAAAATATTTTTTACAATGTGCTTATGTTTATAATGACCGAGCTCGTGTGCTATAACAGTTTCGATTTCATCTTTAGAATAATTATTAATCAATGTATCACCCAAAATAATCCTTTTGGTTTTTCCCAATCCTGTAAATGCTGCATTTGCCTTCTTAGTATTCTTACTCATATCAAATGTAAAAACATTTTCAATTTTTATCCCTGCACCCTTTGCAAGATTACTAATTCTTGTCTTCAATTCTTCATCATTTAATGGAAGAATTTTATAAAAGATTGGAAGAATGATAATTGGAAATATTTGAGATAGTACTACAGATATTAAAAACATCACAGATGCAAACACCAACCACCACAAATCACCAAATTGATTTATCACAAAGAAGAAAAGTAAAAGAATCGGAACGCCAATTACAAATCCCACTAACATTGATTTAACATTTTCTATAAAGTATTTATAAAAAGTCTGGTTGGATAATTTGTATTTGTGTTCAAGGTAAAATCCGGTGTAAATATTAATCGGCATAAAAAATACAGAGTTAAAAATTCCCAGGGCAAAAACAAAAAGCAAAAACACTAAATAGGAGTTTGAGGCAAACGTTTGGATATAGTTTTGAAGTAAACTGCTATAATCTAAGGCGATAAAAAGACAAAGTAATATAAAACTAATCACAGTTTTCGCAATACCTATTGCGAGCTTGGTATTATTGTATTTTTTGGAATCCATACATTTAAAAATAGTAACTGAATTTCTTGCAATCAATTTAATATTTTCTATTAGATATAATAAATATTTTTCCTAAGTTTATGTAGTAAACAAAACAAAGAGAGGATAAAATGAAAAATTTTCATTTATTAATTTATACTTCGTTGCTTTTTGTGTTTCTTTTTGCATTGCAAACTAATGCTCAAATTACGCTTCAAGTTGGAGGCGGTTTAGGTTACTCTGTGCCAACAGGTGATTACGGTGGATCTGTATCCGATTTCTATAATGGGACTAAGTACGGGATGAAATCAGGCATAAATTTTCACGGCAAAGCACGAGTTGGGATCCTATTCCTTAATGCTTTTGGTGAAGTAGGCTACACAACTTTTAGTGGTGATGGAGATGCCATATCAGGTGGTGGAACTATAAAAAATTCACAAAAAATTGTTTCTATGAAAGTTGGACCGGAATTTCCAATTAGCATTCCTCTTTCTCCAATTACTCCTTACTTACAAGGATTTGTATCGTTAAATACTTTTTCTGGAGATGTCGAGTTTACTGGTGTAAGTGGTGTCCCAAGCGGTAAAAAGGATTTAACAAGTGCAACAAGAGTTGGACTAGGCGGTGGTATTGGAGTTATGTTTAGTTTAGGTGGATTAAAATTGGATGCAAACATACAATATCATCTGTTAAATTTTGCAGGCAAAGAATACAAAATTGAAAATGTAACTTCTCACACTCTTTTAGATAATTACACAAGTCTTAACGATGATAAAGATGCTTTAGCCGGAACAACTATGGATCACTTTATTTCAAATTCACGTGGTATTAGTGCAATGGAATTTAAATTAACCGTGTTGTTTGGGTTGTAGTTCTTTATAGAAATTAACTAAAAACCCAATTCCACTTTGGAATTGGGTTTTTAGTTTTAAATAATTTGGTAAATTACTTTTTACTCACCCGGAATTTCTTTTCTTAATTTTATAGGCTCAGTTTTCTTTTTACGCATCTTTAAGTTTAGAACTTCAACAAAAACGCTAAACGCCATTGCAAAGTAAATATATCCTTTTGGTACGTGCTGGTGTAAACCTTCTACGATCAATGAAAAACCAATCAAAAGCAGAAAACTTAAAGCAAGAATTTTTATAGTTGGATGATTTTCTACAAAATCACTAATCGCACCTGAGAAAAACATCATAAAAATTACTGCAATTATTACAGCAATAATCATCACCACAAGATCATTCGCCATTCCAATCGCAGTTATAACAGAATCAAGTGAAAACACAATATCAAGTAAAAGTATTTGAATTATTACACCCCAAAACGAAACTTTAGTTTTTATATCGTGATGCTCTTCTTCGCCTTCTAACTTTGAATGAATTTCTAATGTGCTTTTTGCTAACAGGAACAAACCTCCAAGAATCAGAATTAAATCTCTACCAGAAATTCCTAATTCAAAAACGGTGAAGAATGGTTCAGTTAATTTTACGATCAATGAAATTGAAAAAAGTAAAAGTATTCTTGTTATCATCGCTAGAGAAAGTCCAACTAGTCTTCCTTTTTTTTGCTCTGCTTTAGGAAGTTTGCCGGAAAGAATTGAAATGAATATTATATTATCTATTCCAAGTACAATTTCTAGAACGGTTAAGGTTAATAATGCAATCAGTGCTTGTGGATCGGTAATCCATTCCATTTATATTTTTTCCTGTATTAAAATTTATTGAGCAAAGTTAGAAAGTGATTATATGAAAATGAAATTTTTATACTGTTAAAATAGATTACAAACAGATTCCCGCTTTCGCTGGAATGACACTACAAAAAGGAGGCAGCCTCCTTAAAAAATAAAAAAGCCCTTCCAAAAAGAAGGGCTTAAATACTAAAAATGAAAAAATAAAATTATTGTTTCTTTATTTCCTTCTTTACTTCTTTTTCAATTTTCGTTTCTTTTTTCATATCACAGCAAGAAGAATTTTCGCCGCATTTTTCTTTTTTATCCATTTTGGTTTTTGTAACAACGATTTCTTTATTAACAGTTTCTTTTCCATTTGATAATGCTGTTGTAGTAGTATTTTCAACTTTATCGCCAGATTTCATTGTCATTTTATCTTGCGAACATTTGTCTACTTTAGTTGTTTCTCCTTTTTCTTTGGAGCAGCAATCTTTTGATTGAGCATTGACTGAAAAAGCAAAAACGGTTGCTACAGCTAGAATTACAAGAAGATTTTTCATAATTACCTTTCTTTTTTTATTATTTTATTCCTAGAAAGCTAAAGAAAACACAATAATTTACAAATGCTAATAGTTAGATTTTGCTAAATTTTTCTAAAATATTCTTCCAGAATCCAACCAACTTTTCCATCTGCAAGCCTTATTTTGGCCCAATTATCAACTCTATCTTCTAATCTTACCTTCAATCCTTCGTGAATGATGAATTCATCTTTTGAGGAATTATCTGGTGCAGATTTTACAGTTACAACCGTAGAAATAATTATTCCGTCTTTAATATTGAACTCCTTATTCAGTTTAACCATTAACAGGATTATTATAAGAATTAATAAAACAGACATCCCAACTCCACTAAAAAAAGAGGCTCTTTGTTGTGTAGTGGAATTTGAAAAGAAATAAGCAACGACACAAAGAAGTAGTAGTATAAAAATTGTGTAAACAAAAATAGTCCAGCCATTAATAGTGAATGAAGCAAGCAAACCTTCCCATACATTAAAAATAAAAAATGGAGGCAGCGTATCTACTTTATCTTTTATATTCAGTTTAACAAGTGTAAGATTATGTTTTACATCTTCATCACTTGGTGAAAGTTTTAATGCTTTTTCATAGTACAAAATTGCGTATCCAACTTTACCTAAACGATAATGTGCATTACCAAGATTGTAATAAAGCGAAGTTCCTTCATAACCTTGTTTTATAAGTTTATTATACTCATCAATAGCAAGTTGATATTGATTGTTTTTATAAAGCTCATTCCCTTTCTGCATAACAGATTTAATATCTGCTTTTATAACTGATAAAGAAATGAAAATTAGTAACAATATTATTTTAAAGATATATTTTTTCATTTTGCAATTGATCTCTCAATATCAATAACCACAGCAGAAAATGAGTTGTACATTTCAGTCATTGCTTGTGAAGGATTTGTTCCTGGTGCAAACCGAATAAACTCACATTTTTGAGCATTAGTTTTCATCTTATCAACAAGATCAGTAGAAATATTTCTTTTTGTTAATTCATCAGCAGCTTTATCCAGAGTAAATTCTGATTTGGGAATACGAAATTTATCTTCAAGATATCCGAACAATGCCTGTGATATTTCGGAATAAAAAAGTTCAACATTATTCTGATCAAGAAGTTTTTTAGCTGATTTAAATCTCTTGCGTGCAACTTTTTCTGCTTTAGAATACCGCAACAATTGTTGATTTCCGGAAAGTTTATCTTGTTTCCTTTTCCATCCAATCAAAAGAAGGGCAGCAAACAATGGAGTTATTGATGCAATCCAAAACCCAGGTTTAAACAAAATTATATCACTTTGTTTTCCAATATCATCATAATTTGTTTTAATAAAACGAATATCATTTTCGAGCTGATTAATATTTTGTTGATTTGCAAAATCATTTGCCCCGTTTTGGCCTTGCTCAATAATTACACTAAATGATTTTGATTTTATGATGTGATACGTTTTTGATTCGGAATCAAAATATGAAAACTCAATAGCCGGAATCTCGCGGCTTCCAGCAATTCGTGGAATTAAAAGATACTCAGCGTTTTTGGTACCGTTAATTTTTCCGTTTCTATTTATCTGCTCATCAACTTTTGGATCATACTTTTCAAAACCATTTGGTAATTCAAACGGAGGTAATTCTAAAAGCTTAATATTTCCCGAGCCAGAAAAATTAAATTTTAAAGTGATTGGTTCGTTGGTTTTGGTTCTAGCTTTATCAATAGAGGCATCAAAATCAAACTTGCCAACAGCACCTCTAAAAGAGGCTGGTTTGTTATTTTCTGGTAACGGGATTACATCAACTTTAAGCGTGTTGGATTTTGCCTGGTACTCAACAATCTCAGAGCGCCCAAATGGATCGCCAAAGAAATCATCCCAAACATTATTTGGGTTTTTCTTCTTCTGAACCTGAATTGGTATTGTAAGTTCAAAAGGTGTAACTTCTAACTTACCTGTTTGGCTTGGAAATAAAGCTGCTCGTTTTAATAACCCAACGCTATACTGCTGTCCATCAATAACTTCTCTGTTGAAAGAAATATTGCGTGCAGTTTCAAGTTCCTCAGCCCAAAATCCTTGGTATTGAGGTAGCTTATCTACTGACATTTGTGCTGCAATATTTAATCGTGTGTAAAGTTTATAAGTGACTGTAACCTGTTCGCCCAAATAAACTTTATTTTTATCTATAGATGCACGGATGAATAAATTTTTTGCGATCTCTTCGTTTGATACTTGGCTATTGGAATCATCTTTGGGTTTTTGTGAACCTTTTACTATTGTAATTTTTATAGGCTCTGTTGTGATTGATTTATCTTCATATTGAATTGATGCACTGGCAATTGTAAAAGCGCCTGTAGTGTTAGGCATTAGGATGTATGACAAAGTTAGTGATGATGAAGATACACCATTAATAATCTGCATGCTGGTAGATTGATTTGGACCGGAAAGAACCCTAAAATCTTTTAAAGATGGCGGATTGAAATTTTTTAATGCATTAAGATTTTTCCCTTCAAATGTAAAGCGTAATTCAAAACGATCATTTTCTGCAACTTTATTGTTATCAACAGTTGCAATGAATGATTGCGCTTGAACAAACGGAATAAATAATAAAAACATTCCAACTAAAAAGGATTTTACCATTACCAGTCTTTATCCGTTTTTTTAACTTTGCCAGATTTTTTTCTTAATAACTTCTGTAAATCTTTTTCATTGTTTTTTAAAGCATCAAGAATACGCTGAGCTTCCTCTTTTGATATTTTTACATCTTTAGGCTGCTGAGGCTGTTTAGTGTTATCCTGCTTTGATTCTTGATCTTTAGGCTGTGGATTCTGCTGCTGATCCTGTTTATTTTGATCTTTGTTTTGCTGATCCTGATTTTGATTCTGCTGATTCTTTTGATCATCTTTTTTCTGATCATTTTTATTATTCTTATCGTTTTTATCCTTGTCTTTGTCCTTATTCTTAAGCATTTCAAGAGCATATGATAAATTATACTTCGTGTCCTGATCATTCGGATTAAATTTTAGAGCGTTTTTATAAGCTTCAATACTTTGTTCAAGTTTATTTGATTTTAAAAGTGAGTTACCAATGTTGTGAAAAATCTTTGCCTTGCTTTCATCGTCTTTAGCGCCTTCAAAAGCATTAGAGAAAGATTTTATTGCATCATCATATTTCTCTTGTTTGTAATAGGATGTCCCTAAATTAAAATTGGCATCAAAATTTTTCGGTGAACTTTCAACAACTTTTCTAAAATCAACTTCTGAATCAGCATATTTTTTTTCTTCGTACTTATCAACTCCATCATTTAAAATACTTCGGTTAGATTGTGAAAATCCATTTGAGTATAAAAACAAAAACGATAGTAAAAGTAAAATGTTTTTTAAGTTATGTTTATTCATTTTCCTTCTGATTCAATTCCTAATTTTTTATTCAACCTTGTAAAGAAAGGTGAACGTTTATCAGTTATAAAGATTTCAATTAGCAGCAACAATATTGCCGGTATTAAAAAGTAATAAAAACGATCTTCGTAATCAGTAACTTTTTTTACACCATATTCAGATTGTTCCAGTTTAGAAAGATCATTATAAATTTTATCAAGATAATCTTCATAATTATTTCCTTGATAATATTCCCCATTTCCATCTTTAGCTATTTTCTTTAAAATAGTTTCATCAAGCTTTGTTAAAACGGTTTGCCCACTGTTATCCTGCTTAAATCCAACTGAATTACCTCTATTATCATAAACTGGAATCGGAACACCATTTGGAGAGCCTAAACCAATTGTATAAATCTTTATATCCTTATCCGTTGCATCTTCAACAGATTTATCTATATCGCCTTCGTGATCTTCCCCATCAGTTATAACGATAATTGCTTTATCTGTGTTTGCAGAATCAAATGATTGAACGGCCATAGTTATTGCAGATGCAATCGCTGTTCCAGGCTGTGGGACTGAGTTAAAATCAACGGCAGAAAGAAATAAATTTGCAGCAGAGTAATCTGTAGTTAATGGAAATTGTATGTACGCTTCACCGGAAAAAATAATCAATCCAATTCTATCGCCACGTAATTTTTGTATAAGATTTGAAATCTGATACTTTGCTTTTTCCAATCTGTTGGGTTTGATATCTTCAGCCTGCATGCTTCTTGATACATCAAGCAAAATGTAAACATCAATTCCGGTTTGCTTAACTTCCTGCATCTTAGTTCCAACTTGTGGATTTGCAAACGCAAGAATAAGTAAGGCTAATGATGTTAGAATTAACCCAAATTTTATTTTCGATTTTATTCCACTAAAAGAATACATAATAGATTTCTGCAAATCTATTTCAGCAAATTTCTCAAGCAGCCTTTTCCTGTTCCTGTTAAATAGGATGTAAAGAACAATTAATACTGGAATCAACCAAAGTGCATTTAAATATTCCGAATTAGCAAATTTAAACATTATGGCAGTTTCCTTAATATTGTTTTGGAAGCTATCAATTCTAGCAACAACAATACAACTCCTATTCCCAGCCATCCGGCAAAAAGTTCTTTTGCGTTCCGGTATGATGTAATTTCAATTTTTGTTTTTTCCATCTTGTCAATCTTATTATAGATATCTTCAAGTGCACGATTATTAGTAGCTCGGAAATATTCACCGCCAGTTTGTTCAGCAATTTTTTTTAATATTGCTTCATCAATTTCAACAGGAACCATTTGGTATCTGGTACCAAATGGAGTTTGAACAGGATAAGGTGCTTCACCACGCGTTCCAACACCAATTGTATAAATTCTTATTCCAAAAGTGGATGCAATTTCTGCTGCTGATATTGGGTCAACTTCACCAGCATTGTTTACTCCATCAGTTAAAAGAATTATCACTCGGCTTTCAGCATCGCTATCTTTTAATCTATTAATCCCATTTGCTATTCCATTCCCTATTGCAGTTCCATCTTCAATCATACCAGTTCTAATATCACCAAGGAGATTTCTAAGAACAGAATAATCAATCGTTAGCGGACACTGTGTAAAAGCCTCGCGAGAAAAAATAACTAAGCCAATCCTGTCTGTAGTTCTCGCGCTAACAAATTTATCAATCACGTTTTTTGCAGCAGACAAACGATTTGGTTTGAAGTCCTCAGCAAGCATACTGCCGGAAATATCCAGCACCATCGCAATATCAATTCCCTCTGCGTTAATGCTTTGTCCAGCAGAAAAATTTTGTGGACGTGCAAGTGCAATAATTAAAAATATTAATGCAAGCATTCTTAATGCAAATGGAAAGTGCCTTAATCTTTCCCTAAAAGTAGCGGGAATTTTTTCAAACATCTTTAAAGATGAATAACTAATTGCCGCTTGTTTCTTTCTTCCTTTCCAGATGTACCAGGCGATTAATAATGGAATAGATGATAGGAAATAAAGAACCCAAAGGTATGCAAATGAAATATCTTTAAACATTTGCAGCCTCTTTTAACTCAGGTTCAACTTCACTTTCTTTTTGAACCGACATTGTTCTGTGAATTATTTCGTTTGCTTGAGTCATCATTTCAAAGTTTACACTTTCAAGTGGTGTGAATTTTGCAAACTTCACCAAATCTGCATTATTAAAAAATTGTGCTGTAATATCTATTACTTTGATACCTTGCGGATGTTTACTTAAAAGTTTTAATGATTCTGTAGTTGTTCGTTCTAATGCAGGCAAGCTGAATTGTTTTTCAAAATATTCACGAATGATTTCTGTAATCTTTGAATGATAATCTTTTACAAATCCTTTTTGCCACAATTCTTCTTTTTCAAGTTGATCAAGTTTGCGAAGTGCTAACTGATGCGAGAGAAGTTTTTCCTCTTTCTTTTGAATCATTATTTCTTGTTTACGTTTTAAATATTTCTTGTAAACAAAATAATATACTAACACAGAAATAATCGTAAATGCAATCAAAATGTAGATTAGAAATGTGAAATCAAACGGTCTGATAGGCGGTTTAATATCCTTTATTTCCTCCTTAACATCTACATTAACACGATGAACATTGAATGTAATACTGTTCGATAAAATAAATTTTAAAGTGGTATCACCCTTTGTTCTGTATTCAATTTTTATAGGTGGAATCGTTACTTCCGCTGAATCGAAACGAGATAAGACGAAAAGGTATTTTACTGTTTTTCCATTTTCATTTTCTTCCACTATTGGATCAGAAACTCCAAGTACATCAGTATTCTTTAATGAATCTTTAAAAAATGGATTTATGATGTAAACATTTTTATCCATTTCTAAAGAAAGAGAGTATTTAATTTGATCACCAATCATGTAATCAGAAGTATCAGTAGAAGCAGTTGCACTGATCTGTTGAGCAAAAAGTCTGAAACTAATTGTAAAAAACAGAATTAAGAAAATATTTTTTACCATCTTTTCTCACGTCTTCTAAAAAATTGCACCAGAGGTTGGATGTAATTAGATCCTGTGGTTAATTCAATTCTGTCAAGCCGGCTTTTTACAAAAATAGAATTTCTCACTTTCTCACTTGCTTTGCGATCAGAAATCATTTGTGAACGAACTCTTTTACTGCTGGTATCGATCCATCGCTCAGCTCCGGTTTCAGAATCAACAAGTTTTACCAATCCAATGTTCGGAATTTCTTTTTCGCGTCTATCATCTAAAACAATTCCAATTAAATCATGTTTTCTTCCAACAATTCTTAAAATCTTTTCATAACCTTCATCCATAAAATCAGATATTAAAAATGCAATTGATTTTTTCTTGATTGCATTATTCATGTATTCTAATGCGCCTTTAAGATTAGTAGCCTTACCTTCCGGTTCAAAGGATAGAACTTCACGAATAATTCTTAAAACGTGTTTCTTCCCTTTTCTAGGTGGCACAAATTTTTCAATTTTATCAGTAAATAAAATAAGTCCAACTTTATCGTTATTCTTTAAAGCAGAAAATGCAAGTATTGCACTTAACTCAGCAGCAATTCTTTGTTTGGTTTTGGAAATTGATCCGAACATTAATGAACCACTTAAATCAACCATAAGCATTACAGTTAGCTCTCGTTCCTCTTCAAATACTTTAATGTATGGATGTCCGAATCGTGCGGTTACATTCCAATCGATGTTTCTGATGTCATCACCAAATTGATATTCACGCACCTCAGAAAATTCCATTCCGCGTCCTTTAAAAACAGAATGATATTCACCTGAAAAAACCTGATTGACAAGTCCTTTAGTGCGTATTTCAATTTGTCTAACTTGTTTTAAAAGTTCTTTAGTAAGCATAATTATGGAACAACTACTTTGTTCAATATTTCTTGAATTACATTTTCACTTGTAATTTCTTCAGCTTCTGCTTCATAAGTAACAGCAACACGATGTCTTAAGACATCAAGACAAATAGCTCTTACATCTTCAGGAATTACATAACCTCTGCGTTTTATAAATGCCATTGCTTTAGCACCGATAGCAAGATTAATTGTAGCTCTTGGCGATGCTCCATAACTAATTAGTTCAGCAAGATTATTAATTCCAAACGCCTTGGGATTACGTGTAGCAAAAACTATATCAAGAATATATTTTTCAATTTTTTCATCAATATAAACTTCATTTAATAAGTGGCGTGCTTTTAATATTTGATCAGGAGAAACAACTGGATTTATTTTAGTTTCTACCAAACTCATGTTCTGCCTCATTATCGCAAGTTCTTCGGCTCTTTCAGGATAAGTGATAACAACCTTTAGCATAAACCTATCTACCTGTGCTTCTGGTAAAGGATAAGTTCCTTCTTGCTCAATTGGGTTTTGGGTCGCAAGAACTAAAAACGGTTCTTCAAGTTTAAAGGTTGACTCACCAATAGTAATTTGTCGTTCTTGCATTGCTTCTAACAAAGCGCTTTGTACTTTTGCGGGTGCACGGTTAATTTCATCAGCAAGAATAAAGTTTGAAAAGATTGGGCCTTTACGAATAAGAAAATTTCCATCTTTCTGATTATATATTTGTGTACCAATCAAATCGGCGGGAAGTAAATCCGGTGTAAATTGGATTCTTTGAAACTTTGCTGTCATTGCGGCAGCTAAGGTTTTAATGGCAAGAGTTTTTGCAAGTCCCGGAACGCCTTCAAGTAAAACGTGTCCGTTGCCAAGTAATCCAATTACCAATCTTTCAACCATTACTTTTTGGCCAACAATAACTTTACCGATTTCACTCATCAGTAAATCAATAAAAGCACTCTCGTTTTTTATTTTTTCATTTAATGCAACAATATCCAAAGCAGAACCTCTTTATTTAATAAAAAAAATCTTTGAATTTAATTTCGATTAGACGCTGCCAAACTTATAAATGTTGCATTTTTCATGCAAGAATTTTTAGATGGATTAAAACAAAAAGGACGGCTATCACACCGTCCTTTTAATTAAATGATTAACAAGTTTAAGTTACTTCAAAAGAATCATTTTTCTTGTTTGAACTAAATTATTCGACTGAAGTTTATATAAATAAACACCTGAAGAAAGGCTGGAAGCATCAAACTGAATTTCATAACGACCTGCAGGTTTTTCTTCATAAAGTAATGATGCGACTTCATTTCCAAGTATATCATAAATCTTTAATGTAGTAAAAGATTTTTCTGAAATAGAAAAACTGATTTTTGTTGTTGGATTAAATGGGTTAGGATAATTCTGATCCAAAACAAATTGTGTTGGTTGATTGGTTTCCTCATCAACACCAACAACAACATTTTCCGACAACCATCGAAGACTGCGAACAGCGATAGTATCACGAATTGCCAGCTCTGTGATTTGTTCTAGCCCGGTAGACATATATACAACGCGATAACCATCAGCTTTTGCTCTAACACCAGCCATATCGGGACCATTAAAATATGTTAAGAATCCGACTGCACTTGTATCTCTTGCAGAAATCTTATCTAGCGATCTTGGGTAAATATCGTTTGCAATAAATTGTAATCCATTGGAAATAATATCATTCGTTATCCCCTTTATCAAAAATAAAGTTGATGCATTAGCTACATAATTTGCGTGGAAATAGTTATGGTAAAAATCCTGAGCAAATTGGCTTTGACCGGATGTTTCGAAAATATCACTTCCAATATTCTGTCCGGTAATAAAAAGATTTCCACCACCATCTAAATAGTTTTGGAGTTTATTAACTTCTTCTTGATAAAATGCTAGACTGGAGTTACTTCCCTGCCAGACAACTATCTCAAAATTAGATAAGCTAACACTTGCTGGTTCCAATGCCGATCTTGAGACTGCGCCGTAGGTTCCCGTATAAATATTATCCAAAGAATTTGTAACATAAGATTCATATTGTCTATCGCCAGCATTTATTACAAGAATATTATTACCACTCGAAGTAACGCTATTCATTATAACTGTACCGGATAAACCAGGATTATTTTGAGAAGCAAACTCAACCAAAGTTTTACCAAATCCATCAACGCCTTGTGGATTTACTGTAACCTGAATTACAGCGGAATCACCTGGGGCGACCTCAACTGAGTCAGAAGTTCCAAAAGTTGATGTTCCATTAGTTGTTGTATATTCACCCGTCCAGCTTGCTGGTGCATCAAGTGAACAATTGATTGTGTATTTATCAGTCATAACTCCAATGTTTCTAATTACCGCATCAAAAACCGCTGGCGTAGAATTATCTGCAATTACATCTGGACTAAAAGAGTTAATCTGTGCAACAAAGTTTGGAATCAATTCAAACATTTCAGATTGATAAACTGCTTTTGTTGTTTCATTTTGGATAAAAGCCACAACACGTAAGCTATCCATATTAACTGATGCTAAAAATGCAGAGGTTGGAATGTATTGTAGAATTATTTCAACAGAATCACCAGGGGCCGGAACTACTAAAGTTGTTCCATTAGCGTCAGGCATCATTTTTCTTGATACACTTGAAAAGTGAGACTCACCATTTGTACCTGGAGGGGCAGGAAAAACAACAGTCTTTTCAGTTAATGCAACTCTAAGTTTTGTTGTACTAAAAGTAGTTACATCAGTTGGATCTCTTAAAATTTTAACTCCAATTTCAATTAGATTATCTGATAAAGCTCTTTGTGTCATAGTAATCTTAAATGGAGAAAACTGTGAGTTGCCTGTGTTAACATTATTTATAAAAGTTGTTTGAGAGGTCGCTGTGGTAACACCATTTACATCAATTGCGGGAACTGCATTAACACCATAATAATTTGTTCTTACTGTGTTATCAGGTTGATTTAAAATGTACATCGGATCTCCAGCACCAGGCCACCAAACATTATAAATTATCTGTGAAATAGTACCACTTTGCAACATTCCAGTAGTTGTTGCATTATACCATGCTGTGTTTAATGATGCACAGGGGGCACAAGAAGCATTTGTAAATCTTTCAACCAAAGATTTTTTATCATAACCGGAAAGATTTAAAGCAAATCCTAAAACCAGAATTAGTAGCAATGCTCTTTTCATAACTTATCTCCTTATAGTTTAAGGTTTAGATTTAATAAATATTTTTCTAATAGTTTAATTTTATTAAAGGATAGATCAAATTCCTCTCATCACATAAGAAAAATATGGATTCATCTTTAAATAAGAAAGGATTATTGATTATTTAATTATTGGAATCAACTTTATTGTTTATAAAACGATAGTTAGTATTGAATCATTTTTAACGAAATGGTAGGGATTGAATCATAAAAAAAAGGACGACAAACTTGCCGTCCTTTTAGTTTAGGAAAATATATTAATTGATTTTATTTAATTAAAATCATCTTTTTGGTTGCTGTAAAATTAGATGATGAAATTCTGTAAAAATAAACACCGCTGGATAATGCACTTGCATTAAAATCAACTTGATGATTACCTGCCGCAATTTCTCCATTTAATAATGTTGCAACTTCCTGCCCGATACTATTAAATATTTTTAGCGTAACATTAGCTTGTTCAGGAACGCTGAATCTAATAATTGTATTAGGATTGAATGGATTTGGAAAATTTTGAGCCAATTCGTATTTATCAACAGCTCCTGGTAAACTAGTTACATTTGTTACTAAATGTTCAGCATCAAAATAGATTCCTCTTGGACCATTTGCCCAGTAAGCAAAAGCAGTTTTAAGATTACCTCCATCTCTATATATAGTTGTAACAGCAGGATGAGTGCTTGTAATCCCTTCACTATTTTGTTTATATAGTGTAGTACCTAATCCAATTCCAGGGGCACCACGTCTTACGTTTATAGAGTCATTCGTAGTTCCATTTGTTCGTTCAGAGAACATTGCACAAAAATCCTCAGAACTTCCAGTAGAATCTGAAGTTACATACGTATAATTTGTATTCACACTTGGCGTAGCTCTATTATCTAATAATAAATCTGTACTCCAAGAATCGCCCGAATTTAATGAATAATGATATTTAGCCTCGCCATCTTTAGTACATGTAATCACCATTCTTTTATCAATACTTCTTGGGCTTTGTTTAATTGCTATCACAGGTTTTTTGTAATAGGTACCTGAAACATTTGTTAAAAAATTAGTTTTGAAAGTTGTACTTAAAGTCCATGGTGCAATTGTAATTCTTACTTGAGACTGGGTAGTAGAAGGGAATACTCTCTCTGACACAATATAAACAGAGTCTGAACCTGATGAGCTTGCTTTAAATTGTGCAACGGGATAATAATCGTTCCAAGTAGCAGCGTAAATATCAAGAGTAACACTTGAGTGAGTATCACCCCAATTTGTTGTCCTAAAGACTCTGTAAGAAATCGAAGTATCTGCATTATTACTATACTCACCAACAACACATCCAAAATAAGTAAGACTTCCATAATACTGACCGTCACTTACAGCTGATACATAATTAAATTCGCGTCCGGTTGTGGGAGTTTCAATTGATTTAAGTATATACTCTTGATTTGTCGCATTAGGTTTAAATTGAAAATATGCTAATGATGCTCCGTCATTGTTATCATTTGCGGCTAAAGTATAATAGATGATTACTCTAATAGAATCGTCTATTCCAGGACTTTTACCTTCTACAAGCATTGATAGAGTCTCAAAATGAGCACTTAGTGAAGGGTAATAAACCCCACCTTTGTTTGCCCAGGTAGCTCCGCCATTTGTAGATTTGTAAACGTTAATTCTTCTTTGTGTGGTTGTATTTATAATGGAAGCTAAATATAAATTACCATCATCACCCAACTTTACATCTAATGTTCTTGGGAATTGAAAACCTCCACCAGTATCAGAAGCTACCAAAACATCACCCGGTAACCAATCATATTCTGTTGGAAATAATTCTCCAATTATTGGTTCAGGCAAAGGAATTGAGTTTTGATTAGATTCAGAATTAATAATTTTCACTCCAGAACGATATTGAGAATTAATAATTTGATTAATTCTGTTTGCCTCATCAACATCGTTATTAAGACGAGCTTGTTCTAGTTGATTAAGAAGTTCCTGTGGAATTTCAATATCTGGTGTAACGGTTTTTGATGCTAGCCAGTTAGATTCCTCTTGTGTAATTCCGGAATTAGCAGTCACACCTGATTTGCTATCCTGACCGAAATCAGAATTTTGCGCAAACAAATTTATGTTGATTGTTGCAGAAAAAAGAAATAAGAAAAAAAACAGTGTGATTTTATTCATAATGCACCCTTAGGTTTGTGAAACAGATATTGTTATTTATTTTTGAGTATGCTTCTCAAAAAATCTTTGAGGCTTTTATTTTAAATCGAATAAGTTCTATCAAATAATAACTAAATTACACATGTAAACAAACAGTAATTGTCAATTATTAATGAATGTTAAAAATTTAAATAGTCTCTCTAAATTATATTTCGTTTTAATTTTTTATATACTCATTAGTGCAATATTTTTTCCAATATTATGCCAAAATAAAAATATTGCTATCGTTTCAAATCTTAACCTAAACGGAAAATTTAACCGAAATTTTTTAGATCAACTTACTTTAATGCAAAATAAAGAGGATGATATAAATGTCGCTTTAATTTTTGTTAATACCTCAGCAATAGGAACCGTTTATGAAAAGAGCCAAGTTGACTCAGTACTTGGAGGTTTAAAGATGCCTTATAAAATCATTACGAATGCTAACAATTTAAATAAGAGTGAAGATTTTATATTAAGTCAAGATAATAATCTTTTAATTGGAGTAAATTTATTTTCATCAAATAATTCAATCAGTCAAATTATTAAAATTGAATCACTAAATATGGTAGCTGAAGAACAAGATTTAATTAGTTCTGATAAAGTTTATCTTTTTACAAGTAATTCTTTGAGCAGCACTCAGAACAGTACTTATCTATTAAATCAATTTAAGAACAAATATGTTTTTTCATTTTATCCAACTGAAAATAAATTTTCTGCACAAACAAATCCACTAACGGAAGTAATTGAAATTGGGATTCCACCCTCAGTAACAAACGAAGAGATAAATTTCTATCTTATAAAAGAAGAAGCAGATACAATTACGATTTTTAAAAGAAGTGATAAAAGCGAATTATCAGAAAAATTATATTCTATTTTTTTACACGATTTAAAGAAATTAAATCTACTTATTGAAGAACAAACAATTAATTCCTCTCTCTCTAATACTTTTGAAATAGAATTTCAGTCATCAACAACTACACAAAATATAGTATCTGATAACAGAATTTATACAATACTTGATAATGGTTTGATCTATTTAAATGATTATAGAGGTAAAGAAAATTTTGTAACTGAAATTATTGGAAACATAAATTCTACACCTGCTCTTTATAAGGATTTAATTTTGGCGGCAACATTTGAAGGTGATCTTTATTCAATTAATTCAAACAACGGAGAGGTTTTACAGGTTGTTGGGATTGGAGAGAATATTACTTCTAATATTTCATTATCCGAACTTGAAATCCAAAACTCAAAAAAAATTGGTGGATTGCTGGGAACAATAGAAGGAAATATTTTTTGTTACGATGCTTTTACTTTTGAGCAACTTTGGAAAAACAACATTTCAAAATCACCAATTGTTTCTCAGCCGCTGGTGGTAAATGATAAGGTGATTTTTATAAATTCCAGTTCATCGCTCTATTGTGTTAACTTAAAATCGGGATCAATTAATTGGAAGTATGAATTTGCCGACAAACAAAATTTTCCGCAAAGTTGTTGGCCGCTAAGCGATGGAAAAAATGTTTTTGCTTTTACTCCGGATGGAAATCTTATGGCAATTGATTTGTTACTTGGCAAAAAAAACTGGTCGATTAATTTAAAAGGAAAGTTGAATCAATTTTATATCTCTTCTGATAAAGCAAAATTATTTTTGATAGATAATAAAGGGTTGCTGACAATCTTTTCTGCAAAGGATGGTAAAGAAATCGGAAAAATAGATTTTAAGAAATCTAATTTATTTTCATTTATCATTACTGAAATGCAGGATAGAACTCTTGTCGGATTCTCGGATGGCTCTTTATACTCTTTAAATTCAAAACTAACTGAGCAACAACTTATTTCATCAGATCAAATCCCAATAACCTCAATCAATGCAATCAATAATGATGAGTTTACGATAAAAAATATTTTCGGAAAGATTGCATTTTATAAAATCAAATAAGGAAAAATGAAATCAAGATTTAAAGGGATCATTTTTGATGTTGATGGAACATTAACATATACCAATCAACTTATTTTTAGTTCGTTCAATCACATCACAAAAAAATATCTTGGCAAAGCATATTCTGATGATGAGATAGTAGCATTATTCGGTCCAACTGAAGACGTGATACTTAAAGATATTTGTAAAGATGAATATGAAAACGCCCGTATAGATTATTATACTTACTACAAGGAAAATCATGATATAGCTCGATTGTATGATGGAATAAAAGAACTTTTGATAGATGTCCACAAATCAGACATTTTACTTTCTATCTTTACAGGAAAAGGAAGAACATCTGCATTAATAACTTTGGATGAGCTTGGGTTAACTGATTACTTTGATATGATTGTAAGCGGTGATGATGTAGAAAATCATAAACCTTCACCAGAAGGAATAATAATGTTTTTAAACAAACATAATTTTAATCCATTAGAAGTTTTAATGATTGGTGATGCTCCTTCAGATATAATTGCCGCTAAAGAATGTGGAGTTGAAATAGCATCTGTTGTTTGGGATAGTTATGCTGAAGATGAAGTGAGAAAATTAAACAGCCAAAATATTTTTCGCACAGTTGAAGAATTAAGAGATTATATTTTCAAAACGTAAAGAACGGTCTCCCAACCGTTCCTTAATTATTAGTCTAAAATATCCTTAAAATTTAAACGGATAAATAAACGAAACTCGTGGTTCAATTCTTTTCTGTGGTTCAAAAGAAATTATTTTATCATCGTTACCGCGTATTGGTGTATAAGTCCAGCTATAAAGAATTGAAACAAGTATGTATTCAACTGGTTTGTATCCTGCCTCAGTATACAGGTAAGATCTGTCATCAAGAGTAAAAATATCCTTTTCACTTTTAATATTTATTTTATCATATCCAGCACGAATTACAAATGGGGCACCTTCTGGTTCGATAGCTGCCCTTAAATTCAGTTCCCCGCTTTCAGATTCTTTATCAAGTCTTTGATAGCTTCCGTAAACATCAAACAAGTTTAAAACGCGAACTAATAGATCACCATAGAATCCATTTCTGTTTTCAGAAATACTATTAAGTAATTGTGCTTTGCTCGTAAAAGTTGCAGTTGCTGAATCGACTTTAAATCTTTCAACTTCATAAAAAGAATTAAAGTACGCTGGAATATATTTCCCATTGTTAAAACGTCTTTCCAGTTTAGCATTAATCGATAGTATGGAACTTAAATTAAAATCGAACATAACCCCGGTAGCGATTCCACTGCCAAAATCTACGATCTTAGAATAATCTGCATATAGAGTAATATCTGCAAAGCTGGAGTTAAGCAATGGCAATCCTAAATCAAATCCTAAAATGCTAATAGCTCCTTTATCTTTGGATGCATTAAACTCTTTAAGGTTTTTATTATAGGTACCTTCCAAGATACCTGCATCAGAATTAAAATCTGAAACATAAGAAACACCAACTTCAAGATTACCAATGATTGGAATATCGCCGGCTGGTGTAAATTGTAATGGACGAACATATCCTCTTAAACCAAATACTCCTGCTGGTGAAAAAGATCCCATTATTGACTCGACACCAAATTTTCCAAAATCTATATCAGCAACTAAACCAATCCTTCTGTTATCATAGGTTGGACTGTTATTATAATGCTGCATTATACTACCATGTCCAAGAGTGTAATAATCCAAAGCACCAACCTTTATAAATACAGGATCGTTCTTTAACCCATATCTTATATAACGAATAATACTTAGATAATCGGAAGTTTCATTAAAATTTTCTGTTCTCAACTTTCCCTCGGAATCAAAATCAAGATTCAAATCTAACCCCACTCCAATATCCGAAAAAGAAATTTCGGGTCTAAAACTTACACGATAATAAGGTTTACCATCAATCCAATTTAGTCCAAGCCCGCCATTAATAACACCCTCATCAGGTCGTGGATATTTATCCCATTGCGCAAATGATTGGGAAGATATAAATGTAAGAAAGATTAATAAATAAATCGATTTCATATTCTTCTCTATTATTTTGATTGGTAAAATTTTACTTTACTATCACGAGTTTTTGTGTAATAATATTATTTTAAAAGTAATATTTTTTTTATGAACGAATAGTTTTTAGAGTTGAATTTAACAAGATATGTTCCAGAAGAAAAATCATCCATTTGTAGTTTATATGAATATGTTCCTGGATAAAGTTCACCACTAAAAAGCAATTTAATTTTTTGACCATTAACATTATACAATTCTAACATAATGTAGGAAATTTGAGAAATATTAAATTGAAAGTTAGTTATAGAGTTAAAGGGATTTGGATAGTTTTGAGATAATTCAAAATCGGCTGGAATCGAAGAATTTTCGAGTTTAACACTTGAAATAAAGTTCACCGAGACAGTATCCGAGTAATCAAATGTTCCGTTGAAATCAATTTGTTTTAATCTATAATAAACTATTCCGGATCTCTCGACAAGAGAATCTACAAAAGTATAATCTTTTGGAGAATTACTATTACCGTTACCATCAACAAATCCTATTGCCTCGAAGCTCAAACCGTTTTGCGCTCTTTGTATTTCAAAACCGTAATTGCTTACTTCAGTGGCAGTACCAAACTTTAGCAGAATTGAATCTTCATAGACTTCAGCAAAAAAGTACACAAGTTCTACAGGTAATGTAATGTCGCCTTTGCATTTTGCATTTAATGGTAATAGTAATCCCAACAGAGCAACTATCAAATATTTTGAAAATAGAATTTTCATTAGTGCTATTTTACTTTTGATAGCTTCTGGGTAACCTGGGAAGTCCCATCAGAATTCTTGATAATTATTTTATATAAATAAGTCCCATTTGCAATTATATCGCCGTCTTGATCCCTGCCGTTCCAGGAAATTTTATTAAAACCTACATTCAAATCAGCAAAAGTTTTTTTTATTTCTTTAATTTTTCGTCCTGCAATTGTATAGATAGAAATTTTTAATTCTTCTGGAAGAGTTGTTAAAGTAAAAGTAAAATAAGTATCATCACTGAATGGATTTGGATAATTATACGGATTCAATATTTTGAACTCTCCTGATACCACAAACACCTTTTCAAATCCGGGATTTGAGCTAATAAGACCATTGACATCCTTTCCAAAAACTCGTAACGAATGTTCACCATCCACTAAAGAAGTGCTAAACTTGTGTAAAGCAATTCTATTTACAGTATCATATTCAATATTAAAATCAGAATAGCTGATTAAATTATTATCAAGATATATTTGGATCGCAGTGGTATCATCTATCGGAAACCAGAGTGGATAATTAAGCTTAATCAGAATCTCAGGACTTGATGAAATATAATCTCCATCAACAATATCAATTCCGTCAAAAGTTGCAGAAACACTCGTTTCATCCACAGAAGTTATAGTTGTATCTTTTATAACAAAAAAGGATTTGTCAAAAAGGTTATTATCTTTATATATTTCAACAACTCGATCTAAATAATCAATTTTTATTCTGAATTTCATATCACCATATCCATCAGTAATATTAGATGTATATATTCTGGACAGAGATAGCTTTTGCGTAGGATTCAAATTGTTTACAAGAGTATCAAGGAGAAGAATAACATTCTTATCTGATTTCACAAGTTCAAGACTGATATTAAATGAATCAGCGGGAGAATAACCAACATTATAAATATCAAAATTAATTGTAATATCTCCACCCTGATAAACAGAATCTTTATCCAGACTTACGACCTGATAATTGATTGCTAATTCAGCTGGCAAATTATAATTAACTCCAATCGATGAAATTGACGGCGATTCTTTAAACTGATTTGCAAATAATTCGGCTTGCAGCTTAATTTTTGGGTAAATATTCGGATCTATAAATTGAATAGATGAACTGTCATTGCTAAAAGTAAGAACATCTAAAGTGTCAATCTGGTTATTGTCCCTTATTCCTAATGGTAAAATATTTAATATGGCTCCATCAGGAATTGAGTCATTTAAAAATACATTCAGCCACCCAGCGCTATTTCCTATCTGTGGAAAAGTGATAGAACCTTCATCATACACAACAAGCTTGGAAGTATCTACAATTGCGGCTCCCTGAAAAAGTTTCTTATAAGATTCAGGTACGCTTCCAACAGGCGCGCCTTTTTTGCCTAATAAACACCATGATTCACGATAACGGACACTGTCAATGTACAAGCTGCCTAATGTTTCAATTGCTCGTCTGACAGGAGTACCACCGCCAAAGCCCAGTACAGTCTGCGCAGCATCATCAGAAATTGCTAGCGCTATCAATTTACCCAGTGGTAGTAAATTAACGTAATTAATTAGAGAATCTGCATTTTGAGTAATTGTATTTGGGGCGGCAAAATATTTAATATTACCTGGTTCAAGCGTAATTGAATCAATTTCTGCTGTGGCAATACCCCAAAAGAATGTGTTTGGCAGATATTCCAAAGTATTAAAAATCATTGAGGCAAATTTACCATCATTAGAACCAGCGGATGTTATAGTAAGGTAGTTAGTATTACGACTTAATTTCCAAGATGATTCAGAGCTGTCGAATACAACATGAGTTGTATTTAAATCATTTGCATTAAAATCCTTATCAATGAACCAACTAAAATTCCTATCATTGTTTTTAAATGAATAAGTGGATGACCAATCAGCTTGCGGAGAATTTAACCTTGCTCTATACCAGTATCTTTGATTCAAAGTCAAACTGCTCAAGGATATCTTTGAGAACAACTGACTAAATGGATATTGTGTTTCATTTGCATTGCTAAATTCCTGATTATCTGCCAGCGAAAAAATAAAATCTTCCGGGCCTCCCTCAATTTTATATGCAGGATTAAGAAAACGGAGAGAATCACGCATGGTAGAATAAAAATATTCAGTTTCAACAGGTCTGATTGAAGATGAATAAACCTGGAATGAATAATCTATATTATTATCATCTTCATAAATTTCATCAACTAAATTTTCAGGATCGAGGATTATGGATAACCTATGCAATCCAACTAATCTTTCAGTGTTAACATAAAATTCCAGATTATCCGAATAGGACGGGCATGGTATTGTATAATTGTGAACGAATAAAATTGAGTCAGAATAAAAATGGGTTATACTTATTTTAACCGAATCGGTAATCACTTTGCCCCAATTCATAATCTTCAAATCCACCAATACAGAATCTACCAAATCAGATATACTGCTGGGTGTAATTGAAACAGCATTTTGATTGATTATAAAATTAGGTTTTTGAGGCACTGCAAATTTTAGTATAGGATCTGTAAAGAGAACATTACAGTAACTAAAGACTCTGTTAACCGTATTATAACCATACAAATTAAATTGGTCAATTTTTGCCAATACGTGTGCCTTGCTGATGGTAAAGACAGAATCAATCAATATCCGTTTATAAAATAAACCTGGAAAGCGTAATGAAGTTGAAAAGAAACCCAAACTCGAATTTCCGAGATACCCGATTGCCTGTCCATAAGAAGATTGAGCCACAAACAACTCACCAAACGCATCTACATCCGGCTCAGCAAATTTACCGGTTGAACAACCGAAATCTGAAATAAGTGGATATCGATCAGGGAATGCATTTTGAATATATTCAACTTCTGTAACTCCATTGTCCCATGTTCTTGTTCCGCTATGTCCTATATAGGAAATAAAAATACCGCTGCTGTCAACTGCATTATTATATTCCTGTAAAGTGTAAGGACCAAAATTAGTAGGTGGATTAATTGTTTTATAAAAATGAATACTTTTCCCAGCTACGGGATTGGGTTTGATCAAATTATTATTCAAAGAATCGTTGGCTGCTTTTATCTGTGCAAGCTCGGATGGTTTTGTTGGATCACCTCCGCTATAAAATGTGTAACGTTTGTTCCAGTCATCAGATCTTCGTGTTAAATAAATTGAATGCTTATTAAGGTATGATAATACTTCAACATTGGTATTTGCCGGAAATCTTCCAACATACATCTGCGGAATGTCAAGATTTGTGGAATCCCATGTCGTATACCAGATATCGCTGACTGGATAACCGTAAGAAGGAACAAGGTTTTTCTTTCTTGGTGACGGCGCAGGGCTCCAAATATCTTTATAATCATAGTTTGCATCACCTATCAAATTCAGATAAGATGGTGCTGGAGCGGTCCAGTTCTGATTAGCATAGTATAAAAATCCTTTTATGCTCTCTGCCCAATTTTGTCCGAATGCAAACTCATCATAAATATCATCAATATAAATCAATTGAGTGCGTAAGTTATAATTATCAAAGATAAATTGCCTGTATTGTTCTGCTGAATTCATTAATAATTTATTTGAAACAATTATGTAATCAGCACCTCGAGAAACATCTCTCAAGTTCACAAAGGTTTTAGAATATTTAAATGTCGGTGAGAGAATATAATCTGATTTTGTTATTATGAATTTATCACCACCTTTAACGGAATCTGAAAAAACAAGATTTCCACCAGAATAATTAAATTCAGTAATTTTTTTCGGATTAGAAGAAATTTTATAAAGAATAATCAGTGAATCCGAAGCAAGAAGATTCGTTATTCTGATATTTCTCAGGTCATAAGAAACAGAATCAGGTATATAAAATATCAGAGAATCATTCTGTGATTTTAATTCACGGTAATAGTTAATATCAACCCAGTCTATTAACGAACGATGAAAAGTTCCGTCAGATGGCAATCCAAAAACCCTGTATGTGTTGTTGCCCGTTATAAGTTGAGATGAATTAAAGAATGTAGTAAAGTTCACCGTCTGACGGTAATCAAAGGTAATAGTATCCTGTGGTATTGTTGAATTTAGACTTGACCCATGCTTGTGGGCGTTGGTTATTGCATCGCCTGCATTACTAATAAGTCGAGTAGTAATTTTAACTGGAGTATTTGGTATAAAATCAGATGCATTAAAAATAAAAGATTGACTTCCAGTGTTTCCAATTGTTAGCCAGGTAAAAACTTTATGTTCCTGCCAAAAAGGAAGTTGAGTTCTCGGATCCTCGGCATCATAGTACCATAGTCTGACATCTTTTTCAAAGTGTTGAGTTGAATAATAACTTTTTAAAGTATCTGCAGTTATAATCTGGGGGCTCGGAATATTAATGATCCGTAATCCATCTTCGCCGCCAAAAGTTAACCAAACCATCGATGTATCAGAGTATCTATCCATATAATTAATATAATCCTGACCAGTGTTTACAATATTTTTATAATCGGATGGACCATAATTTTTCTCGCACCAAAATTCAATATAATCGTTTTCATCAAATGATAAATCGTCTTCGCCTTTTATATAAAGTGGAAGCTGCTCACCTTTTCGGAATATTTTGATTGATTTTGGGTTGAGAGATGAGGGCGAAATACCATAGCTAAATAAGTCGTAGTAAGTTATTCGATAAATCCCATCCCTAACAACACCCAATTTGTAGTGAATTTTAGAATAATCAATCCACGAGTCTGTGGAATTCTGAATTGAGGTAGGTTTATCTTTACTCCTGAAATTTAGTGATGAATTAAAATTAATTATTATATCTGCCAGACCTTTATCAAAATCTCCAAGCTGACTACTGATAACATTAAATGGTTTAATATTATTAAAACTAATCTCGATTTCTGCAGATTCAAGTATAGTTACAGATTTGCTTTTCCAATAAAACTGAACTGGGTTGATTTTTATTATTGCACAATAAAAATCTCTAATCCATACATAATCAAGAATTTCAATCTGCTTCGATGGAAAAGCATCTGAGATTAAATATAAATCTGATATTCCGCTTTCTCTGTATCCAACTAATGAATCTTTATCCAGATAAACTACTGGATTAAAGTTAAGTGTCACATTAGAAATTGAAGTTTCTTTTTTCTCTTTTAGATTTACCATAACAGTAGCATTGGGTGGAATAGCTACAATAATAGTTTTTGAAGGCAAAATCGGTTTTCCCGGCGAACTTTCATCTAACCCGGCACTATAGTCAATTACTCGTTTTCCATTTGCATTTTTGATTAGACCAGATTGATTTGTTTGCAACAAAACTGATAGCGAGGATTGATCTTGCTTAGTAACATTAACAAGAATATCCTGAGAGAACAAAGATGAACTGAAGATTAGCATAAAAAAAATAAATGCTAACGAAAATTTAGTAAACATTGTACTGGATATTTTATCCAAGCTTAATTTGGACAGTTGTTGACTTGTCCCAAATTTCAGCGCTGTGATTTGTTTCATATCAATTTATTTTTGATAATTTAGTACCCTAATGATAATAAAAATACCTGATTATTGCTCTGTTATTTTTAATGCTTATGAAGCTTGTATCTAACTACAAGAAAAAGGAAATAAGGAATACCGATTACATATCTATTAAAATATTTTACAGGGTGCTGAATTAATCTGAAAAACCATTCAAATCCGGACCTTCTCAAAAATTCCGGACCTCTAAATCTTTTTCCAGCAATATAACCATAAATATCACCTACACACTGAATTACGTTACAATGCAATTTTTCAAAATTTTTATCAACCCAAAATTCCTGTTTTGGAGAGCCAAGACCTACCCAAAGAATATCTGGTTTTGATCGATTAACTGCTGAAACGAAATCATCATTTAAATCATCATAGCCGTTAAGAAATCCGGCAACTTTCAAATGAGGGAAAGACTGTTTTACTTCGTTAACCGCCTTTGAAATAGTCGCTTGATCACTCCCAATAAAAAAAATACTCCACTCTTTTTTTTCGCATTCGGATAGAAAAGTAAAAGCATGATCTGTCCAGTTAAATCTCGAGACTTTCTTACTATCAAACAACCTGAATGAAATCGTCAAACCTGTCCCATCTATATGGTTTATGTCAAAATCATTTAATACTTTTTCTAGATTTTTCTCTTTGTGGGATAATCTTACCAGGTGAGGATTAGTGTATCCAATTTTAATTTTATTTTTTAACTCAATCGCATTTTCAATTACACAAAGTAATTTTGGAAAGCTAATTTCGTTAACTTTTATATTAAAGATTAAGTGTTCTTTCATAAATTAGATTCAAAAAGTTAATCCAACATATCGTTATAGATTTTGCCTAATCGTTCATAAAACTTTTCACAATCACATTCTTTCCTTACCTTATGGTAGAGAGCCTCAGCTAATATTTCTGCTTGTACTGGATTATTTAACAAAAAGACTATTCTGTCAGCAAGTTGATCATAATTATCCCGTTCGATTAGTATTCCGTTCACACCATCTTCAATAAATTCTGATATACCTCCTGTATCTCCGCCTATAAAAGGTTTTTTCATTGCACCAGCCTCTAACATAACATAAGGAAATGGATCAATCCTTGAAGGTAATACTACAATATCAGAAGCCTGGTAATATTCTCGAACATCCTTAACGGGTTGAATTACAAAAATGTACTTTTCAGAACCTTTTATAGCTTCCGAAATAATGATATCCTCAACTTGCCCGAGTAAAATTAATTTAATATTTTCATTCAGCCGAATAATCTTTGCGAACGCTTTGATTAGTATGTCAACTCCTTTTATTCTGCAAATTCTTCCTACGAACAAAATAATTTTATCATCCGGGCTAAATCCAAATTTATTTCTAATTATCTGCAGGTTCGATATATTTTCAAAAAAAGAATCATCTACGCAATTATATAAAACAGTTATCCTATTCTTACAGTGTGGATAATCCTCAATTAGGTTTTTCTTAACTGCGTTGCTTACACAGATAATTTTGTCTGATCGGAAACTCAATTTTTTCAATCCGGAAACAAAACTGTGAACAGTTGTTATAGTTTTGGCTCCGGTAATTTTTGAAACCAAAACAGAAATTAACTCCGGGTAACGATGATGAGTATGAATTATTTGGATTTTATATTTCTTGCAATATGATAATAATTGAAAAAAATCTTTAATTAGTTTGAATGGGTTTTTATGATCCTTTTCGAAATTTAATAGATGTAGTTTGATATCTTTGTTGTCTGATATTCTATCTAAAGAATCTCCCCTGTTAGTAATAAAATGAACATTAAAATAATCCTGTTCAGAAAAATGTTGCAAACATTGATTCATATACCGGCTAACACCGCAAGAATAGTTAAAATCGGGAGAGATAAACAAAATATTCATATCAATCTATATCAATCATACTAATGCAACTATTATAAACATCTTCAACTGAAACGAGGCTTATACAATATGCTTTGTTATAAATGCATTGCCAATCACAGTTAAAACAAGGCAGTTCATAAAATTTATATTTATCAATCTTTGTTTCAGGATAAGGGAAAAATCTTCCGAACTTTCCGCCACCGATAATAGCTACAAATGGTTTTTTAAATGTTTGAGCGATGTGAGTAAACCCTGAATCTAATCCAACGAATAAAACCGCATTCTGAATTAAATGAATACATTCAGCTAACTGCAATTTGCCGGCGAGATTTTGGACATTAATTAATCCCTCTGAAATGACATTTAAGTATTCAACCTGAGATTGTGTGCCAAGTAGATAAACAGAATATTTCTCAGATAGTTTCCCACATAAAGTTCTAAAGTTATTCTGCGACCAATTTCTATCAGCATCAGATGCAGAGGGCGCAATAATGATATATTTCTTTTGTAAGGTAAGGTTAGGTTTAAGGCTGCGTAATATATTATGAGCACTAGCATTAACTATGAAGTTCTGTTTATAAGTGATGTAGAATAATTCTTCCTGTCGGATAAATTCATTTTTAGAATCTGATTTAAGAATTACATTGTAATACGAATTATACTTTTTTAAAAGATATTTAGGCAGATAGAATGACTTTGAACTCAGACAACTCTTTAACCGCGAATTGGAGTTTATAGTTAACTCGTCGTTAATAACACCTCTTCCCGGACTAATATTAAAAGAAGCGTTCAGAGTTAACTTTCGAAGTTTGTTTAGAAATCTTATTCTGTAAAATAAATTAAACCTATATTTATTTTTATTAAGTGGTAGTAATTTGTAGTTAAACTGGTTTGTAAAAAGTTCCTCATCGTATTTTTCGTCAACCAAAAGATATTTTGTGCACTCTTTCTCAATTATTCCAAGATTATTCAAAAATGTTAATGAGAGCACTAAATCCCCAAGCTTATCAATCTGAATAACCATAATATTTTTTGCAATTACTAAACTGGGTTTAATCAAAAATGGTTTTATAAAAATCAGAAATGAAGCTGAAAAGAGATAAGCTTTTAAATGTATCAGTTTTATTTTAAACCGATTCAACGCTAAAAATAAATAATGTTTTTTATCAAGATGCATTTACAAACTAAACTTTATCAGGTTTAACGATGTGTGGTTTAAAAAGAACTCCTTTGAAATAAAGCCAAATACATATCATTAGATAACCTGCTGAAAAAGATTTGTGATATTTGATATGATCTTTATATAATCTCAAAACAAATGCCAGTCCACTTAAATAACCCCTTAACTTTGAATTGTAAATAATTTTATTTCTCAGTAATGCTGCATAGACCATATTTCTTATACCAAAGCGAAATTTAATCTCATCAGTTTTTAGTTTCAGATAAGGCTTAGGATTATTTTCACCACACTCGTGAACAGCCTTACTGTCTAATACTAGAAATCCTTTATATCCATATTTAATAATTCTCAAAGTAAACTCAGCATCATCACCCCAGATAAAGAAATCCTCACTTGGATAACCGACTTCCATTATAACTTCTCTTCTAACCAGAAGAGAACCAAAAGAAGCAGACAATATAGGAATCGGCTTTTGCAACGCAAATGAATTCAATAAATCATAGGGCTTTTCAAGTTCAGGAATATTCGGATAAGCAAGATTGCCATCAACAAAAAATATTGTACTGCTTAAGAATCCGGTTTGAGCTAATGAAAAATATTCAGAATTGATCATTTTTATAAGTGCATCGTTATTAAGTATGATATCTGTATCAACGCTCAAAATCCAATCATAACCTTTTTCATAAGCAGTTTTAATTCCAGTATATTGTCCACCTGCACTACCCAAATTTTCTTGAGTTATTAGTGTTAAATCATCTTGTGCATTGAGCCATTCGAGAGTTCCATCTGTACTTGAATTATTAATTATAAAAATTTCATCAAGCTTGTGAGTCTGATCTCTTAAACTTTGAACACACTCTTTTAATAATTCCAAACGATTATAGGTAACCACTACGGCTGCAATTTTGTAATTCATTTTCTTGAAATTTGACTAAATGTTTTTAGAGTATTTGCAATAACCTGATCCATATTATAATATTGGTATTCCGCTAATCTGCCGCAGAAGATAACATATTTTAGTCTATCACCTTCTAATTTATACTGCAAATATTTTTGTCTGTTTTCTTCAGTCGGAACCGGATAAAATGGTTCACCATCCTGCTGAGGATACTCAAATGAAACCGTTGTAGTATCTGAGTTTTGCCGACTAAGTAATTTATGTTCGATGACGCGTGTAAAATTAACTAAATCATCAACGTAATTTATTTGAGCCGTTTCCTGATACTGCTTTTGCATCAAATTCTTAAACTCAAACTTTATTGATCTGTAAGGTAGTTTTCCAAATCTGTAATCAAAAAAATAATCAATTGGTCCGGTGTAAATCATTTTATCAAACTTAACTGTATCTAAAATTGTTTTATAATCTTTATTTAAAATTACTTCAATGTTTTTATGATTCAACATCTTTTCAAATATTTTTGTGTAACCGTCTTTTGGCATAAACTGATATCGATCCGTAAAATATCTGCAATCATCATTTGTTCTAACAGGAATTCTTCCGCATACACTTGGTGAAAGTTCTTTCGGTTCAAGATCCCATTGTTTTTTTGTGTAATGCTTAAAAAACTTTTCAAACAGATCATTTCCTACTTGATTAATAATTATATCTTCTGAGTTTAAGATTGGAAATCTTTTTTCTTTTACACTTTCAAAATACTCTTTTACTTCTTCATCTGTTTTAAGATTTAATTTGTAGAGGTTGTTTATTGTAATTCTATTTATCGGAATTGGATATAACTCATCTCCAATCTTAGCTAAAACTCTATGTTCGTACGGAATCCATTTGGTAAACAGTGATAGATATTCAAATACTTCTTTACTGTTTGTGTGAAATATATGCGGACCATAACGATGAACTAAAATTCCATATTCATCATATTCATCGTAAGCATTTCCTGCAATGTGATTCCGCTTTTCAACAATTAAAACTTTTTTATTTAATTGCGATGCTAATCTTTCAGCCATAACAGAACCTGCAAAACCAGCGCCGACTATTAAGTAATCGTATTTCATATTGAGATTATTTTATTTTTCATTAGAAAAAGAAAAAATCCTATTGTCACAAAAGATTCTGTAATAAGTACTGCAACTGATGTTCCAATCTCAAAATAGATTGGTACTAGAATAAAAGCTAAAGACAAATTTAATATTGCCGCAAAAAATAAAATCAACGAAAAACTTTTTTGTTTATTTAATGGCAACATTGTTTGAATTCCTAATACATTACTTAGAAATATGACTAAAGGCAGCCATGCAATTATCCTTAAAACCAAAATAGAGCTTTGATATTCTTTACCCAGCACAATATTAACAATTGGTTCAGCAAAAATGAATAACGTTAACGAAATAACTGCACCGACAGCTAAAGCTATTTTAAACAATTTTTTATTAAAACTTATAAAGCGATCATATGATTCGCTAAGCATTTTGTTTACATATGGAAAAACACTTTGGGACATTGGTGATAATATACCTTGAAATGCCATTCTAATTTTATCTGCGGCAGCATAGTACCCCACTACATTTGCAGGAGCGAATAATCCGAGTATAAAAACATTTGAAGTTGTGTATAAATTAATTGAAACTGTTGATAGGAAAAGATTCCAGCCGCTTTTAAGCTGTTGCCTAATTAATTCTTTAGATGGGAAAGTATATTTTATCCCAAATTTAGATAAAGCGAATTGTAATCCGACTATTCCAATTACAAATTGCGTTAATGTATTTAAACCGGCATATTTTATAAAATCACTTTCGGAATTAATGATTACAAAAATTAAAATCGTTGTAATAAATCTAACCGAAACAGAAATTATTAAAATATATTTCATCCGCTCAATACCCTGATAAAACCAGAGAGGGAACAATGCTGTACCAAGCACACTGAAAAATGAGACAATAAATAAGATTAAATTTTCCTTAAAGATTGGAACAGTTAAAACAATAATAAAAAATATTACACTTGATAAAACAAAAAGCAACATTTTAATGGTAAACACTGATGAAAATATTTCTGAAACACTTTTCGTATTTTCTCTGTTAACTGATATTTCCTGAGTTGCGGAAAGATTGAAACCGTAATCGGTTAAGATTGTAAAATAAGTCGCAAATGCCGTTGCAAAATTTACCAATCCATATTTTTCCGGTCCCAAAACCCGGACTAAATATGGCAGAGTAATTATTGGGAAAATGTAATTTGATATTTGAAGGATAGATAGCGATGTAAAGTTTTTAAATAAAACCTGATTGGATTGTATTTTTTGAAATATGTGTTTCAAAATATTTGTTGTATTATTTTTTAAGCCAGATTTCAGGATTTACATTTTGTCGTCCGCTCCAAACTTCAAAATGCAAAATATTTCCCTCAACACTCTCGCCCACTTTGGCAATCACTCCGCCTGTTTTAAGTTTATCACCTTCCTTAACAAACACTTCCGCAAGATGCCCATAAACAGTTCTGTAATTTCCTTTATGACTTACAATTAAAACTGTACCGTAGCCCGGCAGCCATTCCACAGCAGAAACAACACCTTCAGCAACACATCTAACACTCATATCGCCGCTGGCTCTTAAATCAATTCCATAATTTACAGTTAGAGTTTTTAATTTTGGGTTAAGTGATTCACCAAATTTTCTAACAACTTTAGATTTAGAGATTGGCCAGTTTAGTTTTCCCTTTAACTCATCAAATGATGTGAACTTTGATGTTGAAAGATCAAAAGGATAATCTTTTGTTTCAATTTCCTTTTTTGTTTTTGTTTCTTTGGAAACTACCGTTTCTTTATTTTTTAATTTTAACGCTTCTTCCTCTTCTCTTTTACGTTTTGCCTCAGCTTCTTCAACCATTTTAACAATCAAGTCTCTTATTTTCTGCTCTGATTTTCTTTTATCGCTAACACTTTTAGCAATTTTCTTCTTGTCTTTTTTTATTTCCGCAAGAATTGATTTTTGATCTTTTAATTTTGCAGAAAGTGATTTTTCTTCAACTTCCTTTTGTTTTGATAATTCCTGCTTTTCTTTTTTCTCTATGATGAGTTTTTCTTTTGCCTTTATAAGCTCTTTTTTATTTTCTTCAAGCTTAACAAGATCTTTTTGTCGACTAACTGAAAATCTTTTTAGATATTCCAATCTTACAACAGCCTGCTGAAATGAATTTGCATCAAGAATAGTTTCCAGTTCAGTATGCGTGCCATTTTTATAAGTTGCTGTAACGTACTTTGCATAATTTTTTTGCAGTATGTCAATTTCATTTTCAATAGAGGCGATGTTTGATATACTTTTATTTATTTCAATTTCTTTTTGTTCTTCTTCTCGGCGAAGATTGGTAAGAAGTTTATTTACAAGAAAATTTTGTTTGCTGATATTATCAAGATCTTCTAATGTTTTTTTTCTTTTTTTTTTTTTGTGCAAGTTCATTTTCAAGACGAGAAATTTCATCCTTTAATTTATTCAGTTCTTCCTTGCGAGTATCTATTTGGCTGGTTTGAGCGTATGATTCTAAAGTAAAAGTGAGAAATGAAACGAACAGGATGTAAAAAACTAATTTTACCATTTTATGATTGTGGCATCATCCGGAATTTTAAAATCTATAAAAATACTATTCTTGTTTACACTAATCTTTTTATAATCAATACTGATCTTCTGTTCATCTTTTTTATTTTCTATGGCGATCTTATAAGGCACGGCAACGTTTTCCAACAATTCAAAATCAGAATATTTTCCTTGCAGCATCAAAGCATCATCTAACCCAAAAAGCTGATATTCAGTAATTCCCAATTGTCTTACATCAACTTTATAAATAGTTTTATTTGTGCGTGCGGAATCGAGATAAGTAAGTACATATCTATCATCTTCAACAAAATAGTTATCGGGAGCTCTGTAAAGATTGCTAGTTAGATTTACAGAACCAACAAACGCATCGAGCAAATCTTCAAACGAAAGATTGATGCGAAAAATACTTTGCAGCGCATCGGAATTTACGGCGCCAACGTAAGCTGTGTTTTTCAGTGCATCGTAAAATGTGAACTTATCTTTGGTAACAAGTGCTTGAGCAAGTTCAATTCCAAACGGACCCATAATTGTTAAATAAATTGAATCCGGTTTTTGCAAAACAATTCTAAATGTTGCACTATTATCCATCGAAGGCGTATTTACGAAGATAGTTCCAGTGCCCTCAAAGTTTTTTATTTTTCTTCTGTTTGCTTCAAGTTTATTTGTTAATCTTTCGGATGGAAGCAGTTCAAACTCTTCTGTCGGCTGAGATGGCACACAACCATTAATAAGAATTAGTATATTAGATAAAAATAGAATTATTAAACTTAATTTTTTCAAATCGCACCTTTATCAATTTTATTTTGTATTTCAATTTTTGTAGGATCAAGCTCAAGAGATTTTTTCCACAACTTAATTGCCTGATCTTTATTCCCAAGTTTAGATTCAATATCTGCAAGATGATCTAACATCACAGCACTTTCACCACCAAATTTGATAGCTTTTTCTAAATTCAATTTTGCTTCGGTGTAATTGCCAAGCATAAAATAAACCCAGCCAATAGTATCAAGGTAAGATGAGTTTAGGGAATCCTCTTTCACAGAAATCTTTACCATTTTTAATGCGCGTTCAAGTTGAATATTTCTTGTTGCAAAAGAGTAGGCATAGTTGTTACTTAGTAAAGGATCATCTGGTTTTAATTCAAGTGCGCGCTCATACAAACTATCGCTTTTTCAAATACTTCCATACCGTTATAAATCATTGCAAGTGTTCCGATCAATTGCGCATCGTCGGGTTCAATTTCCAATGCTCTATTAAGATAAAATATTGCTTTATCATCTTCTTTTAGTTGATTTAGAGTAAACGCATAGGCTGAGAGAGCAGTTATATCTTTTGGATTTAGGATTGTAGCTTTTCTTTAAATACTTTTCTGCTTCTTCGTGTTTAGATTGCTGCGCTAATGATAATCCTAAAATTAGGTTAACATAAAAATCTTCCTGAAATGTTAAAATGGCTTCGCTCATTACAACTTCAGCTTCATCATATTTTTTATTATCAAAATACAATCCACCAAGTCTTATCCATGCGGCAACATTCCAGTTTGCATTTTTTGTGACAAATTTAAAATTCTCAATCGCAACAGAATCATCACCCTGGCTTAATGCGATTGCACCCAGATACATTTTGATCTGCCAATCTGTTGTGTCCTTATCAAGCTTGGTAAAAAATGATTTTGCAATTGGCAGCACAGTTGAATCTGTAATTGCTTTATTAAAATAGTTTGCGCCAATATTAATTTTTGCATCTAAATTAACATCCGGCTGATCCAGCAGGTAATCAAATTCTTTAGAAGCACCAGCCCAATCATCTTTACCTAATAGTAATTTTGCTTTTGTTTCTCGTGCTTCAAGATCGTACGGCATTATCTCAATGATTTCATCAATAAGCGGAATACCTTCATCATATTTTTTAGCTTTTAAATAGAATTCAACAAGCATTTTCTTTAAAGGGATATTTGCAGGATCAATTACCTGAAGCTTTTTAACAGCATTTATTGCTTCATCATTATTCCCCAATCTTTCCTGAAGCTCTGCTATCCTTGTTAGCACAGACCAATCACGACCGAGCTGCATTAAAATTCTGTTATATAATTTTACAGCTTGCAATGGTTTATCATCTTCGTACAATCGTGCTAATTTATAATTCATTTCGATGTTTGATGAATCAATCTCAATAGCACGTTCAAGAATTTTTATTGCAGATACTTTCTGATTTCCATAATTAAAAATATCAGCAAGCAAATCTAAATATTCAATCTTTGTTGAATCCATCGAAACAGCGTTAAGCGCATAAGTTAATGCAGGTGCAAGCTTATTTAAATAAACATAATTTTTTGCAAGAGTGTAATAAAGTCCGGCGGATGAATCGTACATCAACGCTTTTTCATATTGCCCAGCTGCGGCTTCATAATTTCCCTGAGATTCAAAAACCCCGCCATTAATAAAAAATTCAAGGCTTTTTTCTTCTGCTGTTCACGGGTTAAAACTGTTTTTTATCTTCGCTTTTTTCTACAATTGTGGTTGATGAACCTGAACAATTAATTAGGAAAGCAGATAATAATAAAACAGGAATAAATATGTAGAGAATATTTCTTTTCACGGTTGTGAATATATTATTGCAGTGTTGTAATAACAAGGCTATTTAAGCTTGTATCCTGCTAAAATTTGAAAACTTAAGCATCTAAGTAGTAACTTTGCATAAAAAAAATTTATGGAAATATTTGATTTAGCCATAGCCTACGATTGGGAGTTTGATGTTGAATTTGTTTCAGCTATCGAAAAAACGCTTCAGCAATTCGGGCTTTCAACTTATGTTATCAATTATAAGAACATTGCGGACGTAACTGAAAAAGTAAAACATCGTAAGCTAAGTTTTGGATGTTTATTGGATAGAGCCTCGGATGTTGATGATAATTTTATTGAGCTGAATAGAATTCTTACAAAACGGAATACTTATGTTTTTAATCCCCACAAGCTTATTGATCACGCAATTGATAAAGCAAATATGCACCTGGAATTTATTACAGCGGGATTAAATGTTCCGCATTCCATTATTATTACACCGCACAATCAATCAAAAGAAATTTTTATTTCGATTGATGATCTTGAAACGCTCGGCAGACCTTTTATTATAAAACCTTGCAACACAACCGGCGGTGGAATGGGCGTTGTTACCGGAGCGGAATCACTAAAAGAAGTTTTACACGCCAGGCAAAAACACAGCAACGATAAATATCTGATTCAGGGAAAAGTTTATCCTAAAATTTTAGATGATAAACGAGCTTGGTTTAGATGTTATTGGGCTTTTGGCAAAGTTGTATGTGTTTGGTGGGATGATGAGACACATATTTATAATGAGCTAACTGAATCTGAAGTGCAAAAGTTTGGATTAAAAAAATTTTTCAGATTACAAGAACAATTCATCGTTTAACGCAGCTTGATTTTTTTCAACAGAAATTGCACTTACAACTAAAAATAAATTTGTTGTTATTGATTATGTAAACGATCAGTGCGATATGAGATTAAAATCTCTGCACATTGATGGAGTGCCGGATAAAATCGTCAGGAAATAATAAACAACCTTAGATTATTTGTTGCAAAAGAAAAACGCTTAAACCGATGAGGAAAAAAATTATACTAATCTATTTATCCATAACCGTTTTTATTTTACTTCTTGGCGGATATTTTTTCTCTACAATATCTATGGAAGTGAAGTAAGGCGAACACCCGAAAACCTATTTGCGCAAACTTCATCCGAAATGAAAATTGAAGTTATTCCAATTAACGCAATGGGTAAAAAAGCGTGGTTCAGAAAATCATCCGCAGATTTTGATATTGTTGAAGGAATGGATTTGATTGAAATTACTGAGTACAATAAAGAATCCGGATTTATTACGATCAGATCAAAAGGTAAAGCAGGTTTGGTGGAATTAAAATTAAATCCCAGCATTCCTTACTACCGGAATATATTGAGATTGAAATACTACCATTAACTGTTTAGGTTGTAGAGAGAACTTTTAAAGGCTGTCACGGTCGCACCGTGTCAATAAATTAGATATTTATTATTTTTGATTATGGGAAGAAGAGGACGAAATAACTTAACGGATGAAGCTTTTTTCTTTGTTACAACTACCGTTGTAAAATTCATTCCTATTTTTAACAACCCTCTGTTTTGTGATATTCTTATTTCTAATATTAAACACTACAGAGAAAAATATAAGTTTATTATTCTTGGATATGTTATTATGCCAACTCATTTTCATTGGATTATTGAAGTAAAAATGAGTTTGGTAACATTTCGGAAATAATGCGTGATATTAAAAAGTTTTCAGCCTGGAAGATATTTGATCATCTAGAAAACACGAATGAAGTAGAACTATTGCAGTTATTTGAAAAAGAAGCAATGGTCATTAAAGATCAAAACAGAAAATTATGGATGAAACGGTTTGATGATGAAGTGATCAGACATCAAAAAATGTTCTGGACAAAATTGAATTATATCCATAAAAATCCCGTTAAGTCTGGCATTGTCTTAAAGGCAGAAGATTATAAATATTCAAGTGCAAGAAATTATTCTATAAATGATCATTCTATTTTGGAAGTAAATACTGAGTTAGGTGGAATTGATTTGTATTCTTAAATATTAGGTTACAATGTCACGGTGCGACCGTGACAGCCTACATTTATTTAGTACGTTTACAGATATTGAAGCAGGTCGAATGTATTTTACAACAAGCCAAAATGAAAAATACACAAATTCATTTTTTATATGTTATACAATATGGATAAAATAGAATCTTCTAAGTGGAATGCCGAATGGAATACTGCGAATAAAAATTTTAAGAAAGCATATCCAAATTCTCCAGAGTATCACAAATTAAAAGCTAATGCATTGGAGCCAAAATCTTTAAAATATATACTAGGTAAATAAAATGATTAAGTACAGTTTAATTTTATTATTGGTTATTACAAATCTAAATTTTTCGCAAGATAAACATGTTGAAATAGTTGGTGGATTGGATTCAATTTATACTTTAATCAATCTTTCTGAATCTTGTTGTAAAAATGTTGAATGTCAAATTGATCTTTTAGTTTTTCTTGACAATCATGGAGAAATCGATTCAGTAATTGTCGCAAAATCTTCCCTCCAGGGATGTAATGATTTTTTCATCGGAATAATAAAGAATGTAAAATTTATACCGGCATACAATTATAAAATCAAACAGAATATTTCGTCTGTATTAGGCATTCCAATCAGATTACCAAGTGAAATGAATTTAATAATATAAAACAGTCGTATTAGATACCTGAAAATAGCAATATTTAAAAATATTATTGATTTAGGTAGAACTACTGATATAAAAATTCAGTAGTTCTACTGATTCCACCTTCCAGATATAACCGTATTATTCTTTTAGAAATAATAAACATTTTTGTCAAGCGAACTTGTAGGAACTAAAACAAAGTTTATTATTTCGCTATTAGCTTAAGTAAATTATTACAGCTAATAAAAAAGAGGTTAACAAATGGTTCGTAAAAATAAAATTCAAATGTTTGTTTTAGCTAATTACTTAATAATGTCATTTATTGTATTTGCATCTTGCAACACTGCAGAACCACCAGTTCCACCGGTAAATACAAACTTATCTTTGGTACAAGATGAGATAAGCTGTATAGAGGTCTGGTTAAAATTAACAACTCAAAACCTACAATTACCAACGAATCTAAATTTATTACAAGATAATAACATTAAGAAAACTATATCACTTACTTCTCAGGATACTGTACTTTACATAGATTCCTTGCTTCCGAATAAAACCTATCAATTTCAACTAGTAACAAATAATATTGATACTAAAAGCAACAAGGTTGCAGTCACTACATTGGATACAACGGACCACAACTTTACCTGGCAAACTTTTACCTTTGGGCAGCACAGCAACAGTGTGCTTAATGATGTAGCAATTATAAGCGAAAATGATATTTGGGCTGTTGGCGAAATTTATATGAATGACTCCTTGGGAATTCCGGACCAAAACGCATATAATGCGGTCCATTGGGATGGTCTTGAATGGAAGTTGAAAAGGATTATGTTCTATTCGTTCTGTCCACAAGCAACCGGAGAGGGGTCATATCCAGCAAGTTCAATTTATGTATTAGATGCTGAAAATATAGTAATTAGCTGTGGTTCTCAGTTAGCATATTTAAAAAATGGTGTTCAGATAAATAGAGAATGTGTGCCGGTATCAGCAGATAAAATATGGGGCCGAACACTTAATGATTTTTATATAGTTGGTTATGGTGGCGGCATAGCCCACAGTAATGGGTCAAACTGGACAAAGATAGAAAGCGGTACTATTGATAATTTGCTCGATGTTGTGGGAACTACCGACGGAAATACTGTCTGGACTTGCGGATATTCTGGAGATTATGCAAACACAGTATTAATAACAGTAAAAGATGGAGTTGCAGAAAAAGTTTATGAGGGATCAAGCAATGGACAGAGTAATGGATATTATATTGGTCCAATAAGTGGAGTATGGACAGATAACGATTACAGAGTTTTTATGATGAATGCAGGAGGAATATACATACAAAAAAACAGCAATGAATTTTTCCTGGAAAAAGAAGTAGCAAGATTTACACACGGTAGTTATGGTATAGATGGAACAGGATCAAACAACATTTTTGCTTGTGGTGATAGATTCGTTGGTCATTGGAACGGTTCAACTTACAATGAGTACTCTGAGCTGTATAGACAATTTGGAACCTACTATAATGTTAGTGCAAATGATAACATTGTTTGTGCAGCAGGTACAGATTATAGTGATGGATTGAATTTCAAGGCAATAATTGTCCTTGGACATAAATAAATCTTAAATAATTATTTTGGCAGTCACGGTTGCACCGTGACAATAACATCCTATCTTTAATCATTAAAATCAAAGCATCAAACAATATTTATTTCTATTTTGCAGTTAAGTTTTTATTCTACACGAGGAAATATGAAAAAGTTTAGAACATTATTTATAATCACAATTTTATCTTTACAAATGGCTTATGCGCAAGGCACAGCCGGTGAAAGCGCTAAGTTTGAATATCGACATCTAATTGATATGCCGACTGCAGGAATTATGGAACGCGGTTCTGTTGGATTAACAACTGAGCTGCTTCCTTACGGAACTTTAATTACAAAAATTGAAGCTGGAATTTTTGATAACGTAAGTATTGGACTTTCGTACGGAGGTGTAACTATTATCGGATCAGGCAAACCGGATTGGTATCCATTTCCGCCGGGTGTAAATTTTCGTTTTCGTGTAATGGATGAATCAATACTAATCCCCTCTTTAACTCTTGGTTTTGATACGCAGGGCAAAGGCGAATATTTTAAAGATGAAAAAAGATTTGCTGTAAAAGCTCCCGGAATTTTTGCCGCTGCCAGCAAGAACTTTAGTTTGCTTGGTTATTTAAGTCTGCATGGCACAATTAATTACTCAGTTCTTGAAGATAAAGACGGTGATAATTTTGTAAATCTTATGATTGGTGCTGAAAAAACTCTGGGCAGTTCATTTTCTTTTTTAATGGAATACAATTTTGCGTTAAACGATAACTCAACAAATCAATTTGGAGATGGAAAAGGATATTTAAATCTTGGTTTGCGCTGGTCCATTGCAAACGGAGTTACAGTTGGATTTGATTTACGAGATTTGTTAGAAAACAAAAATGGAGTCCAAGATCCGCAGACCGTGCTTTAGTAATTGATTTTACTCAGAAGATTTAGGATTGCATTTTATAGGTTTTATTTCGCCAAGACTCTCAATTTAATTGAATAGCTCGGAAAAGTCATTTCGAAGGAGTCTTCGACTGAGAAATCTAAAAATTAGTAAAGAACAGATTTCTCCCTTTGGTCGAAATGACTACAAAATTATTTCTGTCATTCCGAACTTGTTTCGGAATCTTTTTAGATTTCTCCCTTCGGTCGAAATGACAATTAATGTATTGTTCTTTAAGATTCATAGTAATTTTACACAATATAGCTGTTTTGGATTTAGTACAACATAGTTTACTCAACTATACACTTTAGTTTTAATCGCATCGTTTTTATCTGATCAGGTATGTATTTAATCCTTTTTTTAAGGCTCGATATTTGCGATTTTTTTAGTAGTTGAATCAAAGAGGTATTAAAATGAAAAAAGTTAAATTAGTTTTTCTTGCATTGCTGCCTGTCTTGCTTTTAAATCTTACAGGATGTTATACACAAGTTGCATCACGAGATAACGATTACGGCAACTGGAATCGTACAGAAAATAAACCATATTACGATTATCAAGATGAATATGATACAACAGCAGATTCTTATGAAGATGAAGAATACGCTTATGATGATAATGAAGATTCATATTCAGAAAGCTATGGAACTGAAACAACTTATTCATTCTACGGCTATCCCTCATACAGAAAATATTTCTGGGGATATCATCCTGCAGTTTCTATAGTAGTTGGCAGCAGCTGGTATTATGATCCATGGTGCTGGGATCCTTGGTATCCAAGTTACTGGAGTTATCCATCACCATTTTGCTACTATCCAACCTATTGGTATTCACATAATTACTATGGCTGGTGGGATCCATATCCATACTACGGCGGATATTATTCATCCACATATAAATACAGATCAAATGATGGTTATAAAATCAGAAATAATTCCGGAATTAGAAATAGCGGGGAAGAGATAGAAACTTAGTAACCACACGTGATGGAAATGGAACATCAACTGTTAGAGATCAACTTAAAAATAGAGAAAAGACAAATTGTTTCTGGTCGTGACGAAATAAAAATGAAAGAACGGGATTACGAGATAATACAAGAAATGTTACTCGTGATGGATTAAATACAAATAGAGACAATGTTAATACCCGTACAAAAGATAATATTCATAAAGATGTTGAACGAACTCGCACAACACGAAATAATGATGTTATCAAAAGAGATGATACCAGAACTAAAAAAGATACTCAACTTGATCGTGATACGCGTAAAAAAACGAATGATACTCGCATCAATACTGAAAGAAAAAATCCTAACATAAACAGGAATAA
>JADJMD010000010.1 GCA_016709765.1 Ignavibacteriales bacterium
TAATTATACAGAATCACCCTTTCATATCTTTTGTGTGTTATGCGGAACTACACTTCTGGATACTACTAAAATTTATCTGCCTTATTTAATCTAATTTGTTTACTTATCTCTCTAAAAACAAACTATTTTATAAAATCTTACAAAAAGTTTATTGAGCGATATGCAGAATTAAATTCGGTATATCATTCAATCTTTTTACACGCTAATCCAGCGGACTTCGTACACCCATTCCGCCTTTGTTTAGAACATGCGTGTATATCATTGTGGTCCTAACATCTTTATGCCCAAGCAATTCCTGAACCGTTCTGATATCATAACCCGCTTCTAACAAGTGCGTTGCAAAACTGTGTCTAAAAGTATGCGGACTTCCGGGCTTGGTTATCTCAGCTTTTTTTAACGCTTCCTTAATTGCTTTTTGAACCGTTGAACTGTGTATGTGATACCGGTATCGCTGTTTACTTTCTTCATCCACTACAAAATTAGCTGAAGGAAATAAGAATTGCCAGCCAAATTCTTTACCGGCGTTAATATATTTTTTTCTTAACGCATACGGCAAAACAGTTGTGCCGTTGTTTTCTTTTAAATCTGCAAGATGAATTTTTTTTACATACTTAACCTGTGCCTGCAATGCTGGTATTAATTTTTCTGGCAGCGTTGTTCTTCTATCTTTTTCACCTTTACCATCTCGTATTACAATTTGCTTATAATCAAAATCGATATCCTTAATTCGCAATCTTAAACATTCATTCAATCTTAATCCGCCGCCATACAGCAGGGAGGCGATAAGCCTTACAACACCATCCATATTTTCTAAAACTTGTCTTGCTTCGGATTTTGAAAACACTACGGGTATATGTTTTGTACGTGCAACTCTTTCAATTTCGTTTATCCATCCAACCTTAATTTTTAAAATATCTTTGTATAAAAATAATATCGCTTGCAAAGCCTGGTTTTGTGTTGATGCAGAAACATTATCTTTTACTGCCAGATGATTTACAAACTCACGAATTTCATCCGCACCCATTTCTATAGGATGTTTTTTGTTATGAAAGATTATAAATCTTTTAATCCAGTTAGTGTAAGATTTTTCAGTTCGCAAACTATAATGCCTAACTTTTATTTCATTTCTTACACGATCTAATATTTTTACTTTTTCCACCTTAACCCTAAAGCATTTTTATATTTGATAAACAATTAATAAAAAAATCTTTTTCCCTTTGTTTTTTGCACATAAAAAGAAATGCGTAAAAAAATTCTGAGCAACGTAACGTAAAAAAGAAAATCTGTCTGAGCGATCCCGAAATATCGGGGAGCGAGTTATTTTCTTTTAGTGAAGTGTAACAGAATTTTAGCATTTATTTTTAAAGTGCGAGTTTCTTTTCGTTCTTTTCTTGCTACAAGAAAAGAACAGATTTAGTTATTTATAGTCTTGATCTTGCGCCTGTCCCGATTTAAATCGGGGATACTTTTCTATCAAGAGAAAAGTATGTGCAATATTTAATTAGTTTGTTATAAATTAAAATCAATTCCAACATTTGCTTTTCTAATCGTCCCGTCATTCCGAACTAAAAAAAAAAATCTTTTAATCCTTCAATTATTCAACCTTATAATTTCCTGCCTAAAACCCTTTCAACAAAACATTACCATTAACAGATTCCAAATAAATAGTTCCGCTGCCGGTTCCCAATGTGCCTGTTAATTCTTTAGATGTATGCGTTAAATTCTGGATATTTAAATTAGAGTAACTAACAGTTCCATTAGTAGTTTTTAAAATGATATTACCTGAACTTCCAATCGGAACCTGAACAGTTATGCTGCCATCAACGGAATAACAATTACAATAACCACTATCAGGTATCAAAACCATTGCATTAATATTTCCGGATTGAGTAATTGCTTCAACAGATCCGCCGTGTCCTTCAACTATACATTCACCTTTTGCAGTTTCGATATGTAGATTATTTTCTAATTGATATGTTTGAACTCCAAAATTATTTTTCTTTACATAAATATCTTTCCCTGGTGGTAGGTTGATATTTAAAGAACTTTTATAATTATCAAATGGAACGGAAGGGGGAGTTGATGATACAATTTATTGTATCAGAAATTGTAGAATAATCAAATAAGATTTTATCAAACTCAGCCTGTGCAAGTGATGATTCTTTTACTTTAACGGTTTTATTCAAAACATAACTTACGTTTGATGAGTCCGATGAACCGTTAATCATAATAGAACCAATTGGATTATCTAAAGTGATTTTATTAATGTTTGCATCTACTAGTAAACTGCCTGAGCTACTTCGTACATAATCAAATAGGGGATCAGGTGCAGTAGATTCGGTGCAGGCTGTAATAAAAACCAATCCGGCAAACAAAGCGATATTAAAATATTTAAACATCTTTAATCTTTCCATTTTTTAATCTTTCAATCTTTAATTTTTCAATCTTTCAATTTTCTCTTGCTCAACATTATAAACTGTTCATTGTAAATTGTACATTAACTCTTAGCATGGCTTCGCCACTAACAGTCACATCCAACTGAAAAAAAATGAAAAATTCGCACAAACTCAAAACCTAATTATCGTAAGTAAATGTGCAATAATATTGGAACAAAAAGAATATTGTATAAACAGAACCGGTACATACTTGCCTTTAATAATTAACTGTCTTGCTAAATTACGCGACAGCAGAAATTAAACTCCGCCAACAAGTTCCCCCCTCCGGTAGTAGAAATGGAAAATGGAGGGTACAATCATAAAAAATTTAGTTACAATAAAACCTGACTTACAGGAGAAAACAATTACAAAATAAAATCAAAACTTACCTTACCCACTCTTGTTTGTCTTACGCAATATTTGTTTTTTCTGTTGCTAATATCAAAAATGATTACTCAAAAATCAACCAAAAAATTATGCACAGTTTATAATTAGCAACAATTAAACTGTATAAAACATATTTGTCCTTGCAATAGTGTGGTTCCGACATTTCGATTGTCCAGTCATTCCGAAAACGTACACTTCGTTTCTTCGAAATGACAATAACGTGGAGCTGTTATTTCGACCAGGGGGATAAATCTTTCAAAAACCCGACATTAAATAATTTGCGTAAAAAGAATAATCGAACGAAGCGAAAACGTTGAATGCTGTTTGAGTCCTTTTGGGACGAGTTCATTCAACGCAGCAAAGTGAGAGTAATTCTTAGCAAATTATTTGTAGTCTTGATCTTTTGATACTTTTCTATCTCCAAAGGAGTCCAATGGACAAGAGAAAAGTATATATAAAAAATTAATCGGTTAGTTATAAATTAATATCAATTTTGGCTATTCCAATCGTCCCGTCATTTCGATGGCAATGCCAGAGAAATCTTTCCTTCTTAAAAACAATTGAACATTTAAAATTAAGACGTCACATTTCCATTTCAGCAGTAACTGGTTTACCTTTAACAAACTGCCCCTGATCAATATGTTCCTGCGTAATATAAACAATACCATCCTCATCGTGTGGTTTACCATATGTGCTATGGCAGGATTTTAATCCGCCAAATATTTTTCTTGCATCACATAAATAAACAAGATCTCCAACTTCCGCCGACATCTTTGCCATATCATTTTTAGAAAAATGCATCATATCATCTGCATCATCTTGCAGCTTCCAATTAACTTTTATTCTATCACCATCACGCTCATTAACCTTACTGCCTTTAAAAGTTTCCTTTGCTTTTGCAATTCCCCAAACAGTTAAACCTTCTGTATGTGTTGCTTCAGAATACTTTGAGAAATAGTTTGATGCGATTACTACAAATACAAGCATAATTGCAGTAAGAAATAACAGTATCGGAAGTGAGGCAATATTAAAAATTACCATCATAAATAATGCGCCGGATAAAAATGTAATTCCCGTCATAATTGATTTATGATTTGGATTAGTTTTTATCTTTTCCACAATCTTCTTTTGCCAGTCTCTAGTTACAGTTGTAATCACACCGACAAACACACACACAAATAAATTGTAAAGTGCACCAATGTATGTGTAAGGATGTTTTGGATCAAAATCTGTTCCGTGATCAAATATCTGAATTAAAGGTTGCGGATAGTACATACCAAGTACCATCAATGCAACGCCGACTACAAATGTTGCAATTACTGATGCGTTAGTAAACTTACGCCAAAATACTCCAAGAAATATTGCTACTACCAGCGGGGAGTAAGAGTTGAGTGAAAAAATCCGTGTGCTTCATAAACTGTAGGAAAAGCACTAAACGGAATTACTGCAAGCACACCCATAATTGTAAATAAAGCAGTTGCAATTCTTGCAGCACCTAATTCCTGTTTGTCTTCTTCTTTCCATGTTTGTATTTTTTTGGATAACCATTTTTTTGCAGGGCGATGTATATCATTTATATAAACTGCCGCTGTTGCATTAAGTAGAGTATCCACCGTGGACATTAATGCAGCCGTTAGTGCAGCCATAATAAATCCAAATACCCCCGGATGCGAAATTATATTTGCCACAACTACAAAAACCGCATCAGGGTTTGTGTTTGCGGGTACAATATCAGGATGGGCTACAGAAATAGCTTTTGCAATCCAACCTGCGTTACCAACTACAATTGCAGAAATTGGAAGCATGAATAAAATATTAAATACTGCAGCTTTACGTCCTTCATCAACACTCTTGGTTGCCATAAAACGCATCACCAGACCCATGTTCATAAATAAAAATCCTACAGAGCCTGCAACGCCATCCTGCCAGAAAATTCCTACAAAATTAAAACCGGGTGGATTGTTAAAATTAGCAAGTGGCAGTTTCCAAGTTGTGGGAAGTAAATCCCAGAACATCCCAAATCCGCCTATGTAATCAAGACCAAGAAAGAAAACCAAACCGCCAGCAAATATTAAAACAAATCCTTGTGCAAGATCTGTAAAGATAACTGCAGTTTGTCCGCCATAGGTAATGTAAATGCCAACAATTAATGCAATAACAATTACTAACCCCATCAATGTTGTTTGAAAATGAATCCCGAGTATTGTAAAATCCTGCGGCAGTAGTGGCAAAATAGCTTTACCCATAGTTAAAAATCCAATGCCGACATAACCGATCATGTAAAGTAAAATTAAAATTGTTGCTAGAAATCTTGTACCGGGTGAAAATCTTTTTTCAAAGTATTCGGGAATTGATCGGATTCGTGTGTAAACAATAATCGGAAGCCATCCAAAAATAAAGAAGGGGACAAAGAACCAATCGTTCATATAAGTCATTGTAGATGCAAAACCATCAGTAAATCCTTTAGCTGAGTATTTTATAAAACTATGACTTCCAACTCCGGTTGCAACAATAGACATTGCAATCAACCACCAGGCAAAACGTCTTCCGCCAAAAAAGAAATCTGTGGTTGTGCGATTGTACTTACCGAAGTATGAACCGAATGCCATAATTGCAATAAAGTAAATTACCATTACAATCCAATCGGTGGATGTGCCTAAACTGTGATGTACTTCCATAAAAATTATTTTTTTGTTAAAGAAATAGTTTGAGTTTTGTTATAGATATAAAGCCGCTAAAATCAATAAAACGTGTATTGCCATAAAATAAAAGTATCCAAATATCGTAACATTCCACCAGTAACGATGACGTTTTTTCTGAAAGTTTACGGCTTTAGCTTTTTTGATTAGAATCATTCCACTTAAAAAGAAAGCACCGCCAACACCATAAAGGTATATAAAAGGTAACCAGGTATGAGCAAAAGTGGGCATATAAATCCTAAAAAATTATAATGTTAATAAAGATTTCAAATTAAATTACTTCCTAATTGATTGATCCGTTTAATATCGGTGATTTAGAAATAATCTGTTATTGTCATTCCCACGGAGGTTGGAATCTATTCCTTAAAAAAATTATGGATTCCCGTTCCTGCCTACCGCAGGCAGGTTCACAGGAATGACATTTAAAATCAAATTATGGCTTATCACAAGTGTTCTATTTTCCTAAAAGTACAAAGCTGCAATAATCAAAAAAGCATGCAAAATCATAAAAAAGAAATAACCGCCAAATAAAACCTTAACCCAAAATCTATGCTGTTTACGTTTTGTATTTAATGAACCGCTTTTGATAATAATATACATTCCGGCAAAAAAGAAAACTCCGCCAACGCCGTACAGATAAATAAATGGCAGCCATGTATTGAAGAAATCGGGCACTGTAATCCTTATTTATTATTTTTTTCTAAAATAATTCTTACATCTAACTTAAATATTATCTAACAAAATCGTAAATAATATTCGATATATATCAAGCAAAAATTAGCAAAAACAAACATTTATGAAGGATTTAACATTAATTTAATATTCAAGAGGTATTAACAAGTAAGGTTTATTCTATATTTCAACACTTAAAACAAACTATTTCTAAGAATAACATAAAGGATCCAAAGATGAGAAGAGAGAATCATTTAGCATTTTTATTTATGCTGCTAGCAATAATTCCAATGTTAATTATCGGATGCAAGCGAGACAGCGAAAAAATAGAACAAACTGTTATTACCGTTAAAGGTTCTGATACAATGGTAAACCTTTCACAAAAATGGGCTGAAGAATATATGAAACTTCATCCTGATGTTTCACTTCAAGTAACAGGTGGTGGATCTGGAACAGGTATAGCAGGTCTGCTTAATAAAACTACTGAAATTGCAAATGCATCGCGTGAAATGAAATCTTCTGAAATGGATGATGCAAAATCTAAAGGATTGAGTCCTTATCAGTACCAAGTTGCACTTGATGGGATTGCAGTTATCGTTCATCCTGAAAATAAAGTTGATAACTTAACAATAAAACAATTGAGTGATATTTTTTCCGGCAAAATTACAAATTGGAAACAACTTGGCGGAGCTAATATGCCACTTACTCTTTACGGAAGAGAAAACAGTAGCGGTACTTATGAATTCTTTAAGGAGCATGTACTTGGTAAAGTTGATGGTAAGCAAGTTGATTATTCTCCTTCAACCCAGGTTTTGCAGGGAACTGCAGCTCTTGGTGAGGCAGTTGCACGTGATGTTAAAGGAATTGGTTACGGCGGCGTTGGTTACTTTGCAGAAAGAAATGATGTAAAAATATTACACATTAAGAAGGATGAAAATTCTCCGGCAATTACACCCGCTGAAAACAATAAGGTAAATTATGAAGCCATTTGGAGCGGTGATTATTCAATTTCTCGTTACCTTTACTGCTACACTAATGGTGAAGCTGCAGGAAAACTTAAAGACTTTATGGATTACATAGTTTCACCTGAAGGGCAAAATATTGTGAAATCTATGGAATACATTCCTCTGCCCTTAGAAAAATAAGTATATGTCATGCTGAATTCATTTCAGCATCTCCTTTGAATAATTTTGTTGACATATTAAAGGTTTTGATGCTGGTGTGATTCCCGTGAACCTGCCTGCAGTAGGCAGGAACGGGAATCTATTGATTCTGTTTTGGATCCGTACTCCTTGCTGCCGAAGCCAGGTTTGTTGGGATGACGATTAAGAATAAATAGATAAAGCTTCTTTGGAGAGAGAGAAGCTTTCTTAAATAAAATTTAAGTCGAACAAAGAGAGAGAGAAAAAAATGAAAAATTACCTACTTGGTGTATTGCTATGTATTTCCGTTGTATCAACAGGGGTTGCTCAGGATAATTCAGGCGGAAAAATTTCCGGTTATATGTTTGGAGATTATTTTTATAATGTTGCAAGAGACACTGGTTTAAGTTCATTAAGTAATGTTGTTAATGGCGGTAAAAAAGATTTAAATGGTTTTCAGTTCAGAAGAATATACTTCACCTATGATTATAATATCTCAGAAAAATTTTCTACACGCTTTCGTTTAGAAGCGGATCAGATTGCTAATACAAGTGATGGTAAAGTTGGAATCTTTGTTAAAGACGCTTACTTAAAATGGAAGGATATATTTAAAGGAAGTGATTTTATTTTCGGATTTCAGCCTACTCCTGCTTTTGAAGTTTCGGAAGGTTATTGGGGAAATAGATTCTTAGAAAAAACAATATTAGATCTAAGAGGCGCGGTTTCGTCTCGTGATCTTGCAGTATCACTAAAAGGAAAGATTGATGAACAAGGGATGTTTAAATATTGGGTGATGATAGGTGATGGTTCAGGAAACAGACCGGAAACTGATAAGTACAAAAGATTTTACGGTCACATTCAGTTTACACCGATTAAACAATTTACTACAACTCTTTATGCGGATCTAAAAGCTCGTCCTAATATTGATGATCCAACCAGTTCTTCCAATCCTCCTGAAACAATTGCAAATAACGATTTAACATATGCATTGTTTCTTGGATATTCTGAAAAAGATTCTTACTCTTTTGGAGTTGAAGGTTTTCTTACCCAACGCCAAAATGGTCTTTTTAGCGCAGGTGAGTTGAAAAATAGAAGTGGAATGGGATTCTCAGTTTTTGGCAATTACAATTTTTCACAAGAATTAGCCGTTGTTGGTAGATTCGATAATTATGATCCAAATACTGATTCAAATTTCAAAGGAGATTCAAGAAACTGGTTTATTTTTAGCTTGAACTATAAACCTGTAGATAAGGTAACTATTAGCCCGAATGTAATAATAGAAACTTATGAATCAATCGGTGGAAGATCTATCGACCCATCGATTACACCAAGAATAACATTCTTTTATTCTTTCTTATAGGCGATTAATAATAATTCTTATTATTTTAAAATAGATGAAAATAACTGATCAGAATACAGACGAAAAAGAATTTTATTCTAAATCAGAAGATTCTAAGTACGGCAAAAAAATTAAAAAATTTACCCGTACTAAAGAATCATTGATAAAAATATTCTTTACCTTAAACGGTGTTGCTGCCCTGATATTTATAATTCTCATTTTTATCTTTTTATTTAAGGAAGGATTCAAGTCATTAGAGCACATTGGTCTTTTAGATTTTCTTTATACTACTAGAGCCGGCACTGATGGATCAACTCAGACGGTATTTGAATGGTATCCCACTTCAACTGAACCAAGATATTCACTCATCCCTTTAATCCTTGGAACGTTGTTAACTGCAATTCCTGCCACAATAATTTCCACAATATTTGGTGTTGCTGCAGGTATTTATCTTTCTGAAGTGGCAAATCCTAAATGGAAAGAATTTCTTAAACCATTAATAGAGTTATTTGCTGGTATACCTACTGTGGTTCTTGGATTTATTATGTTGGTAATAGGTGCATCATTTTTTAATGATTTACTTAATCCTGCTAACAGATTAAATGCTTTTGTTGCTGCAATTGGATTATCATTTGTTATCATACCAGTAATTGCCTCATTAACCGAAGATGCTCTCCATTCAATCCCAAACGATTTAAGAATGGCTTCTTATGGATTGGGTGCAACAAAATGGCAGACAATAAGCAGAGTAATTCTTCCCGCAGCTTTTAGCGGGGTATCTGCAAGTGTAATCTTAGGATTTGGTCGCGCTATTGGTGAAACAATGATTGTACTTATGGCCGCTGGTAATGCTGCTAATATCACTGCAAATATTTTTCTTAGCGTTAGAACTATGACCGCAACAATTGCTGCTGAAATGGGAGAAGTCTCTCAAGGATCAGATCATTATTACTCACTGTTTTTTATTGGTATAGTTCTATTTACTATAACTTTTATTTTAAATCTTATTGCTGAAATGATTATCAACAAGATGAGAAAGAAGAATACATTTTGATGGACAAAAAATGTTAGAACTTCGTAAAAAGAAAAAAGACTTTGTTGGAAGCTTAGCAATTTGGTTTGTTAGAATAATGTTCTTTTCACTTGTTTTAGTATTGATGCTTCTTCTAGGAAAAATTGTAGAACAGGGAATTGGAACTATTTCTTTTGAATTTATTTTTGATGATCCTAAAAACAATATGACAGAGGGCGGTATTTTCCCTGCTATCTTTGGAACTATTGCTGTAACACTAATTATGATTTTAATGGCTGTCCCGCTCGGAGTATGCTCGGCAATTTATCTTAATGAATATGCAAAGGATTCGTTTTTTACCAGGATTATCAGAACATCAATAAATAATCTTGCCGGAGTTCCATCAATAGTATTTGGTTTATTTGGATTGGGTTTCTTTATCCTATTTATTGGAAGAGGCATGGATGAAGTTCTTGAGACCGGTTTGCTCTTCGGTCAGCCGGCTTTGATCTGGGCATCTGCAACACTTGCTGTGCTTGTGCTTCCGATTGTCATTGTTTCAACTCTTGAGGCATTAAATTCTGTGCCTAAGTCCCATCGTGATGCTTCTTATGGATTAGGGGCAACTAAATGGCAGACAATTAAAAGTGTTGTGCTGCCTCAAGCTCGTCCTGGTATATTAACGGGAACAATATTAGCAATCAGCAGGGGAGCAGGAGAGACAGCGCCGATTCTATTTCTAGGTGCAGCATTCTTTCTTCCAAATCTTCCCGTAACAGATTTATGTATTGGAGATTATTGTATCCCAATGATCAATCCAGCAAAACAATTTATGTATTTGGCATATCACATTTTTATTTTGGCAACACAATCATCAAATCCGACAAAGACTTTACCTATCCAGTACGGATCCACCTTAGTTTTAATCGGACTTACATTTTTATTAAATATAACAGCAATAATATTTAGATATAGATTTAGAAAATCTTTAGGCAGACTTTAATATTAGAATAGAAACAGAAAATGAAAGAAATTAAAATTGTAATAAAGGACCTTAATCTCTTCTATGGAGAGAAACAAGCATTAAAAAATATAACTCTTAATATCCCTGATAAAAGAGTTACTGCATTTATAGGTCCTTCTGGATGCGGTAAATCTACATTCCTCAGAGTATTAAATCGTATGAATGATTTAATTGATAATGTAAAGGTGGATGGGGAAGTTTCTGTTGACGGTGTAAATATTTATGATAAAAATATTGATGTTGTTAATCTCAGAAAAAATATCGGTATGGTATTTCAGAAATCAAATCTTTTTCCAAAAACCATTTATGAAAATATTGTTTACGGACCTAAGATAAATGGAATAAAGGATAAAAAGACTCTTGATGAAATTGTTGAGAAAACTTGTCAACAGTCAGCAATTTGGGATGAAGTAAAAGACCGATTGAACGAAAATGCATTAAGTTTATCAGGCGGTCAGCAGCAAAGATTATGTATTGCACGTGCTTTGGCAGTTGAGCCTGAAATTATTTTAATGGATGAACCTGCGAGCGCACTTGATCCGATTTCAACCGCAAAGATTGAAGAACTGATCCACGATTTGAAACAAAAATATACAATTGTAATAGTAACGCACAATATGCAGCAAGCCGCCCGCGTAAGTGATATGACGGCATTTTTCTATATCGGTGAATTAATAGAATTTGATCGCACAACCAAAATTTTTACTAACCCCTCTATTAAGCAAACTGAGGATTATATTTCCGGAAGATTTGGTTGATAGTTTTTAATTTTGTGTCATTCCGAACTTGTTTCGGAATCTATAGCTATTTTATGGAGAGAACAAAGGAGAAAAAATGGAACGACTTTTAGATGAACATCTCGAAAAATTAAAAACCCGTGTTATTAAAATGTGCAGCCTTGTTGATGAGCAGGTTCAGTTTGCAATTAAATCGGTTGAAGAAGATAACTTGGAGTTAGCGCAATCTGTAATTGATCGTGACAAAAAAGTAAATAAATATGATGTAAAAATTGATAAGATTTGTCAGAAAATATTTGCATTAGCACAACCGGTTGCAATGGATCTTCGCTACATTATGTCCTCATTAACTATTAATAGTAATCTTGAACGCATTGGTGACATTGCCGTTAACATAGCTGAAAATATTATTTTGATTAAGACAAAACCTGAGTTTTATCACAATACAAAGCTTGAAGAGATGTTTAATCTTACAAAGCGCATGTTAAAGAATTCTATTGATGCATTTATTGGCGGTAATCCTGAGCTTGCTAAAGAGGTTATTTTAACGGATGATGTGGTTGACAAATTGAATGCTGAAAACCATTTAATTCTAAAATCAATAATGAAGCAAAATCCTGATAATATTGAGGGCGCAGTTGCATTATTGGTTATCTCACGGGAATTAGAAAGATTAGCAGATCATTCAACAAACATTGCTGAAGATGTTTTCTTTATTGTTGAAGCTCAATTAATTAAGCATAAATATGAAAAATTTATTTTTGGTGATGATGAGAATGAGAATGAAGATGATAAAGCTGATACGGAATCTTAGCCTAAAATAGTTTCTAATGATTCTATGTAAAGTATTTTTGTTTCCTCAGATTTAGAAGGTTCCATAAGGGCATTAAGTTTATTTGCAAAAAACATTCCCCAGCTATTAATTACTATAAAGTTTGGAAAATTCGAACTGGTCTTTTTTATTCTTTGTGAATAATGCTTTGTTAAAAACTTTTTAATCAATTCTGCTTCCTGTATTAACAGCCAATTAATAATTTCTTTTTCCTTCTCAAAAGATTTATCATTAAAATATGTTAGTATCGCCTCGTGTATTAATTTATTGTTTTCTGATACGATTTCTTTTTGTCCAAAATAATCTTTTAGTTTTTGCTTTAATGAATCAGAATCCTTTTCAAGTATCTCTTTTACCTGTAGAATAAAATTTTCACATTCCCATTTAAGCGTCGCAAAATATAAATCATCTTTTGAAGTGAAGTAATGATAAATAGTTGCTTTCCCGATTCTTATATCGCGTGCAACTTCATCAAGAGTGGTTTTATTTAAACCATGTCTTGCAAATCTTTTTGCCGCTGCTTTAATTATTTGGATTTTTCTTTCGTTAGCCATTAATCATAAATATTTTAAATCAAAAATAATGATTAGACCCTTAACAAGTAAGCATCTTAATTAATATTAATAGATTCTCTCTTGGGAAGGAGCAGATTCAAAATCAAACTTAATGCAACAACTAGCAGACAACCTATCACGTTATACCACAAAAAAGGAATAGAAGTAAAAAGGAAACAATAGAGTACAAAAACTTCCGCGAATATCGCACTTATAAAAACGGAATCACCCGAAACTTTTTTTGTGTAAAAGGCCACAAGAAAAATTCCAAGTATTGTTCCATAAACAAGTGAGCCGAGAATGTTTACAGCTTCGATCAATGATCCTAACTCACTTGCCAGCAGAGCGAATATGATCGCATAAATTCCCCAGCAAACCGTTGCATACTTAGAAAAATTAAGATAATGTTTATCATTTGCATTTTTATTTATCATCCTTTTATAGATGTCAATCATAGAGGTTGAAGCCAATGAATTTAATTCCGCAGATGTTGATGACATTGAAGCTGCTATGATTGCAGCTAGAAGCAACCCAATTAAACCAACTGGTAAGTAGTTAACGATGTAGGTAATGAAAATATAATTTGTGTCATTTGTATCAGCGCTTGGGTTGTTCTTTTTGATTAGTTCCTTAGCATTGTTCCTAATTTCTTTTTCTTTTAATGAAATGCCATCTAACTCTTTATTAATAACATCAATTGAAATTTTTCTTAAACCCAAATTCGATTGTGCAGAAGATGTTGTTGCCGTGTAATTGTGGTCGTCATTTCGACCGGAGGGAGAAAGCTGGTTCTCTCTGTATTGCAAGGATTTCTCACTCGAGGATTCGATAGAAATGACAGTACCAGCTTCTTGAAGTAAATTATTAGTAGTGCTTGAATTTGATTTTAAAAATTCCCTAAGCTTTTCTCTTTTTTGATTCTGAAGTAACTCAAATTCATTTTCAAGCTGCACGTACTCATTAGCATATGATCCTGATTTAACTTTTTCAGTTTCAACAGGGTTAAAAAAGAGCGGGGGAGTAACAAATTGAAAAAACACAAACACCATCGCCCCAATAAAAAGAATTATAAACTGCATTGGAATTTTTACAAGACCGTTTACAAGCAAACCCATTCTGCTTTGTGTAATATTTTTTGCAGAAAGATATCTTGCAACCTGAGATTGATCCGTTCCAAAATAACTTAACATTAAAAAAGTACCACCGATTATTCCTGACCAGAATGTGTATCTGTCATTAAGATTAAAAGAAAAATCTATGGCATTTAATTTCCCCATTTTGCCTGCGATATAAGCTGCATCAATAACTGAAATATCTTTTGGCAAAAGAAAATAAATCATAAAAAATGCAGCAAACATTCCAATTGTTATGATAGATAATTGCAGAATGTGTGTTTTGTTTACAGCATTTGTTCCACCAATTGAGGTGTAAACGATGACCATTGCACCAATAATTATAATTGTGGTATTAAGTTCCCAGCCAAAAATAACTGAAAGTATTAGTGCAGGTGCGTAAATTGTAAACCCTGCCGCTAGTCCGCGCTGACTAAGAAATAAAACACTTCCAAGAACTCTGTTTTTTAGATCAAATCTTTTCTCGAGGTACTCGTATGCAGTGTAAACATTTAGTTTACTGTAAATAGGAACTGCTGTAATAGAAAGAATAATCATTGCGATCGGTAGGCCCAAATAGAATTGAACAAATCGCATTCCATCCACATAAGCTTGCCCGGGAGTTGAAAGAAAAGTTATTGCACTTGCTTGCGTAGCCATAATTGATAATGCAATAACCCACCACGAACTGCTTTTACCAGTTCGTAAATAGTCATCTACATTTTTTGTTTTTCGGGTTTTCCAGGCACCGTAGAAAACAATAAAACCAGTAAACCCGCACATTACTATCCAATCAATCGTACTCAACTAAAAACCTTTGTGAATAGATAGAAAAGGAAAATTAATAATATAAGCTCGCCAAACACGAGCAAATAAATTTTATTCCAAGATTTAAGAAAAGGAGGTTTGTCTTCAATATTATTTTCTAAATTATCTTTCAACTATTTACCAGAATAAAGTATGTTTACAAATAATTTAATTGCTCCTTCAACTCCGGCAGGAATTTCTCTAAAGAATGATAATCCCGTATACACAAAAGTGCCTTTGCCGTATTTAGTAATAAGTAAAGATCCTGTCTTAGGTGTTTCTCCTTTATCGTTCATCGATAAAAGAGCTGTATAATTTTTATCCCATTCATTTGGGAAATATAATCCACGTTCCTGAATCCAGCCATTAAAATTATCAGTTGTGATTTTAAACGGCTTATTAAAAATCTGATGCTCACCTATAAGAATATCAACTTTAGATTTTTCATCAGTAACACGATCACGAGAAATCTTTAATGGATATACTCCGGGTTCAACTACCAGATCACCAGTAGTGTTGTACTGAGAAATCAGTGTCCCGCCTTGTTCAACATATTTAACTAGCTCACTATGAAATAACGCAAGATTATCAACTGTATTGTATGCTCGTATTCCAGTTATAATTACATCATATTGATTAAGATTATTAGAACCAAAATGTTTATCATCGAGTAAAGTAACATCAAATCCGAGATCGGATAAGAAATCAGGAATCTTATCACCAGAGCCGACAATGTATCCTATCTTGTTAATTACATCTTTCTCAAAATTAAACAGCTCAAGTTTAGCTTTTGAATCATAGAAAATTGTTTGAGGAAGAATATGTTTATAATCAATTCGTGTTGGACTCTTAGTATAAGTCTTATTATCAATTATAACATTAGCTGTTAATTCTGAATTAGAACCGTTACTTGAAGGGGAAACTTTTACATAAAAATTTATTTTCTGATTCTTTTTATCAATCTGAAAATCAATTTGATTTGGAAAAACTTTCCATCCACCGCTACAATTTAAATTGATCTTACCATTTACTGAATTTTTAAATGATTGAACAGTAACTTTAATTTCTTTTTCATCTTTATTACTTAAAAAATAAATTTCTTTTTCAAGTGTTACAGTTACAGGTGGGGTTATGACCACAGGTTTATAAACTTCTCCATCAACAGGGTCATTTATTCTATTATAGATTGGAATTGAAAAATTAATCGATTGATTTTTATAACTAACAATAAAATCACAAATTAGTTTAGATTTTTCTTCAGGCCATCCAATTAAATTTTGATCACTAACATTATACATCCCAACATTGTGTCCATTTTGCAGCCAATATGGTTGTGAAATTGGTGTATTTTCAGGAATAAAAAATTTAAGATCGTATGAATTTAGTTCACCATTATTAAGGATTAAGTTATCAACTTGCTTATTATCAAAAAGATCAACACTTACTTTATTTAAAGTTAAGTCTTTTTCGCTTCTATTGATTATGGATGCTTTTAAATTTAAAGTATCACCAACAGAAACAAATTCATTGTCAGAAATAGCTTCAATCCAAATTCCAGCGCAGGATCGAATTAACTCAGTTATTTCTTTGAGCTTTACATCTTTCCAATACTCATCTTTTAGTCTTAATATTTTTTCACGAATTAAAAATAAATTATCCAGACTTGCCGCTGGATTTTCATCATCAAACTCTGTAATAGTTTTTTGGATTGAAGAATGAATTTCATTTCCGCCTTCAACTCGGTCCCAGCTTAAATCAATTCCTTCAAAAATGTCATTTCTAACCGAATCACCTTTGAGCAGTGAAAAATAATTTAAAATATTATTTCTAATTCCTGATGCCCCAAAACCCTGACTTTTATGCATCGATCTGCTTAACGCTGAAATTTCCGTGTAGGACATTCCAAGTAGCGAATTATATTCTCCAAGATTTAAAGACGGAATTTCTGACAAATCAATATTGGAATTTTGTAGTGCAGGAAGCCATGCATTCCAGAAAACTCTTTTTGGCTGCCAGGTGTTTACATATTTTAATTGATCGGTAAACGCTTTTGGATCATTTGCCAAATTAAATGCTTCTACTGCTAAAATTGCAGAAGCAGTATGATGTCCGTGTCCACCTTGCCCGGTTGTAGGAAATCTCGTAATTATAATATCCGGACGAAAATTTCTAATAACCCAAACAACATCGCTTAATACTTTTTCTTTATCCCAAAACTCAAAAGTTTCTTCGGATGATTTTGAGTAGCCAAAATCAATTGCACGAGTAAAAAACTGTTCACCTCCATCGCGTCTTCTTGCTTCTAATAATTCCTGTGTCCTTAAAACTCCAAGCTGGTCAGATTGTTCCGTCCCGATTAAATTTTGTCCGCCATCACCTCGAGTCATTGCAAGGTAACCGGTTCTCATTAACTTACCTTTAGCCAAATAAGAAATTAATGATGTGTTTTCATCGTCAGGATGCGCGGCGAAGTAAAGCACACTGCCAAGAACATCCAATTTATTTAATGCTAATTTAATTTCGGATGAACTCATTGATGGAAGAGGCTGGGACAAAATATGTACTGATGCTACCATCAGAAAAAGTATTAAAATTATTCTTGTCATATAAATATTTAGTTTATTAATCGGTAAAAAGTTGATGTGAGTATAGTACAATGAATCTAAATATCCAAGATAAAATGTTTGAACGGTGAAAAGATTGTGTGGTTAGTAATTATGAAAAGGTTGTCAGATGCTTTATATAATTTTACTCATTTTAACGGTCTGATTAAATTGTTATTTTTGTTGGAAAGCAAAAGCAAAATAAAAACTGAAAAAATAAATATTAATTATTAGTTTATTTAATAGTAGTAATTAGTTAGAATGCTAGATTGATATTGTCTTAATATAGAACTAAATTAGAGCTGTAATTTAGACATTAATAAAGGACGTAATAATGAAAAATATTTCTGTTACTAATGATATAATTCCGGTTGGGCAGTTCAAATCTGGATTAGCAAAATACTTAAAAGATATACAGGTTAGAAAACACTCTCTTGTAATAACACAAAATGGTAAGCCTGCTGGTGTTTTAGTTTCTCCAACAGAATATGATTCTTTGAATGAAACTAAAATGTTTATCGAATCAATTTCCAGAGGATTAGCTGATTCTGAAAACAGTGATATTTTTTCAACTGCGCAATTAAAGAGTGAATTAAAAAAGTACAGAGCCAGTAAATCTTTATGAAAGTAAACTGGACAAAAGAGGCAATGATAAATCTTCAACAAATCGAAGATTTTATTTCTGCTGATAATCCGGAAGCAGCAATTCAGTTAATTGACAAATTGATTTCATTAACAAAAGATCTTGGTAGGTTTCCAAAGAAGGGAAGAATCGTTCCAGAATTATCCATTGATCGGATTAGGGAAATTATATACAAGAATTATAGAACAGTTTACGCGATAAAAAAGAAGTCTATAACTATCTTAACTGTGTTTGAAAGTCATAAGTTGCTCTCAAAAGAAGATATTGAAAAAGTTTAATTAAATTTAATAAACAATAAAATTTTATGTCAGTAAAAATAAATCAAATAGTAATCGGTGATAACAAACCGTTTGTTCTAATTGCCGGACCCTGTGTTGTTGAAAATGAAAAAATGATTCTTGAAACAGCTGCAGCAATAAGCAAAATTGCTTCCGAAATTGGTATACCGTTCATCTTCAAATCAAGTTTTAAAAAAGCCAATAGAACTAATCTAAAATCTTTTACCGGATTAGGTGATGAAGAATCAATTGCCATTCTTAAAAAAGTTAAAGATGAATTAAAGTTATCTATTGTTACTGATATCCATACTGAATCTGATATTGAAAAAGTTGGTGATGCTGTAGATATTTTGCAAATACCCGCGTTTCTATCACGGCAAACTGATTTACTGATTGCCGCCGGAAAATCCGGAAAAATTGTTAACATAAAAAAAGGACAGTTTCTTGCTCCAGAAGATATGAAGCATGCTGCCGATAAAGTTGCATCAACTGGTAATGATAAAATAATGTTAACTGAGCGCGGAACAACTTTTGGTTATCATAATCTTGTTGTTGATATGCGCTCATTAGTGATAATGAGAGAACTTGGATATCCTGTTGTTATGGATTCAACACACGCTGTTCAACTTCCAAGTAAAGATTTAATCAGCGGTGGACAGCCGAAATTTATTAAACCGCTCGCACGTGCAGCAATGGCAGTGGGGATTGATGCACTGTTTCTGGAGGTTCACCCGGATCCTAAAAATGCTTTAAGTGATGCTGCCAGCCAACTACCACTTTCTGAATTAAAAGAACTTTTAATAGAATTGAAGAAGATAGATCAAATAACTAAAAACTATAATTGATCTAAAAAGGAAAAAAATAAATTGAATGATATTATAAAAAACGGAAAAGAAGTTATCAGGATAGAAGCAGACGCAGTTGCTGATCTTCAACAAAGTATTAATGAAGATTTTGTAAATGCAGTTGAAACAATTTTTGCTTCAAAGGGGAGAGTTGTTTTAACCGGGATGGGAAAATCAGGATTGATTGCTCGTAAAATTGTAGCAACTTTAAACTCAACCGGTACTGCTGCTATTTATCTTCATCCAACAGATGCATTGCATGGTGATCTTGGAATGGTTAGAAGTGATGACGTCGTAATATTAATTTCCAAAAGTGGTGAGACAGAAGAGATTTCAAATCTACTTCCAATGTTAAAACGATTAAATGTAAAACTTATTGCGATGAGTGGGAACAAAGAATCCAGACTCGCACGCGAGTGTGATATTTTTCTAAATATTTCGGTTAAAGAAGAAGCATGTCCTTACGATCTTGCTCCAACCGCATCTACAACTGCAACTCTGGCATTAGGTGATGCGCTTGCAGTTTCATTACTCAAAAAAAGAAATTTTACTGCTAAAGATTTTGCTTTTTTACATCCGGGCGGAAGTCTTGGCAAACGTCTTTCTCTAAAAATTAAAGAAGTTATGATAACCGGCGAACGAATTCCTAAAGTAAAAAAAGAAACATCAATTAAGGATGTCATTTTTGAAATCACAAGTAAGAGACTTGGGACTACTTGCGTTTTAGATGAAAATGGTAAACTTGCCGGAATTATTACTGATGGTGATTTACGTAGATTGCTTGAGAAGACATTAGATATTAGCGGACTTTATGCTAAAGACGTAATGACATCAAGCCCAAAAGTTTTGAATGAAGACTATCTTGCATCTTTTGCATTGCAGCAAATGGAAAATTTTAAAATTACAAGCTTAGTCATTACCGATGATTCTCATAAACCGGTTGGCATAATTCATCTGCACGATTTAATTAATCTTGGATTGCAAAGCAGATGAAATTTGTTGTTCTAATTTTATCTGTCTTATTTCTTTTTCCGTTCTGCTCATCTAAGAGAGTAAAACCTTCAATCGATGTAAATCTAAAACTTGAAGAATTGCCTTCACAGGAAAGCTGGAATTCAGTAATTACTTTTTCTGATTCAGGCAAAATTAGTGCGATTTTGTATGCTGGACATTTAAAAAAGTTCGATGAGAAAAGAGAAACGTTTCTGGATCAAAAAATTAAAGTAGATTTTTATAATCCACAGGAAATTCATACTACAACTTTAACTTCAATTAAAGGCAGAGTAGATGAAACAACAAATAATCTTTATGCGATAGACAGTGTGGTTGTTTTCAGTGATAGTGTTACAATTAAAACAGATGAAATGATGTGGCGAAATAAGGATAGAAAAATCGTTTCGGATAAATTTGTAACTGTTATCTCACCAAATGAAACGATTCAAGGGTACGGATTTGAGTCTGATCAAAGTTTAACTAACTATGTAATATATAACATTACTTATGTTACAAGATCGGATACTACTCAGTGATTATTTATTTTAATAATATTTCTAAAGTCATTTCTAATCCGATTCATCGGGTGAGAAATCTTTTGTATCAAAAGATTAAAGATTTCTCAGTCGCGGACTCCTTCGAAATGACCAAAGAATTTAAGTTTGGGAAAGGATTCGGATTATTTTTATTATTTCTTATCCTTCTCAATTCTGGATCTATGTTTGCACAACAAAATCAGCTCATTACAGTAATTGGTGATTCACTTGTCGGAAAAATGGTTAATGGTGAATCAACTCGTGAAGTTTACGGCAACGTTATAATTACACAAGGCGATGTGATAATAAATTGTGATAAAGCGATTCATTTTATTTCCAGAAACGAAGCTGAATTAATTGGAAATGTTGTTGCAAAAAAAGATACACTTACAATTAAAACTCCGCGTGGATTTTACTTCGGAAATCAAAGCAAGACAAGAAGCAATGCAGGAGTTTATCTTGATGACAAAAAAGTTATTTTAACTGCCGATAGCGGTGAATATTATTTTAATGAGGACCGCGCTTTTTTTGAATCTAAAGTTAGATTGTACGATACAACAACAACACTAACATCAAACGAACTGACGTACTTTCAGCAGCAGAACAGGGCAGTAGCAATTGGTGATGTGATGATTATTGATTCAGATAATCAAATACTCGCTGATACACTTGAACATTTTAGAAATACTAAAATAACATTTGCGTTTAGCAATGTGCGGTTAACAAATCTTAAAAATAATTCTGAAATTTATAGTGAACACTTGGAAGACTATAGAAACAGGGGGTACTCGTTAATTGATGTTAAACCGTTATTTATTCAGGTTGATACATCTTATGTTACACAAGAAGACGGTTCAGAAGAAATAGAACTTGATACCTTGTTTATCAAATCACAAAAAATGGAAGCGTACCGGGATTCGACACAAAGATTTTTTGCAATTGATTCCGTTAGCATTCTTAAAAGTGAATTTGCTTCTAAAAACGATTTAACAATATTTTATCGTAGTGAAGATAAAATCATAACAAAAAAAATAAATTTATCTGCAAAGCAGCCTGTTCTCTGGCAGCAAACATCTCAGCTTACAGGTGATTCAATTACAATTTATCTAAAGGATAATAACATTAACCAACTTGATGTTGACGGAACTTCATTTATGTTATCCCAAAATGAAAATTATATTGAGCGGTACGATCAGACTTCCAGCGAACAGATTAAAATATTTTTTGCGGATAATAAAATTTCTCGTGCCGAATTTTTTGGAAATGTTTACTCAATCTATTTTATGTATGACGGTGAAACAAAAAACGGATTAACAAAATCAAACTCAGCAGAAACAACAGTGATGTTTGAGAATAATGAGGTTACCGAAGTTAAACTTTACAAAAATCCTGCAAGCGAATACTATCCTGAGCAGCAGGTAAATGGGAATGAAAAATCGTATCTTTTGCCGAGGTTTGTTGTTTTACAAAACAAACCAACTAAAGAAGAAATGTATAATCTTTTGAATGAACTTAGATAGAAATTATGAGCACAACTTTAAGAAGTGAAAATCTTGTAAAGATTTATAAAAAGCGAACCGTTGTTAACAAAGCTTCAGTCCAGGTTTCCAAAGGTGAGATTGTTGGATTGCTTGGACCAAACGGAGCCGGCAAAACAACTACTTTTTATATGATAACCGGAATGATAAAACCTGAATCAGGAAAAGTTTTTCTTGATGATGCGGATATAACCAAGGTTCCAATGTACAAACGGGCACGAATGGGAATAGGTTATTTGCCGCAAGAAGCTTCTATTTTTAGAACATTATCGGTTGAAGATAATCTGCTTGCTGTTTTGGAAATGACAAAACTTAACTCAAAACAGCGCAAAGAAAAATGTGAATCACTTCTTGAGGAACTCACAATATCCCATTTAAGAAAAAGTATGGGCTTTCAATTAAGCGGCGGCGAAAGAAGAAGAACTGAAATTGCTCGCGCTCTTGCAACTGATCCAAGTTTTATTTTGCTGGATGAACCATTTGCCGGAGTTGACCCGATTGCAGTAGAAGATATTATGAATATTGTTTCCAATCTTAAAAACCGCGGTATTGGTGTTTTGGTTACGGATCACAACGTACACGAAACATTAAGCATTGTTGATAAAGGTTATATTCTTATTAACGGTGTAATCTTTAAACAGGGCACTGCCGATGAACTTGCTAATGATGAAGAGGTTAGAAAACTTTATTTAGGCGAAAAGTTTAAGCTGGATAGGTATTCTTAAACATTATTACTTTAGATTATTAATAAGCAATTCTAGCTTTTCTAAACTATCAACCTTGCCAACATCAATCCATTTTAAATCATTACTAACGTAAAGCTTGAATGTCTTCTTTGCCGGCAATATTTAGATAAGCTTTGATCACAGAAAAAACTTCTTCTTTAGGAAATAGCTCGATTAATTGAGGATTAAGAATATGTATCCCACTAAAAGCTAATTGGTGCAATTTAACATCATCTCTTACAATTATTTTTTCATCTTTTTTAACATCCTGCCAGCCGCAGAGAATATTATTATCATTAAAAAGCAGATAACGGTTACTTTCTCTATTGCTTACAACAAGAGAGGCAAGCGCATCATCACTTAAATGAAATTGATAAAACTCTTTAAGATTAAGATTAGAAATGATATCCACATTGTGAACTAGAACAGGGGAATCATCAAAAAACTTTTGCGCGTGTTTTATCCCACCGCCGGTATCAAGCAATAAATCAGATTCATCGGAAATAAAAATATCTGCGGCAAACGTACTTTTATCAATAAAATCTTTAACCTTATCCGCAAAGTGATGTACATTAATTATAATTCTTCTAAAATCATTTTCAATAAGATTCCTGATCGTAATTTCAAGCAAAGTAATTCCATTCAATTCAACCAAAGCCTTTGGCATTTCATTGGTAATTGGTTTTAGCCGCGTTCCTAATCCTGCAGCAAGAATCATTGCCTGCATTATTTAATTACCTCTTCTTTTATTCCTTGTTCAATGTGTGATAGAAAAACATTGATGTCGTATTTATTTTTCAGATACTTAAACATTTCATCTGCACAATAAACAGATCTGTGCTGACCGCCGGTGCATCCAAAATTGATCATCAAATTTTTAAATCCGCGTTTAAGATATGTTTCGATTGTGGAATCAACAAGAGGATAAATGTGGGACATATAATCATCTACTTTTGAGTTTGCTTTTAAGAAATTTATTACTTCTGTGTTACGACCGTTTAATAATTTAAAGTCTAAAAGTCTGCCCGGATTATTTAATCCTCTGCAATCAAAAACATAGCCGCCGCCGTTATCTGCAAGGTCTATAGGGATTTCGCGCTTGTAAGAAAAACTTGTAACCGTAACAGAAAGTTTTTCATTAGGTAAGCTTTTATCTTCATAGATATTAAATTCTTCTGAGGTAATTATATTTTCAAATACTTCGTGTAAATGCGGAATGCCGAAATCAAGTTTACCGTTTTCCAATAAGTATTTAAGATTTTTTCTTGCCGGTAAAATACTTTTTATCAAATGCACTTTCTTTTCAAATAAACCTCTAAAGCCGTAAGCGCCCATTGCCTGCATAATTCGTATTAACACAAATGCATAATAAGATTTCATAAACTCTGTGCGACTGAGATTGTAATCAGATTCAAGTTTATCGAGATAATGATTTAATAATTCTTCTCTTAAATGATTTGGAATTTCTGCTTTCGCATCATACAAAAGGGAAGCTACATCATATTGCAATGCACCTTTTCTGCCGCCCTGAAAATCTAGAAAATAAATATCATCATCTTTTACCATTATGTTACGAGACTGAAAATCACGGTACATAAAATAATTTGTATCAACGGAAGCAACAAATTCAGAAAACTTTTGAATGTCATTTTCCAATAATTGTTCATCAAAACCGATTCTGCCAAGTTTTAGAAAATCATATTTGAAGTAATTCAAATCCCATAAAATGGATTGCCGATCAAACTTTGCACGAGGATAAGCAGCCTTGTAATCAATTTTCTTATCTGCAACTATCTGAAACTTTTGCAATCGCTCTAGAGCTTTTTTGTAAAGTTCGATTAATTCTGGTGAAGAATTGTAATCGTGATTTTTTGAATGGATAATTGAATATAAAGTTGCATCACCAAGATCGTTAAGCAGATAAACATTATTATCAAGATCAGTGTGTAAAACTTTTGGAACGTTAAGTTCCAGTTCACTAAAAGTTTTTGAGAAAGAAATAAAAGCCTGATTTTCTTTTAAATCTTCATTATAAACTCCGATTACAGTTTTGTTGTCAAACGAAATCCTGTAGTACTCACGATAAGAAGCGGTTTGCGGCAGCTTTTGAATAAAATCCGCTTTATTACCATTCCATTGTAAAAAGATATTTCTAATAAGATCCAGTTTAAGATGGCTATCAAGCATTTAAGAAATCTTCCTTTAATAATCCATAAATGTAGTGATCGACAAATTTATTTTCTTTAGTAACACTTTTTCTAAGTGTACCTTCAAGAACAAATCCTGCTTTTTCTAAAACTCTTTTTGAAGCATGGTTACCTTCAAATACATTTGCAAATAATCTATTGAATTCATAATTAGAGAACAAGTAATTACAAAAGGCTCTTAAAGATTTAGAAATTATTCCCTTATTCCAAAACGGTTCACCAATCCAGAATCCAACTTCAGCAGAAAACCGGTGAACATCATTTTGAGGGAAGGCACCAATTCCGCCAATTACTTCAACTTCATTTGCTATTGCGTAAGATAATGTCGAATTGTTTGCCTTGGTAAATTCTATCCAGTTTAAAGCATTAGTTTCTGTATAAGGGTAGGGAAATGAGTCCCGCATATATTTTGAAACTTTATAATTATTGGCATATTTCACTAAAGATTTTACATCGGCAAGCTGAAATTCTCTGATAATAATATTTTCAAATTGAAGAATCATAATACATTTTCAAAAGTAATAGTCTAAAATAGAAAGTGTTAATAGTCATGGACATATCACAATTCTCATTCATAAAAAATCTTATTCCTAATTTACTATATTTACTTTAAGAAAATAAAAATTATGATATGATGAGAACATTTATTCTTCTGCTATTGAGTTTATTTCTTCTGCCATTTACATTTTATCCGCAATGCAAAATTGAATTAGTTGTAGTTTCAAAACTGTCTGGAGATCAAAACGTATTTATTGCAGGCAATAAACCTGAATTAGGTAATTGGAATCCTGATAAGACACCACTCAATAAAATAAATGATTCTACTTGGTCAAAATCATTTGAGTTTATGGCAGATGATATTATAGAGTTTAAGTTTACACTAGGCAGCTGGGAGAAAGAAGCACTAAATAAATGGGGAGAAATATCCGGGAACAATAGCTTAAAAATATTAACTGATACCACTCTTATTCTCAATATTGACGATTGGGGAAATTCACATAAGAATGTCTCAGGACAAATTACAGGTAATGTTAAATATCACAGAAATTTTGAGGCAAGAAGAGTATTGCCACGAGATATTATTGTTTGGTTGCCCCCGAGTTATGATTCACTTCCCAATAAGTATTATCCAGTTCTTTATATGCAAGATGGGCAAAACCTCTTTGACCCGACAACTTCATCTTTTGGAATTGATTGGCAAATGGATGAGACAGCTGATAGTTTGATTAGGTCTTATGCTATGCAGGAAATCATAATTGTTGGTATTTATAACTCCATAAACCGCGGCAAAGAATACAATCACACTAACCTTGGTGAAGCTTATATTCAATTTATAGTAGAAGAGTTAAAACCATTCATTGATGTTACTTATCGTACTTTACCTGATAAAAAAAATACAGCTGTAGGCGGCTCATCAAGCGGAGGACTTATTTCATTTATTATTGCTTGGGAATATTCTGATATATTTTCAAAGGCAGCTTGTATATCACCAGCTTTTAAGATTAGTGATATCAACTATATTGCTCCCATTAGCGATTTCATCGGAGCAAAGAAAGAAATTAAAATATATATCGATAATGGCGGTATTGGAATAGAGGAAAAGCTTCAACCTGGAATAGATGAAATGCTAAATTCTCTTGAGGAAAAAGGATTTGTCGAAGGTAAAGATTTATTATTTGTAAAAGATCAAAATGCAGGACATAATGAATCAGACTGGGCAAAAAGGGTTTACAGATTTTTAGAATTCTTGTTTCCGATTAATAACTAAGCTTTAGTTTTTCTTTTCAAAATGCTGATAATCCTTTGAACTTCTCCATCTTCCGCCCCATTGCCAGCCTCTTTTTACGAATTCCTGCACAAGTTTTGAATCTCTTAAAATTGTTCCTCTGACTTTAGGATCGTATTTGCCTTTTAGTGGTTGGACTAATTTACCTTTTATGTGAGGATTTTGTACTGGATTAATATCTATAGCCATTCCATATGAATGCGCAGATAACACTTTTGAACCTTTTACTTTTCTATAGTTAAATGCTGTTGTATTATTATCATTCATTGATGAGTCGTCATTCCAATTATACTTTACTGTCGGAATCACTTTTGCAATCGGGAATCGGGATAATTTGATAAATTCAAAAATCTCCAATAGGTCTTTTGCTGCTTTTTTATTTATAAGAATTTGTCCTTTATGAAGCTTATCATCAAAAGAATAGTATTCCACATCAACTAAAGTAAGCTGCTTAATTATTGCCCTGGGAATCTCAATCCCTTTTATTGCATCTTCAAAAATATAATTGCAATCAACAATAATATTTGTATGATCCTGAATTTTATAAATCCGCACTGAGTGATTTGTAATTGTTGAAGTAATTAGAAGAAGTATTAGTAAAATGAATTTCATAAACAATATTATCTATGTTTTATTTAAATAAATAGATATATTCACGCCTCAAATTAAAGGAAAATTCATGAAAAGTATTCTTATTGCACTTTTTGGTGTTATGTTGATTTTTGGTTGTTCTAACAACCCAGATTTTGTCACAATGAAATCCGGTCTTAAATATAACGACGTAAAAGTTGGAACCGGTGCTGAAGCAAAAAATGGTGATTTAGTTGAAGTACATTTTAAAGGTTGGATTGTTAAGGATTCAGCAAACCTTTTTAGCGATTGGGCAATTGATTCTACAAAAAAAGCTGATATGATTGCTGACTCTTATGCAATGAATCAGCCAATGAAGTTTGTCCTTGGAACCGAATCTTTTATTAAGGGTTCTGATGAGGGAATTGTTGGAATGAAGACAGGTGGGCAACGTGCAATAGTTATTCCATCATATCTTTGTTATGGACCAGAAGGAATGGGACCAATTCCACCTAATTCAAATATCAAAGTTTTTATAGAATTAGTTAGTGCAAAAGAAGCAACAGTTGCAAAAATGTGGGATGTTGATTCAACTTTATTTAAAACTACAGCATCAGGTTTGAAATACGCTATAGTTCAACAGGGCGAAGGTGAATTAGTTGGTAAAGAAAAACAAACTACCGTTCACTACAGTGGATTTTTATTAGATGGAACTAAGTTTGATAGCTCTGTTGAACGTGATGAGCCTTTTACATTTGTTGCAGGTGTTGGTCAGGTGATTCCAGGTTGGGATGAAGGCGTTCAATTATTAAAAAAAGGTGGTAAAGCGAGATTTATTGTCCCTTCAAATTTAGCTTATGGGGAACGCGATCTTGGAAAGATTCCACCAAACTCAACACTTATTTTTGATGTTGAAGTAATAGACGTAAAATAATCTAAATTTCTTTTTTATAATGCCAGGCTTTACCAGTTAGATAAAAGCCTGGCATTTTTTTATTCTATAAATAATACTTTAACAAATTTACAGCTTGCTGGTAATACCCGCTTCCAAATAAATTTAAGTGATTAAGTACGTGATACAGTTTATAAATATTTTCACGATACTCATATCCATTATCTAACGGATATTCTTCTTGATAAGCATTATAAAATTTAGCATCAAATCCGCCAAATAATTTAGTCATTGCAAGATCAGCTTCTCGGTGTCCGTAATAAACTGCTGGATCAATTAAACATGCGTTTCCACTTTCATCAGGAATAAAATTTCCACTCCACAAATCACCGTGCAGTAAACTTGGTAGGATGTTTATGCCATTAAAAACAGATTCGATTTTATTTTCTATTTGTAAAAAAACATCGCGGAGTAGGCTGCCAGCATAACCTTTTTGCTCTGCAAGTTTATACTGATGTAGAAGACGATTATTAAAATAAAATTCCGTCCAGTTCTTAGATTCAATTTTATTTACTTTGTTTGGTTGAGGAGTTGAACCAATATAATTGTCCTCATAAAATCCAAAACTAATGCTTGTAAACTTATGGAGTTGCGCAAATGATCTGCCAAACTCTTCCCAGAAAGTTATACTGTTTGCTTCTTGTGAAATGTTTTCAAGAATTAAAAAATCTTCAGATGTACAAATAACTTGAGGCACGCGAATAACATTAGCTTTTGCTAATTCTCTTAATCCATTGGCCTCCTTTATAAACATATCTTCATTTGAATTATTATTCGTTTTTAGAAAAAAAGTTTTGCCAGATGTAGTCTGAATTATTTCTGAATCATTAATGCATCCACCTAAAACTGATTTTTGCGAAATTATTTTATCTTCAATCGCTGATTCAATTTTATTTTTGAGTGATTCCTGCAACATCTTCTTTAATTTTAACTAAAAGATTTTTAGTTCCATTTTCAAGTATATCAAGCACAAATTCAAAGCCATCAGAACCACTGTAATATGGATCTGGAACCTCAGCAATATTCTTATCGGAAATAAAATCAGCCATTTTAATAATTTTATTGCTATAGGATTTTTTCCGATCAAGATTAACGATATTTGAATAGTTATCATTGTCCATTGTTATGATATAATCAAACTCATCAAAATCTTTTTTAGGATTAAATTGTCTTGCGCGACTATCCAAAGTATAACCACGGGTTTGTCCATGCCTTCTCATTCGCTCATCAGGAAGTTCACCTGCATGATATCCGATTGTGCCAGCAGAGTCAATAGAAATTTTATTTTCTAATTTTTCAACTTCAACTAATTTTTTAAAAATTCCTTCAGCGGCAGGAGAGCGGCAGATATTTCCCATACAAACAAATAAAACTTTTTTCATTCTGTTCTTTTCCTAATTAGGTTTTTATAACTCTAAAATAATCTGTTAGTAACAATTTTAATTTAATAATATCACACTCGGTTATCAAACTTAGTTGAGAGCTGATTATCCAATTAAAACTACACTCCAATGTTTCCTTTAAAAGACACAAAAAATTTTTCGTTTAGTTTCTTCTTCAATATTCAATTATTTGGATGGCATTAAAGTTGGGCTAGGTGCACATATTTAAAAGGTAAAATTATGAAAATATTAATAGTAGTTGCTGCTTTACTATCGATAAATGTATTTCCTCAATGGAATACAGGTGCAGTTAAACTTGGATACTTTAATCCATCAGCCACCGAAGGTGGATTTATTATTGGTTTTGAAGGCGGAAAGCACTTTGATAAATATATGAGCTGGACATGGAGCGTTGATTGGTTTCATCGTAATTATGTTGATAAAAAATTAGTTATTGAGTTAAATCAAATTTACCCTGGAACTAATGGTGAGATCAACGAATTACGTGCTTCAACAAATATTCACGATTTTCCAGTAATGCTTGGATTGTCCACTAGATTTCCAATTTCAAATAGAGCTCAGTTTTATGCCACCGGTTCTATCGGTGCTGAAATGCTGATTATTAATTATAGAAATTTTCAAAATCCAACCAACGACGAGTTTGAGACTGCATTTGATTTTAACTGGAGAGTTGGTGTAGGCGCTGCATTTGCCATCAGCCCTCGCTCAGAATTCTTTGGGGAAATTACTTATCATGAATCTCACCCTAGCTGGACTTATGATGATGAAAATCATTTTTATCCCAATAGCGTTTTAGAAAGATCATATAACATGAGTGGATTTATGACAAGAGTTGGAATCAGATTCTTTTATTAAAACTTATCCCTAAAAATATTTTAAGGGTAAATTTATTTTTGAAGGTAATTGTATTTAGTTGTTGCTGCCAAGTAAGTGTGAATATTAAAATCATTCACCGTTAATTGTGATGACAAGTTTTCTATTACCACCAAAATTACGATGCTCACAAAGGTAAATGCCTTGCCAGATACCTAAATTTAATTTACCGTTAGTAATCGGCATAGATAAAGAGTTTCCGAGAAGTGATGATTTAATATGCGCTGGCATATCATCTACCCCTTCCGAGGTATGCTTAAAATAATTGAGAATTTCTGGAACAAGCTTTTCAAAATATATTTTCATATCAGTTCTAACATCGGTATCGGCATTTTCATTAAGTGTTAGTGAAGCTGAGGTATGTTTAAGTAGGATATTTATTAATCCAATTTGAAAGTTTTTAATTTCTGGTATGTGTGATAAAATTTCATCTGTTACAAGATGAAATCCTTTATTGCGAGACTTTAATGTTATTTCTTTTTGTATCCACATTACAATAAGGTAATAAGGATGATATTTATCCCAAAACATCATCCTTAAATTAAAAAGTTATCTAGATCCTAACTCAACTTCAATTGTTAGCTCTACTTCGCCGCGTTTAATTAAAACATTTACCTTATCACCTGGAACGTAATTTCCTAAGGCATAAGTAAAATCATAAATGTTAGAAATTTTCTTATCACCAAATTGTGTTATGATATCACCTGCTTGTAAACCAGCTTTTGCGGCAGGACTCCCATCTGTAACACCACCAAGTTTGTAACCATCAACTTCACCGGCAAAATCAGGTACGGTTCCAACATAAACTTTTGTTCCCATCATCTTTCCGGTATCTTTTCGCTCAACTGAAATATAATCAGGTCTTACATCAGAATTAATTATTGTCATCGCGACATCATAAACATATTTAACAACTTTTTCTTCTCCATTACCATTTATTTTATCTGCATCGTCAGAAGGTTTGTGGTAATCTGAATGTGTGCCGGTGAAAAAAAATAAAACAGGAATTTTCTTCCCGTAAAATGATGAATGATCACTCGGTCCAAACCCTTCATCATTAAATGTTAGATTAAAATCATAATCATTTTTATCATCAAGAATATTTTTCCATTTGGAGGATGTACCCGTTCCATATACAATTAAATCATTTTTATCATTCAATCTTCCAATCATATCCATGTTTATCATAGTTATATCGTTATCGATTGGAAGGGGAAAATTATTTACTACATAACTTGATCCAAGCAATCCAAGTTCCTCACCAGAAAAAGCGACAAAAACGATGTCTCTTTTAATTTGATCTTTTATAGATGAAAACTTCTCAGCTAACTCCAGTAATCCTGAAGTTCCGGATGCATTGTCATCAGCACCATTATGAATAGAAGGTTCGCCCATATACAAAGAATTTTGTCCACCCCAGCCTAAATGATCAAAGTGTGCTCCGATTACCAAGTATTCCCCTGGGAATTTATTATTTGATGCTTTTACGATGCCACCAACATTTACGCTTTTACCTTTAACCTCATTTACTTCAGTTAAGATGCTTGCATTCACAAGAGGATCAATTAAAAAAGATTTTGGTACAAGTGTCGAATCAATTTCATTTTGCAAATCCGAAAGTGGAATAAAATCTAAAATATTTCGCTTTACACTTACGGCTGAGATTCCAGTAATTTTGGCAGCATTATCATACTTGAATGCAACCAATGCATCGTCTTTGTTGTCTTTAGTATTAATGAAAATTATTCCGCGTGCGCCTTTATCACGGGCAGTGGTAGTTTTATATCGTAAACTTGAGTACTGATCAAATTTAGAATGTGGTGTTTTCATATCAGGATGGTTCCTGAAAACAATGATAATTTTGTCTTTTACATCTATATTGGCATAATCATCATAGTCTAAATCTTTTGCTGAGATTCCATATCCAGCAAATACTATAAATCCACTAGCAGTAATATTATCTGTAAATGCAAGTGGTGTAAAATCTTTTGATTGTTCGCAATTAATTTCTTTTTTATCAATTGTAAAAGATAAAATATTATTGCCTAATTCAAGGTTTTCCATGAAAGGAAATTCTTGAAAGTAACTACCACTAAACAATGGATTTAAACCATAACTCCTAAATTCTTTTTGTAAAAACTCTGCTGCTTTGTACAGTGCAGGAGTTCCAGTCATTCTTCCTTCAAGTTCATCAGAAGCGAGATAATTTATGTGATCTTTAATTTCGCTTGCAGTTATTTCTGGATTATTATTCTGTGCTAATAATATTCCTGTAAATAAAATGAATACTAAAAAAAAATACTTCATCTATTTTCCCTTTTATCTTTTAATTCAATTTTTAATTTCAAATTTCTACTCGCTATAAATTACTAAATACTATTCAACCCATTCTGCAATAAAAATATTTGTATCAGTATCTTTTTTATTGAATCTGTTTGATCCGAAAACAAAATATTTCCCATCTGGTGAAAACATTGGGAAGCCATCAAATGACGGATTGAAAGTAATGCGTTCCAAACCTGTTCCATCAATATTAATCATAAATAAATTAAAATCTCTTGGATTATCACCTTGATAATTTGATGAAAAAATAATTTTCTTTCCACTAGGATGAAAAAATGGTGCAAAGCTGGCCTTACCCAGATTTGTAATTTGCTTCATATTTTTTCCATCAGCATCCATTACATATATTTCAAGAGCGGAAGGTCTAACATAACCATTTTCAACTAAATCGTTATAATCAGACATCTCTTCTGGCGTATTGGGTCTGCTGGCACGAAAAACTATTTTACTTCCGTCTGCTGAAAAGAATGGACCACCATCATATCCTTTTTCAAAAGTTAATCTTGTCTGATCACTGCCATCTAAATTCATAGTATAAATTTCTGGGTCACCATTTCTTAATGATGTAAAAACAATTTTGTCGCCTTTTGGCGAAACAGTTGCTTCCGCATCGTATCCAGGAGTATCTGTTAGTTGTCTTAGTTCATTGCCATTTTTTAAAAATATATCAAACGATTCATATAATTTCCAAACATATCCTTTAGAACGATCAGGCGGGGGAGGACATTTGTCATCTGCTTTATGCGTTGAAGCGTATATTACAGTTTCGTTGTCCGGATAAAAATATGCACAAGTTGTTCTGCCCTTACCGGTAGATATTAATTGTCTATCAGAGCCATCAATATTCATCGTAAATATTTGATCACATTCCATTGAATCAAAAGTTGCTTGGTATGATAACTTAGTTCCATCAAAAGAAAAATATGCCTCTGCGTTTTCACCATCGGCAGTTAACATTTTTATATTTTTAAAATGTTTTTCACCTTCAAACAAATATTTTTCTTGTTGAGCATTTAATCTGCCCATAAGAATTATTATACTGATTACAATAATTTTGTACGATGATCTCATAATCCTCACTAAAATTTGGTTATAAAAATAATTGATTAGTCCGGCACGTGGACAAGATAATATTCTTTTGCAGATTTGCCAATAGAAATCGCCTCACTTAAAGTCATATGCATATCATCAGGAGTGTCATCATCGTGCCCGGCTTCTAATATTGCAAGATCGGAATTTTTAGCATGTTTAACTAAATCATCACAATATGCCGTATCACCGCCGTAACATATTTTAATGTTATTAAATGAAAACTTAAAACCTAAAGCAGGCACCTGCCGTGTTGTTTTTTTATCAGATAGATATTCTTTGTGAATAACTGGAAAAGGCTTAATAGAGACTTTTTTACTTGTAAAGGATTTATCTCCGGTTATCTCTTTTAAAGTTATCTGATAAGTAATACTACTGCCGTATACTTTATTAAAGGCATTGTGTATGTGAACAATTTCAAGACATCCTTTGGGATAATGAATAACTAGCGGAGTTTGTTTGTTCATCACACGTAGATAAGTTAACAACGACCAAACACCTCCAACGTGATCGTGATGACCATGTGTTACAAACACATCTGAAATATTTAATATATCATTTATTTTAAGCTCTTTGTTCAGATCGCGTAAAATTCCATCGCCCGGATCAACAATAAAATTAGCATTACCCGCTTTTACTAAAATGCCTGTTGCAATGTTTGGTATGGAACAAAATATTTTTAGTGAAAAATTTCCTTTTGCCCAATTTATTGGATATTTGTTTTTCTTCATAATAAACTATTTCCCAACCTTACAGTCTTTTTTATTTTTGCAACGAGCAAAAATATTAAAAGAGTAACTGTCCATTTCAAATCCTAACTTATCACTTACTTCCTGTGGAATCTTACCCAATCGAACATCAGAAAATTCAACAATTTTACCGCAATCCACACAAATAAGATGATCGTGAGTTTGGCGTTTATAATTACTTTCGTACCTGTTAAGATTATCCCCAAAATTCCTTTTGCTTAATAAATCGCACTGCGCTAATAGTTCTAATGTATTATAAACTGTAGCTCGGGAAACTTTAGATTTTAAATTCTTCAATTGGATGAAAAGATCATCAGCACCAAAATGGCCTTTGTGTTCAAGAGCTGCATCCAGCACTTCAAATCTTTCAGGTGTGATGCGGCTTTTACCTGTTTTTAGAAAGGTCCTGAAGATATCAGCTGCTTTTTCGTTTCTCACTTATTTACTCGCTTATTACTTCATTAAAATAAATTTACAATGCACTAATATCAAGATTAAATCTGCTCTAAATTAGATTGTCATTGAATTAATTAAATCCTGCTAGTCGCAAAACATGGACGGTTATTAATGAAAATACGTATGCAGTTGTTGTAAAAATTATTATTTGTAAAACCGGAATTCTCCATCCACCGGTTTCTTTTTTAGAAACTGCAACAGTGGATAAACATTGCATCGCAAAAATAAAAAAAACAATTAATCCTACTATTGTTGATACAGTAAACAAAGGTTTACCCGTATCTTCATTAACAGCTGTCTTCATCGCATGCAAAATAGAGGATTGCAGGTTATCATCATCAGTAACTTTAAATATCATTGCAAGTGAACTCACAAATACTTCTCTAGCAGCGAATGCAGCAATTAATGAAACACCAATTCGCCAATCCATTCCTAACGGTCTCATTACCGGTTGAATAAATTTACCAAGATCTGCGGCATATGATGTTGAAAGTCTTTCAGCTTTTATCATTTGCACAGCTTGTTCTTGTGTTAACCCTTCAGTATTAATTTGCGGACTATGATTTGGAAAATATGTTAAGTACCAGATAGCGATAGATAGAACTAATATTATTGGTCCTGCTCTAAAAATATATTGCCTTGCATTTTCAAAAGAATTTCTGATTACGTTTTTTATTTTCGGAATTCTGTAAGCTGGCAATTCAAGTATAAATGATGAACTATCAGTTGCTTTTATAATTCTATTATTAAATTTATTAATAAAAGCCGCTATTACTAATGATCCTAAAATACTTGAGATGTAAATTACAGCTAATGCAATACCTGCAAGCCATACTTTGTCCTTAGGAGTTAGATAAGCTATTAGTAGGGCATAAACAGGTAATCTTGCACTGCAACTCATCAATGGGATAATAAAAATAGTTAGTAAACGTTCTTTCCTGTTTGATATAGTTCGGGCGGCGAGCATTGCTGGTATAGCACATGCAAACCCGGATAGCATTGGAACAAATGATTTGCCGTTTAACCCAATTTTGGATAGGGGTTTGTCTATCAACATTGCACCACGTGCTAAATATCCGGTGTCTTCAAGTAATCCAAGAATAAGAAACAGAATTAAAATCTGAGGAAGAAAAACTAACACTGAACCAGTTCCACTAATGATTCCATCAGCAATCAAATCGCTGTACCAAGTGTTCCCTAATAAACCGGTGGCAGATGATGAAAGTAGCCCAAAAAAGTCATCAACATAGTTCATAAACGGGTCAGCAATCCAGAAAATTGAAGTAAATGTAAACGCCATTATTAAAAAAAAGAAAATTAAACCCCAGCGTCTGCTTAATAAATACTTATCAATTTTTAATGTACGTTCATCGGGTCTGTTACTTCCATATTTTAATGTTGGATTTAATATTTTTAATTTTTCATTTGCTAGTTTAAGATTTGGCTCTTTTACTTCCTTAATTGGAACGATTACACTTTGTTCTATCCTTTCAATATCTTTATAAAGATTTAGGAGATCTTCTTTACTATTATTTTCAAAAACTTTATGTGCTATTTTTCTTTCAATCGATTCATTACTGTTTAGTTTAGGTTTTAAACAACTAAGTAACTTATCTATCCCTTTTCCGCTCCTACCATCAACTTTAATTACACCACAGCCTAGCTCTTCAGCTAATTTATCAGCATCAATTTCATATCCTTTTTTTGCGAGGATGTCATTCATGGTTAATGCAACTATCACATTAAAACCGGATTTAATTAATTGTTTTGATAATAATAAATGGCGTGATATCTGGCTGGCGTCCGCTGTTGCAATCAATAAATGTGGTGATCCAAATTCAGGATGATTATATAACGAGTTTATAGAAATTTCTTCATCCGGGGAGTTTGGATTTAAACTTATTATTCCAGGTGAATCCAAGACATCAGCATTTATTCCAAATTTACTTTGGATTTTACAAGTGGAGTATTCAACAGTTGAGCCTGGATAATTTACAGTCTTATAATTTTTTCCACTCAAACAGTTAAATAAAGTTGTTTTACCGGAGTTTGGTGGGCCTACTAATGTTATAAGATGTAACTTCTCTAAGGAAGCAGTGTTCATGACAATATTATACAGTCAGCTTCGTGTTTTCTGATTGCGATCAAAGTACCTCTTAATGCAAAAGCTAACGGGTCATTAAATGCTGATGAATTTACAAGCTCAATTTCTTGTCCTGGTGTAAATCCAATCTCTAAAATTCTTCTGAAGGATGGATGTGAATTATCAACATCACTTATTATTGCTCTTTCACCAAAATTTAATTCTGAAGCTGTTTTCATAATTTTTGTTTATTATTTAGATTTAGTCTATATAAAATTAGCTTAAGTTTGATTAACTGTCAAGATATTAATTATCATTTATTTTACTATCGTTCATTCTGCTTTCTCTGTTGATATCATATCAGTAAGGAAAAATATGATTTATAAGTTCTGTCTAACTTATAAGCACAATGAAAAGCTCAGCATTTGAGATAAACGGTAAAACCTGCCAAACTTGTAAAATTATTTACACTAATACGATTTTTACTTACTTAGCTTGTATAATTACAATAGGTAGTTTTTATAGGAAAATATTGTAAAGATTTTACAGTCTTACTTCTTACAAATAAATTGCTTGATTTATTTAACTAACAAGAGTTTTAGCCGTCAAATTTGTCTTAAGTGCTTAATTATTCTTTTACCTTTTTACATTTTTCAAGCCTTTTAGCAGGGGCGTCAATATTGTCAAATAATGGCACTAATCTTGAAAAACAGTTCCTGCAATAAATAATTTTTACTATTTGAAAAATCGGAGAAATAAAATGGAGATCGCAAAAATAGCTTTTTTAGAAACTTACACTCTTAGTGAAAACGGAGGAGTAATGGGGGCAATATTAGTAACAGATGCTGAGACCAAACCATTAGAATTTAGAGTTACCGCACCAATTCGTCCAACAAGTTTTCAGAAAACTTTGTATGGTGATGTCTTACTTGAACATATTCTAGTTGAATTAATTTCAGTTCCACTTCTTAATGCTGTTAATGAGCAAATTGATCTGATTGTTGTAAAAGATCCTCTGTTCCTGGGTGCAAATAACAAACAGGGAATAAGAGTAGTACGATTATTATCAGATGAAAAACAAAAATCAAGAAACAACACCGCAGTAGAATTACTAAACACTCCTTTAAATGGTTCAGCAAAAGGTTATTTGGAAACATCACAAAAATTTGAAGAGGAATTAAAAGGTATTAAAGAACGATTAGAAAAAATTGCTGAAGCGCGAAATCTTTCTGAACCTTTTGAAAGACTTAAAGCAGCTTGCGAGCAAGTTCAATTGCAACGCACAAACGACTAAGAAACTATTATAAATGATCCGTTCCGCAAGATCAAAAATAGCTTCTAGAGTTTCTAAATTAGAAACCACGGATGACTTCCATTTTGCCAAATGGCTTCGCGTTCCAAAAATTGAGAACGGGAATGTAACAGAAATTTATTCTGTAGATGAAGTTGAAAATATACCCGTTGAGAAATTAATAGAACCGAATGGACTAAAATTAAAATTTAAATTGAGTGTCCATAAAATTCCCCAGATTAGACAGAGCTATTTAATTGATAAACCAAAAGCTTACTTAATCTTTTTTGGGTTAACCCGACCACAGCTGTATACGATGAAAGAAAAAGTTCTTTCGGCTCCTGATATTATAGATCTTAAATCATCACTTCCGCAAATACCTGAAATAATTGATCAATCATCTATATTTATTGCTCAGACTCCAACTTTGTTTGATCAATCGGAATTGTTTATTGCAAAACCTCCAAAGTCTTATGATCAATCGTCAAATTTTTCAGTTGATGTAGTTCAAACCTATGATAAAAATGTTAGTTTTTCCGATATATCTATAAATGAAATTCCTCTTTTAATAACAGAACCAGACGTAACTGATGAACTGGCGAATCTTATCCCGGAAATTTATAACATAGAACTACTTAATGTTGAAAAGTTTGATGATGCATTAGTGGACTCTGAAAAAATTGAGATAGATGAAATTATTCTTCCTTTGGTAGATAAAATTGATGTACCCGGAATAGATGATCTAATTAAAAGTTTAACTGAGTCTCACTCTGTTCCGATTGAAGAAATGCTTCCGGCAAATATTCAATTTTATTCTCCATCTTTTGAAATTGCACATCCTGTGTTTAAAGTTAGAATCGACATTCCAAAAACCGTCGTTAAAAAAGTTGTAATCAAACAAAAAAATCTTGAACCGGTTGTAATTGATGTACTTGATGATTCTTCTGTTTCAGAGTTTACTAAAAATAATATTCTATCCTTGTTATCATCTTTTAGAGAACTTGGCTGGGCAGAGTATTCTAAAATGATAAATCCGCTTTCGGATTATGAACTTGAATCTGCAGAGTTTCTTACATCAAATAACTTTGCTGTACTAAATGATGAACTTGGTTTTGAGAAGTTTGATCAAACTTCGGCTGCTCTTGGTTACTTATCAAAAAAAGGAAGCATAAAATCTGTTCTGGTAATTAGCGATGCTACAAGATTTAAAACTAATTGGACACCATCATTAAAGTCTTTTACAAAAGATCTTAAAATTAAAAAATATGAACCAGGTACAAATAAAAAGATTAAAGGCTCATCAGTTATCTGGTTTCTTGATATAAACGATTTAGGTAAAATTGAACTTAAAGATTTTAGTAAACTGGATCTTATATTATTTGATGAACTAGTTAATATTAAATCTTCACCTAATCAGATTGATGAAATAGTAAATAAGATTGAACCGTCATATATATGGATTCTATCTGCTATAAATAATGGAAAGGCTGGTAAGAAATTTCTTTCAGAATTTGATTTTACACAAAAAGTTTCTTTTAATACATTTGGTAAAACCCTTTCTGAAATACAGGGTGATGATCCGGTAACAACTGTAAAAGATATTTGGCTTGAGCTTGATGAGATGCAGCTATTTGAATATTCTGAAGCTCTTGCTCAATCAAAAGAAGAACTGAGTGAATTATTTGATAGCCCAAATCCGTTAAGATTTCAATCGAATATTTTTACAATTATCCACAAGTTAAAACAGATTTTAAACTTTTCAGCATTCCGAAATATTAGTCCAAAAGCAAATATACTTATAGAGCAAGTTGAAGCTATTTCGGGAAATAAAAATAAAGGAATGATCTTTACTCAATATGATGTAAATGGATTAAAGAAAATTGAAAAAGTTCTTGAAATGAATAATATCAAATATGTTGTTGGCAGAAATGGCATGTCTGCAGAAGAACTTAAACAATCTCTTACAGAATTTTATGATCGGCGTACTGTTACTATTTTCCTAACCAATTTAAAGCCATCAAGAATAAATATTAACCTTACAAAAGTTCAATATATATTTAATTTCGATACATGGTGGAACCCTGTTACAAGATGGCAAAACGATGATGAGATGGGTATTAATGAAATTGTTCATGCACCTGTTGTAGTTTATAACTACCACATCAAAAATACGTTTGAAGAAGAACTTAATCGGCTTATGGAGGAAAGAGGACTTAATAACCGTTACCTCTTCGACAATCTTAAAAGCGAATCTCTTTCAGAACTAATTACGATGGAAGACTGGCTTTATATATTTGGTATGAATGATCAGTTTATAAAAGTAGTAAATAGTGAACGTACAAAACTTATCAAACAACTTCAAAATATTGATCTTACCGGTTATAAAACTCTAATGAAATTCTTCTTTAGTTATTTAGGCTATCGAGATTTAAGTGTTATGGATATTGATGAGGACCCTATGTTTTACATAATAGGAACCTCCAGAAAGGGAACAACTCCCGTTAATCTTCACGGAAAATGTTTACTTACAACAGATGTTAAAAAAGAAGATTATGAAGAGGTTATACACTTTAAACCGGCAGCAAACGAAATAAAAAGAAAGTTTGTTGTCACTAATGGCGAATTTTCTGAACGCATCAAAAACGGAACGATGTACATTGATGGTAAAGATCTTGCTAACTTCATTATCACACTTGGTTTAAAATCATACGTAACGCCTAAGAAAAGTAGCTAGTATTTTTTAATTAAATTATTTTCAGTTTTTCAATAAAATAATCCATTGTATTTTTTAAGCCTTCCAAGCGATGAACTTTTGGTTCCCAACCGAGAACTCTTTTAGCTTTTGAAATATCCGGTTGTCTAACTCGAGGATCATCTATTGGAAGAGGTTCATAAATTATTTTGCTTTTTGATCCTGTTAACTGAATTATTTCCTCGGCCATTTGTTTAACTGTTATTTCTTCCGGATTTCCAATGTTGACAGGTTCCTTTTCATCTGAGAACAATAACTTAAATATTCCATCAACCTGATCGTCGATATAAATAAAACTGCGTGTTTGACTTCCATCTCCAAAAATAGTAATTGGCTGATTGTTTAATGCTTGTAAAAAAAAAGCTGGGATAGCTCGTCCATCTTTTAATCGCATACTTGGACCGTATGTATTAAAGATTCTAACAATTCGTGTGCTTAAGCTATGATATCTTTGATATGCCATAGTAAGTGCTTCCGCAAATCGCTTGGCTTCATCATATACTCCCCGTGGCCCAATTGGGTTAACATTTCCCCAGTAATTTTCTTTTTGAGGATGCATTAAAGGATCACCGTAAACCTCAGATGTTGATGCGAGTAAAAACCGAGCACCTTTTTCTTTCGCTAACCCTAATGCATTGTGAGTTCCTATCGACCCAACTTTTAAGGTTTGAATTGGCAGTTGATGATAATCAATAGGGCTTGCAGGTGAGGCAAAGTGCAATATGTAATCAACTTTGCCGGTAACATGAATAAAGTTTGTTACATCGTGATGTATAAATTTAAATTTAGGATTTGCGAAAAGATGCTGAATATTATCTATGCTACCCGTTAATAAATTATCAATACAAATTACACTCATGCCTTCGTGTAATAACCTATCACAAAGATGAGATCCTAAAAATCCTGAACCACCGGTAATAACTGCTGTAGCCAAAATTATCCTTTAAGTATTTGGTGTTTATTCCGCCTCGGCAGATTAGTTCTTAGTTAATTATTATAATAGTAAAATTAAATAAATAATATATAAGAAATTAGCAGCAATACCGTATTCTCTAACTTCCTTCCTAATAAGAAATCTGCAAATAAATATTAAAGTTACTTTTCTCTTGAAAGAAATCACGATCTCCGTCAGAACAAGATTTTAAAAAACCGCCGCGGCGGATCACGGAATTAATTTGATTTCATTTAAATTAATCCACATTATAAGAATTATTGTGTTTGTATTTGCTCATCAAAAGGATGGTGCCTGTCCTGAGCTTTTCGAAGGATCAAAAAATATTACGCAGTGAAAGGATCAGAGATAAATGCTGTTTGAACGCAGCTAGCCTGCCTGCCTGCAGTCAGGTTATAACTTTTCTTCAAAGAAAAAAGTTAAGTGAAATAAATTAATATAAAGAATCTCGTATTTTCAGTTGATACAACTTATCTCGATTCCAATAGACTACAACTTGTAGCAAAGGGAACTGTAACTAACAGGGGAGACTCTAAAATTGAAACTCCCTGGTACTTAGAAGCACAGTTTCATACAACAATAAGCGTTAATGTAAAACTTCCCGGAAGCAATGCCCAGATCGGTGTACTGCTTACCCAAAACCAGGCTGCAATATTTACGCTATATTATTCCTCTTAAAATGTGGATGTTAGAAATTTTCCAAATATTGGTGTAAAGGATTTTCGTGGAATTTATAAATAATAGTTATTATTAAGTGGTAAGAGGCAAGAAATTAGAAGCCCCGAGGCTGTCGGGGCTTCTAATTTTTCAAATATAAGACTTATTGGTTTTAAACTGATTTACTTTACTCTTTCTCTAATCTTATTTGCTTCATTAAGAGAATTGAAATAACCAATCCTCACTCTATACCATCTTCCATCAAGTTCCTTTATATCCGCAATTTCAATAAAAGAGTTAAAGCCTTTAGATTGAAGGCGTTTCGCTTCGTTTTCTGCTTTTTCACTTGTACGCCATGATGAAACCTGTACACAGTACATATTTCCATCGCTAAAAATCATTTGACCTACGCTTCGTTCTTTAGAACTATCATATAGCTTATTATCTTTGTTAACTTCTGTTTTCTGTTCAGTAACTGACATGTTACTATTCATCAATACAATAGCTACCCTTCTATTTAATGCTCTGCCTGTTTCAGTATTGTTATCAGCAATCGGTCTGTCCGGGCCGTAACCATATATTTTTAATCTATTAGGATTAATTCCATTATTAATAAAATAATTATAAACAGATCTTGCTCGTTCAAAGGACAATTCCTTATTCATCTTATCTGATCCTGTGTTGTCTGTATGCCCCTCAATTTCCCATTTAGTTTCAGGATGATCATTCATAACTTTAATAACTTGTTCAAATTCTGTATATGCAGAAGGCAGAAGCTCGGACTTTCCGATTTCAAAGTTTGTTCCGCCGCTAAAAACAAATTCAGTTTGTTTAATTGGTTCTACAACTTCCTCAATTACCTCACATCCCCATTTATTTACTTCAGTGCCAATTGTTGTACCCGGGCATAAGTCTTTATAATCAGGTACACCATCCTCATCTGTATCTGATGGACAGCCTCGAGTATCAACTTTAACTCCTAACGGAGTATCGTTGCACAAATCAAGAAAATCCGGCACACCATCATTATCTATATCTAAAGGACATCCGTTAGAATCTACTACAACATATTTAGGGGTATCCTTGCACTTATCCATATAATCTGCAATTCCATCCATATCTGAATCTAAAGGACAACCTGATTCATCTACTTTTACATATGGAGGTGTATCGTTACACATATCTTCATCATCGCTAACACCGTCATTATCAGAATCTTCTATCCCCCCAAAATAAAACTGAATTCCGCCGGCAAATGTAAAGAACATGTCATTATCAGAACCTCCTGTAATTGAATTAGGAGAATCATCAAAATTATCAAACGGCAGATAATTCAACGTACCGGCAATGTTTAAGGAAACTTGCTCACTTACCATAAATTTTATACCCAATTCACCGTTGGCAAACCAGTTATTTACGCTGTATCTATTTTGTTTATTTCTTTCCAGGTCATTACCATCAACATCTCTGGGCTGATAATTTATCCAGCCGATATGAGCGGCTGCATACGGGTAAACTGAATTCCAGTAAGTATAAGTATAACTTAAACCTCCGGTAAACATAATTAACTGTGTTCTAAATTCAGTAAGCGGCGGGTAAGCTACCCTATAAGTCGGCCTTCCTGTTCCGGCTGCATAACCAAATGTGCCTGTACCTGATATACCAAATACACCGTTACTTGTGGAAGGGAAATAAATATCTCCCATCAGGTTTGCTATATAATCGAACTCAGCATTTTTAAAATCAGAAAAGGTGTAAGTAACTCCTCCTCCAAATCCGAAACCTGATTTGTAAGCAAGCGGATTGTATTTTTTAACCTCTCTGTTTTGAGCGAAAGAGGAGGTAATAAAAATGAACACAGCAAGGATGAAATAATTTTTCATTTTATTTCCTAAAATTTAATGACTAATTAGTTTTATGGTATACTTTAGAAATAGTTGATGTTTGCAAACAATATTTTAGCTTATTTAACATTAATAATATAAATATAATTTTCTATTTAATGTTTAATTACAACTGATAATAAATAGAAAATTCTAATATATTTTTTAAGTCGTTAAACTCACTAATTCTTAAATCGTCTTCATCTTTTATATCTGAATATGTGTATTTCATTCCTATATGAAGATCGTGCTGATACTCATAATTAACACTTAATCCGGTACGATACTCTTTTCTCAACGGACCATATAAAAAAGATCTTCCGTTATTTTTAATATCGTGATATGCATAATAAATATCGTCAAGGCCGCCTTTTCTTAATTTTTCGATAAATATCATAAACCTCAAACCCCTTAATGCTTGATAATTTAACTCCATTCTAATCTGATCGGCATTTTGACCCAGCCAATGGCCTAATGTATATTCAAGGTGCTGATAATTTGTCAATTCATCTTTATGCTCATATACCCAGGGATTAATTCTTGTGTATTCTAAAGTTAAATCTAAATTTGGAAGCATCAGGTCAACCATTTTTCCGCCAAGTGTAAGCCCTACCCATGTATTATTAAAATTATTTTCCAGGATATTGCGTATCTCTGTTACATCAACAAATAAGGTTGAATAGAACTTAAAATTTTGCGGATACTTAACTGATAAATCAAAAAACAGCATACCATTGCCGTCACCCACATCGCCTCTGCCGGTATTATGATCCAAAAATTTGTAAAACATAAAAGGTATAAAAAACTCGGGTCTTAAATCTCCGCTGTACACAATTGCATTGCCAGCAGATATATCTATTCTATCCCACGGAGTTACTGTAATTAAATTTGCTGCAATGTATTTATTAAAATAACTTTTTCTTAATAGTTGGTTGGGTGTACCGGGGTATGCATAATAAAAGGCGGCTGAGTCAAGAACTAAAGAGTTTAACCAGCCATGGATATAGGAAAATCTTAACCAGGATACCGGATTTAAATTTAGCCGTATTTGGGGATATGAAGGTGCTTTATCCGACAAAATTAATTGCCCGAATTCACCATGACCCCATTGTACGTAATCCTTTATCAGGGAAACGTTTCCCCATCCCCAGTTAAAACTTATACTTCCTTTTACATCGCTGTACTCAATTCCATCCGGTGCTGTTTTATACCAGGCACCTCTTACTTCAGTAAATGATTTATCTTTATCAAAAGTCTCCCCGAATTCACCTTTATCCCGTATATCAAAACTTGCTCCAAACCAATCAGAATATGTTGTATATGATGACAATCCTATCCACCTGGAATGACCTGTTCCATTTTCAGAAAACGAGATGCCGTATCCGGCAATAGGGGAGAGTTTTAAATTAAAAAGTGTATCACTGTAACTGAACAAAAACCAGCGTTCCTTTATTTTTCTATCATTTAAGGATATTATTTTATCTGTGCCGGATAAATCTGTTATTATTTCTGAATTCTCTGAATTTTGTTCTTTAATCGACACAGGTCTTAAACATTGTACTTCATAATAATATTCCCTCAAATAAAAATCTAACTCATCAATTTCAACATCACTCAATACTATCCCTTTTTCAATCTCCAATTTGTTATTAACGGCATCTGATATTTCAATTAATTTTTCTGCTGCATATAGCCTTGTAAAAGGTTTCACCTCATCATTAAGTTCAATTAACCCTTTTAAATTTTCTCTTTCAAGAAAATTATACACTCCGTTTTCCAATGGAATGTATACCACCTGGGCATAAACAAAGGATGATTTATTATTAAGAATTGAAACAATAAATACTAAGACCAGTATTACGTAAGCTTCTTTAAACATTATTCCTGCAATTATTCTATTTGTTGATAATAGTGCTGACCCAAAATATTTAATAAATTTTATACACTATAATATTTTTTTATAATTACCGGCGCTTAAGCACTTCGCTTTTTCATAAATAAAATGTTATGTAGTATCTTAAAAAAATACTTTACGTCCGTTATTATCGGATGTTTTTCATAGGACTCTAAATAGTCTCTTTCTGATTTTTCAATCTCTTCAATAGATTTAGGCATATCAGCATAAAATGGTGGAACCAGTCCGGGTTTAAATCCCCTCCTCCTTTGCTGATGTTCAACCGAATATAAACCTAAATAGTGATTACTTATCGGTCTTACCCCCACAAATTTCAAATCGCCTTTAATCCAGTTTGCCAGCATCGGCAATTCATCTATCCAGAACTTCCTTAAAAATTTACCCCAGCCGGGTATTCTAAAATCATCTTTAAATTTCCCTCCATCACCCAAACTATTTTGTTTATACACAAAATCCTGAATGTATTCAGAATAAGGATGCATTGTTCTTAGCTTATATACAAATATAGTTTTACCGTTTTTACCAACCCGCTTCATCCTGAATATTGGACTGTATTCAGGATCCTTATCTGAACTTACATCCCTTGCCTTAACCGCAATAAAATAAACTGCACTGTCTATTTCCTGCAGATCAAGAATTTCAAAACCCGTAAATACAAGTCTTCCTAATCCCTCTGCAAGGGATATAGCACGGTCTGTTCCTTTTTCAATCAAAAAATAAATTCTTCTAAGCAGTGGAATTTTGGGTATAACTCTTTTCCATAAAAAATCAAAAAAATATAAAATATCTGCAAGCACAGAATGATATTTTGAACTATATCTTATATGCCGGTTTTTATTTGGGATTATTGAACTTACAAATACGCCGCCCTTTAACAGTTTATTATTAATTGTTCGCAGGTAGTCATTAATTCTTCTAAAATCATTTAGTTCATGAAGGTTTATTATCATCTGAAAACTGTTATTATTAAGAACCTGCATGTTGAAAGGATCAGCTGATTTAACTAAAAAGGTTTTCCTGTTGTCAAATGTTACAAGTGAAATATTTCTGTTAAGAAAATCAAAAACATTTTTATAATTTTTTAATAATTCAGATTCAAGTTTGTTCTTTAGTAATGACCCTACTACCTCCAAATTTGAAAAACTATACTTCTCATTTGTGTTCTTTACTACCGGCGCATTTGCCGGGCCCTTAACCTCAAATGTTTTTAGAAACACAGATGTTATCTCATCGGTCTTTGCTTCTATTCTATCAAAAAAAAGAAAAATAAATAAAATGAAAGATGCAATAGAATATGTAAATGCCGCCTGCATAAAGTAATGCCAGTGCGTATCCCTTATACCAAGCGAGAAAACCGTAAAAGAAATAAATGATACCACAAGTAAATAATATTTTATATGTAGTCCGATGGCAGTCAATCTGCTTTTACTATTGCCTATAGGGTCGAATTTATGCGTTATTGCTGCGAAGAAAAACCACGAAAAATAAACAATTATAAGCATTAACAATTTTTTCTTGTTTAAATTTTCAAGGCCGATTGTTTTTATTATCTCCAAATAAACTACAATACTAAGTATAGCCGCATCCGCAATAAGATATGCAAAAGATATTTTTATTTTTTGTCCCAGGTTGATGTTTTTTCGCCCCTCGGATATTGCATAAAAATAAATTATTTCAAGCATAAATCCGGTTAGAACAAAGCTTATTACAAATGTTCTGGATATATTCAAAACATCCAGATAATACACAAGCAAGGTTATCATACCCAGCGTTAAAATAAGTGAGATGTAAAGCTTTCTAAAAATCTCACGGATATAATGTTTGCGTGTCAGGTTATATTTATTAGAAAGGAACAATGTAACGAGTATTGCTGTCATTGATATATTAAACAACTTCACATAGTTTTCTGAAAGTTCTAGTGTGCTGTTTTTTAAATAATAAAAAATAAAAAACGAAATAGCATAAAAACCTAATACTAAAGCATTGTTTAACAAAAAATGTGTATTACTATCATTCAAGAATAAGATATTACCGCTCGATTCAATTGAGGATTTTGAATCTGAAATTGTTTCCTGCGTATTTTTCAACTTAAAACTTTTAAACATTTATTCTCTTAATTTCATAAAATACAATAAACCTTGCTTTAGCTGTTTTTAATTTTCCTCTTTCAACTAAAATCAAAGGTATTTAATATATAATCACACATAACTTTTTATAAGATAATCAAAAGGGTTGTTGCTATTCTTCACCATTGGATATTCACCAAATCTTCTACCTAAATATAAATATATATCCAAGTATATGCAGAAAAATTTTATTTGTAACTTTTAACTTATGAAATCTAATATTACTAAAAACTATCTTACTGAAACCGCACTTTTAGTATCTCTTATTGCTAATACTGTGGTGTCGGGTATTTCAAACAATACCTCAACTTCATTAATGCTGAAGATTATTTCGTCTTCTGTTCTGCTTATGCTGCTGTATTTGCATCTGCTTCTAAATCAAATCCCTGTAATCTCATTTATAAAATCCAAACAGCTTAATAGAATCCTGATCGTAATGCTTTTCGTAATTGCATATCTTGCACTAACGCTTTTATACTCTTCAAATCCTGTATACGGGTTTAATAAAATTCTTAATATTCTTATCAGTGTAATACCGGGCGTTATAGTTGTTTATTTTTTCTTTTACGGAAATAATGCAAATGCACTTAATAAAATAATAACTATTTCTTCTTTTATCATTATCGTACTTCTTATGTTAGTGCTTTGGCTTCAGCCATTTGATCATTCCACAATTTATAAGTTTTCACCGGGCAGATGGAGTCATTCTATTGTTGGCAGAATAAGCAGCTTTATAACTTTAATTTTACTTTTATTTACTCTTGTTCAAACTGACTCAAAAAAATCATTAAATACTCTTTAGTTTATGGTGCCGGCCTTTATCTTACTTATCTTACAGGGTTAAGATCAGCATTTATCGGACTGATAATCTTTTCTATTATAGCGCTTGCCCTTAAATATTATTATGTATTACGAACTGCATCAACCAATCTTGCTGCAGAATCAGAGGATAATACATTTGATTCACAGATTGATTCTGTCAGCACTTTAACGCCGGCAGGAAGTTATTTCTCTACCATCTTTATTATCATCATTTTATCAATTGTATTTCTACTAATTATGATTGCACCAGCAGAATTACAATCTGGTAAAAGGTTTGAAAATTTAACAAAGGTTGAAAATCTTGATTTCGGAAATGATGCTGCCATTCTTGTCCGCTTGATGTCTTATGAACTTAGTATAGAAATAATTAAAGAGCACCCGATGTTAGGAATAGGATTTGGCGGGTTTAACGGCTATAATAATATTGAATGGACACGTACCGGTAAGTACCCGCACAATATCATCCTTGAAATATTATCCGAACTGGGCATTGTTGGGCTGGTATTTTTTAGTGCATTTCTATTTATAACTATTAAATCAATTGTTAAATCTGGATTATCAACTATTGCAATCTACTCCATACTGATAACATTTCTTTTCTCAATCTGGCTTGCTATGTGGGCAAAGGATTTATCTACACAAAGTTTTCTCTGGCTATACTTTGCAGCATACGGAGCAAAGAGCAAGGCGCTTAATGCATAGCGATGCTTGTTGAAAATTGCGGCTAATAGTAGAACAGAACTATGAGGCAGTTTATTAAAAAAATTATTATTTTTGAATGAAGAGGCAGAACTAAAATTTTACTATTATTTTACCATTTTATGCCCAATATTATATTAGTGAAGCATCGTAAATAATTATCTAATAAGAAGTTATAGTTAATACTTAAAGTAAATATAGAGAATATATATGGCAGCAAATATTGAAAAGCAGCAAAAATTTATTGAATTAAGAGCGGAGGGGTTATCGTTTGATGAGATAGCAAAGAAGGTTAATATAAGTAAACCAACATTGATTAAATGGAGCAAGGAATTGAAGGATAAGATTGATGAAGTGACACAAATTATTGAGGAGCAATTTTTGGCAGAGCAAAGAATTAAAAATATTGCAAGGGCTCAAAAAATTTCTGAAGAACTTGACAGAGCATATAATGCGCTTAGCAATACTAATTATGAAGATATGAAAAAAAAAGATTTGATTAATATAATTAAAGTTCTTGAAGAAAAATTAAATTTGAAAATACAGGGTAATAAAGAGCAGCAAGAAGAAAGTTATGACATACAGGTGAGAACGAAGCTTATTGGATTGGCTGATAAAATGCCAGATGTGCCAGACGGAAGTAAAGACCGGAACGAACCAGAAAATGAATAAGATTATTAAGATTAACCGTCATTTGTTTTCCGATTGACATTTACCATCGACCCTCATCAAAATACAATCACTCCTCCATTTATGCCTATCCCAATTTGTAATCCTGATTGGCAATGTCATCTAAGGACGTGAGACGAAGGATCGGGGATAACAAGAAATGTAAATGAAAAGGTAATGGATTAATTTATTTTAACTTTCTTCTTGATAAGAAAGTTACAAAGAATCAAGACTGACAAAATAAACGCTAAAATTATTTTGATACTTCGCTGGAATAAAATAACTCACCTGCAGGAACAGGTTCAAACAGATTTACTTCCATTCGCTACCTCTCTTATAATTTTATACGCGTTTCTTTTGATGTCACTTAAATATTATTGATATAGATTTGTTGACTCACATTAAAAGAATTATAGCCTGTTCCGATTACTGTGCGTGAGATGGCCGGGGTAGGTTAAAATTGCAGAATATCGCCTTTACGGGGTTTTAATTAATTTGATTGGGTTATTTGATTACAAACCTACCTACCGGCAGGCAGGCATACTACCCCGCTGGGGTCCAGTATCCAGCATCTTTCTGCACTGCCTTCAATTGCTGGCATCTGGAATCTTCCATCTCCTATTGTGGACTGTGAACTGCCTACTGTTGACTGAAGACTGACTTCTTCCTTCACACGTTTGACCTTTTACGTTTATCATTTTCAATACGCAAACATTATATAATAAAAATAAACACTTCCTATAATTACCTGGTAACCCAGCCAGTACTTCAAAATGTTATTCTTATTTATCCGGTTAAAAATAAATATATATGCTGTTACAACAAGAGGAAGCATATGCCTTTCGGACGGAAGCCTGTTTAATGAAAAACCTATTGCGAGTACAATGTATAACAAGAAAATAAACCATGACTTACTATCATCTGCTTTTCTAAAAAACACAACAAAAGAACTAATACCCGCAAAACAAAAAAGCACTTTTAACAAAAAAGATAAAACACTTATGTAACCATCCACCTTAGCTAAAAAATTAAAAGTAATGCCTGATATTCCACCAACAGTAGGCTGGTTAACCCAAACAGGAAAAGCAAATACTACAAGCAATACACTTAAAAATAATATAATCAGTAATTCCGCTGCTTTATCTTCTTTAATGTTAAACACCATATACGGCAACAATACAGCCCCTAATGTAACAATAACACCAGTAAGTCTGTTCAAACTAAACTCTGTACCCCAGGCACTGTAAGCCGGATGAACTAAACCGCCCCACAATAAAAATACTATCATCGGAAGAACAAAGGGAAGTATAAAATAGATAATATGTAAAATTGATTTTGTACCCGCCTTTGTTAAATATTCTTTATAAAATAAATAACCGACATAAAACACAAACACAATTAAATAAAACTGCTGACATAAAACAGCCGCCGCTAAACTTAACCCCGCTGATAAAATATATCCTGCACTCTTTCGTTCAGCCAGGTAAATAAAAAGTAAAAAGAACATCAATCCGTAAATAGACATAAAAAATGCAAATGAAGGTTTTAAATAGTACGGATAGAAAAACAATATCAACAAAGGGTAAATAAAATTTTTGTTGTCTGTTTTTAATAACTGTGCAAATATTAACATCGTTAGCAATGAGATAATGATATTTGATAATCTTACAGCAAATAACGAGGGTTTGATATTAAAAATTTTTAGGGAGTGGAAACTATTATATAGGGCAGGGGAGTGCTTGCCGATTTATACCCTCTCTCTTAATTGCACCAGGTATTCCATTATCATAAAAAGTCTGTACAGTTGGTAAATGGGATTCCCTCTCATCGATGTGAAAGTTCAAAGTAGCTAATGATACAACACTAAAAATTGCATAAAGAAAAATTACAACTGCTATTTCAATTCTAAACTTCTTATGCATCTTTCTTCTTACCGTTTCACCAATTGAAAATTGAGCATTGTTTTCATCCTCACCTCTCTCTTCTCTCGTCTTGCCTCTTGCATATTGTCTACTGCCTATTGTCTATTGTCTACTGAAGACTGACTTCTTTCCTCTCACGTTTCGCTTCTCACGTCTTGCGTTTTCCACTTTCCTCTGCGCCCTATACTGCTAGACACGATCAATCAATACTCTGGCTGCGGTTTTGATGGGCAGCAATAATGTATATCTTATTGCTAAATAATGTTATATAATACTAAAGGAAATTTTCTTAACACTGCTTTCGGGTGGGGGCTTCAAATTTTTACCTAAACCGTTTAATTGTAATTCATAATATTCAATAGCATCATCTAACTCTATTGAAGCAGGTTCTATAAATTCAATCTGCATCTATCTGTAACGCTCAATAATTTCATTAATTGAAATTGATTTTACTCTGTTCTCCTCCAATGCTTTATATCGTTTTCGATTCATCGCCCTTTCAATTTTCTCATCAGGCTGATTAACTTTTAGACAACATCTCTATTAGTAATAATCTTTCAGCGGGGGGAACAGAAGAGCATCCTTAAAAACTGATTTTGTATCCATTATTTTGTCCTTTTGAATTCATCTCTTGCAATATTATAAAAAGTAATTTACAAAAACAGATGTTAACTTAAAAAGTGATTAGTTATCATTTACTAGCAGCATCTTTCCTCTCACGTCTCACGTCTTTCCTTTTGCCTCTTGCATATTGTCTACTGCCTGTCTATGCCACTGGAGCCTGTTTATCGTCTGTCTTGCTATTGTCCTGCCTCTGAACCTGCTTCTTTCCTCTCACGTTTCGCTTCTCACGTCTTGCGTTTTTCCGCTCTTCTCCAATTGAACATTGAGCATTCAAAATTCAACATTTGTAGGTATCCAGTATCAAGTATCCGGGATCTAGTATCTCTCTAATAATATCTTAACAATCCTCTCAGCAGCTTTTCCATCCCACAACTCCGGTATCTTTCCCTTTTTCTTCTTGCCAGCAAGTATCTCATTCACAACTCTTTCAGCTTCATCAAAATTATCCCCGACAAGATGATTCGTTCCGATTTCTACAGTAATAGGTCTTTCGGTACTGTTTCTAAGGGTAACACATTGAACACCAAGATAAGTACTCTCTTCCTGTATCCCTCCGCTGTCCGTTAAAATAACCTCTGCATTTTTAATCAACCCTGCAAAATCTAAATAACCGATCGGTTCTGTAATAATTAAATTTTCTGAAATCTCAATACTCAAACCAAACTTCTCAATATTATTTCTTCGTTCTTGGATGAATAGGGAAGATGATCTTTCGCTTTTCCGCTATACGATTAAGCATCTTTATTAACTCCGCAAGCTTTTCTTTATCATCAACATTACTAGGCCTGTGCATTGTTACAAGGATGTAGTTGGTAGTAGGGGTAGTGATAGTGCCGAGTGTGGTCTGGGCCTTCTTCGCGGGCGGGCGAAGTTTGTCCTTCGCTAAGCGCTCTGCCCTCTGCGCCACTATCGGTAGATAGTAGACCAGACTGTCAATCATCACATGTCCAACAAAAAATACTTTACTATCCGGAATCCCTTCATTCTTTAGATTTTCTAATCCGCTTCGTTCAGTTACAAATAAATAATCAGATATAGAGTCTGTTAGTATCCTGTTAATCTCTTCCGGCATTCCACGATCAAAACTCCTTAATCCAGCTTCAACGTGTGCAACCTTTATCCCTAATTTTACAGCAGTCAGACTGCAGGCTATAGTCGAGTTTACATCTCCAACCACGATTACCAAATCCGGTTTCTCTGTTAACAAAACCTTTTCAAATTCTATCATAATCCTTGCAGTCTGTTCTGCGTAAGGATCCGCCACCAATGCCCAAATAAAAATCAGGTTTGGGTAATTCCAGTTCATCAAAAAACACCTTGCTCATCTTTTCATCATAATGCTGACCGGTATGACAGATTAAATGTTCAATGTTCAATGCACAATGATCAATGACGTCTGACGTTTCACTTTTAACGTCTAGCGTCTTACCTATTTCGTTTATCGCTCTATATATCGGCGCTATTTTCATAAAATTCGGACGGGCGCCTACTACGGATATAATTTTCATTGTCTTTAAATGTTTGTATTTAGTTTTTGGTTCTTGGTTCGTTGTTCAAGTTTCTTAGTTATGGGTTCTAATTTTTTTTAAAATTACCATTTAGCGCTAAACCTTTTTCATTATTACAACTTACTTCTTACGTTTCACGTCTGGCGATTCACTTAAATGTGTACTGATACTCAGGATTCTCTTTCAGCACCTTTACACTCTTTGGATAATTCTCAATAAACCAAACCATAAATGCTGTAACATCAATTTTATCTGCAAGCATTTTCATTCTGCGCTTTTGCCACTCTTCTTTAATATTCGGAAAACTTATTAGTTCGTCAATCTTGCTTAAAAGTTTTTCAGGTTCAGATGTTTTTATGCCGTAAGTTAACCCATATTTATGTTCTAATTCTTCAAGATAGCCCAGTTTACCAACAAAATCATTAAACCTTATTGATGGTATTCCGAGAACTGCGGCCTCAGCGGTCATTGTTTGGCTATCACCAATATAAATATCGGATGATGATAAAAATGATAGAACATCAGCAGGAGGAATTGATATTCTATATTTATCAAGATTTTCCGAAATATTTCTTTCTGATGATATATAAACATCCCCGTGTAAAATTAATTTGCTAACAATTCGATTTGCTAATTCATCTGTTATTCCGGTTTTACCGTCATCGTGATGAGCTGTTAATTTTGCAAATCTTAAAAAATATTTGCGCGCAGTATTATTTCGGTTAGATGAAGAAACATTCAGTTTCACTCTATTTGGATGAAGATACGCTAGCTCGTGATATCCTTCATAGAATACAGTTTTTTTGATCCATCTTCCGACACTACAGGTTGAAGGCGCAAGTATATTGGTTGCAAATGGGTAGCTTAATTTTGAAAATAACGGAACTGCTTCTGCATCATCTTCATTTACTACTATTGAAGGAATACCCAAAAGCCTGCCAATGTGAGTAATTTCTGCTGAAGTGCCAATCATCAATGAAGGTTTTAATCCCTAACTATCTTAAGAAATTCCCAGTCTCTTTCCAGTAAACTAATGGCTACTGATGACATAGTTTCTTTTCTATCATGGGGGTATATATTTTTATGATCCCACCCCCCAGCATCTAATAGGTCTTCGAGCACATCTTTCCGTTTAATTACTATTTCAACGGAATGTGTATTATTGCGTAGCTCTTTTATAGTCTCCCTGAACAAATGGAAATGTGCCGGATGACCTAAATAAAAAAGATATTTCATAGCTGATGTTTTCCCGAAACTAATTTTGCTAGTGCAGTAAACATCCATGCATTTGACCACCGCATGAATGATGTTTTTTCTGTTTTAGAATCATAACCTCTAAAATAAAAATATCCGTGATCATTCTGCATATTGTTAATCATGTATTCAGCTACCTTATCAGCAATTTCCTCATTTCCGAATCTCGTCAATGTTAAAATTGATTGTGCAGCAGCCGTACAATCAATCGGGTATTTTTTATTGTTGTAAAACTTAGGTGCGCCATCAGATTCAAAAAAGTTTTTTAGGTAATAATTAAACCCATTTTTAATGTATTCATTATATTTTTTATCATTTGAATTATTTTGATATTCATCAAGACAATCAAGTACATACCCTGTATGATAATTATCCACCCATTTACCTGATACTGCTTTTGAATAATACCATGATCCATCCGGATTTTGCTCCTTAATTACAAACTCAACTGCATTCTTTGCTTCATTTATAAGGCTTTCTTCTTTTGTAATTGAGTACACCTGCGAAAGTAGTCTTGAACCTTTCATACTTGCATTGAATACACACTGTTTGTCAAAAGGGGAGTAGGAGAAGGAGAAGGGGGCGGTCGGTAGTGGGTGGTCGGTTGTCGGTTGTAGTATATATGTCCTATTTAGATCATTTAAAACAAATTTTGCTGCACTAACAAGTAACTCTTTAGCTTTTTCATTACCCGTTATTGAATAACAAATATAAAGCGCATTAGTAATTATTCCTGTTGCAACCACTGTTGGCTGATACGCTGCTATTTTTGCATATCGTGCCTCCCAGTCAAAATCATATCCCCAGCAAGCGCCGGAGTAAACCTTAGATTGTAATCTCTCCAACTCATTCACTAAAAAGTTAATCTTACTTTCTAATTCTAAATTTTTAATTTTTAATTGTTCATTGTTCATTAAATAGCAGTAACCTTGCAGCATTAAGCCCAGAGTAACAGGATTATATCCTTTTGGTATCCTTAACAATTGTCTTAAGTTAAATGGTGATCTTTTAACAAACTGTTGTGCACCAAATCTTATAAACTTGTTAGAATTAAAAAATGGAAGTTTAAAAAGCGGTGAAGAGAGAGCATCATAAGGATCCCAGCCTTTATATTTTTCCTGTTCTATATACTTTTGTAGCTTTTCAAACGCCTCATTTAATGATTTCATTTTTATCTAAATTTTTATAACTGTCCTTGTTTTAATAGCCTCTATTGCTTTAAAGGTTACCAGACTACTTAAATATAAATCACGAAACGGAATAGGTGAGGGAAGACCATTTTTTAAAGAATTTATAAACATATTAATTTCAGCAGCGTGACCTTTATCCTGCTTCTTAATTTTAATAGTCTTTAGCTTAGACCCATATATCTTTAGTTCTTTGAAGTCATCAAGAATCATAACTTTACCACCGCTGAAAACTTCCAGATATTCTTTTGGCAGGGATTTATCACCATTAGAAAAATAGGATATGCTGGCAATCCCGCCATTGGTAAACTTCAAATTGATATTGATAGTATCCATCAGGCTATCAGAAGTTTCCATTTCTTCAGCCGAAATTGATTCAACTGGTGATCCAGCTATAAAAATACATAAATCTATAAAATGACAAACCTCACCAATAATTCTTCCGCCGCCAATTTCTTTATCCTGTACCCAATGTTCTTTTGGAATTGTACCTGCATTTATTCTGTAGTTAATAGCTTTTGGTAAATCATCACTTAATTCGCTTTTAATGTTTGCAATTGCTGGCGCAAATCTTCTATTATACCCAACCATTATTCTTAATTTTGAATTTTGAATTATGAATTTTGAATTTATAATTTCTAGTTCTTCTTCTGACATTGCAAGTGGTTTCTCTACAAAACATTTTTTACCGGCTTCAGTGCTTTTATTACATACTATGATGATTATGCCGTGTGGCTATAAAAACAGTATTTACATTTTCATCTTAATAACTTCATCTGCATTACCGGTTGCTGTACCAAATCCATACTTATCTGCAATATTTTTTGAAGTATGACTGCGTGATGTTGCTACACTCACAAATTCACATTTACCTTTTAAGTTTGGCAACAGAAAATTCTGAGCAAAACTACCTGCACCGATAAAACCTATTTTAGGTGTTGTGGGTAGTAAGTTGTGGGTAGTTTAGTATCTGGGTTTTTGAAGACTGCCTACTGTTAGATGCAAAACTGATTCATCCGTTTTCCCTCTCCTTCTACTTTTCTCACTTTTCGCATCATATTTAAGAACCACACCCACAAACTGCTCTTCCTTCTTTAATATCATATCATAAGCATCGGTCGCTTTTTCAAAATCATAAACGTGTGTTATCAATCTCTCCATCTTAAGTTTACCTGTATCCAATAACTCAACAAATGCCTGCATATTTCTGTTTTCAGTCCACCTTACATAACCAATAGGATAGTCTATACCTTTTTCTTCATAGTTAGAATCGTATCTGCCAGGACCATAACTTTGAGGACATTTTTAATTCCAGCTCTTTTTATAAAAATGTTCCCGTGTAAAACCTGTTGGTACGGCACCCACAATTACTACTTTGCCTTTTCGTCTGCATAGTCTGCCTGCTAATTCAACAGGATCGTTTGAAGAAGTAGCCGCTGTTATAATAACTGAATCTGTACCGTAACTTTTTGTCAGTTCATAAATCGTTTTTTCAAGCCCGGTATTCTTGCGTACAAAAGATTTTCCTATGCCAATCTTATTTGCTAATACAACCTGTCTTTCATCCACATCTATACCTATAGGAAAAACACCAGCCGCATTTAATAATTGCATTGTAATCTGACCAACTAAGCCCAGCCCGATAACAACACAGTTTTCTCCCAATCTAAGATCAGCTTGTCTTATACCCTGCATAGCTATTGAAGCGACTGTAGTAAATGCTGCAAACTCTAAATTTCCTGAGCCGGATAATTTAACACACAGGTTTCTTGATACAGAAACATATTCTGAGTGCGCGGCCCCCGTACCACCGCAAGCCACAAAGTCACCTATTTTAATATCAGATACTTTAGCACCAACACTTATTACCTCACCAGCACAAGAGTAACCGGTGAGGGAAGGGAATCCAGCTTGCCCATTACCATCTGATACGTTTGAACAACACCCTGCTTTTAATTGACTCATTTACCTGCTTCCCTTCCTTTTGTCTGGACATTGCTTGCCAATGTCAAGTCTTGCATCTTTAACCGTTTTGCCTTCGGTGCCTGCACTAATACTGAATAATGATTACAGAACTAAAATATTGTTTTCCATTAAAGCGGTAATGGAACTTCAAGCAGTTCCATTTTCAGTCTTTTAATTTTGCGTTAGTTGATGCATTTTAAAATTTCCATAAATTTCTTATACCAAATCTGAAATGAAATGATTGAATAAAAAATTAGAGCTGGGTTATCTTCTAATCCATTTATATGATTTTTAATAATTTTTTTTGTATTATCAATTGAAAAGTTTTTTATGTCACTCATGATTTCATAATCAATTAATGAATCTATTTTATTGCCATCACTAAAAATACTCCTCAGAGGCATACCAAAACCAGCTTTTCTTCGTTTAATAATATAATCAGGGAGATACTGTGATGCCATGTCTTTCAATATTCGTTTACCTCTACCAGTTGCACTTATTTTATAAGAACGTGGTAGAGAATAAGCAAACTCAACCAAATTGTAATCCAAGAAAGGAACGCGTGCTTCTACTGAATTAGCCATACACATTTTATCTATGTGTGTAAATTTTTTTACAAGGAAGTTATTAAACTCAAAAGCAGAGATGTTATCAAAAGCATCATTATCATTTTCGAAATATTTGCTGAACACTTGTAATGGGTTATTACCTGACGTTGAATAAACAGACATTGAATTTTCAAGATCACCAACGATGTTATAAAATCCATACCGAAGAGGATTGTTAGCATATCGCCCAAACTTCTGAAGATAACGCTTAAAGCCTTCAAGTGTCCTTGACCAGCTTTTAAATTTCCTAAAAATTACTACTCAACGATTTTAAAATTTGGGCATATTATCAAAATAACCTGCCAATAAAGTAAGTTGATGACCTGCATAACCAAAAACAATTCGTCAGCGCCCATACCTGATAACAATACTTTTGTTCGTTTTGAGGCTTCCCACGCTATCAAGAAAGAGGGTATTTGTGATCCATCCGCTATTAGATCATCGGAAAAGTAAGTCGTTGAATTTATTAGCTCTACATTTAATTCATCAATACCAATATCAATAGGTATTAGATTAAGCGAATACTCCTTTGCGAATTTTTCGCGTAAAATAATCTGATATAGTACCTTCTTTTTTTAAATCATCTTTATTCTTCTTTGCTGAATAATGTAAAATATCTTTATGATCCTTAAATGGTATGCTATAATGGAAGAGTCTAGACCACCTGAAAAGAAAGTACCTAATGGTACATCGGACATTAATCGAGATTTATGTTGCTTCAAATACCAATATCCCAATTGGGCTTTAGCATCTTTGTAACTCAATTTTGAAAATTCAGATTTCTTTTTGAGTTGCCAATACGGGTTGATATTAATTTCAAAAGATTTTAGATCCAGTGTAATAAAATACCCCGGTTGCAGCCTGTAAACATTCGCAAGCAATGTATTGTTTTCGGGTACATACTTAAAAATAAAATATTCATTAAGACCTTGCTCAATTTTTTCTCAATCCCTGCAGCAACTAATGCTTTTATTTCTGAAGCAAATAGAAATACATTTTCAGTTTTATAGTAGTACAATGGTTTTACACCCAATCTATCTCTGAAAACAAATATTTTTCCCCTAATCTTTTATCGTAAATAGTTAAAGCAAAATCACCATTAAGACAAACCGATAAATTCTATACCAAGCTTTTGATACAGTTTTAATATTGTTTCTGTATCCGAAGTTGATATAAAATTTTCATCCTTAAGAAATTTTACTCTTAATTCATTATGATTATAAATCTCACCATTAAAAATTAGAACAATATTCTGATCTGATGATACCATAGGCTGGTTAGCATTGGCAGATAAATCAACAATACTTAATCGAGTATGTCCTAAATAAATATGCTTGTTGTTTGATTGTATCGAATAGGATCCACTATGGTCGGGGCCTCTGTGCTTTAAAGTTAACAACACACTATCAAAAGATTTAAGATCATTGCCTACATAACCAAATATACCACATAATATAATTAACTTCCAAGAGTTTCTTCAAATATACTAATTATTCTTGAAGCTACTTTTTTAGCTGAGAAATTATTCCGCGCGTATCTAAAAATTATACACCCCGATTTCTTGCATCATCATTTTGTTATTCCTGAAAGCTATAAGCTTGCTAGTTATTTCTATGGTATATTATTTATATCAATAATATATCCATTCACTTCATTTATAAAAATATCAGGTATCCCGCCAACAGAAGTATTCAGCACTGGTAAGCCACATGCCATTGCTTCAAGAACTGAATTGGGCATACCTTCATTATAAGTTGGGAATAAAAATATATGAGCATCAAGATAAGCCTTTATTTTACTTACACCAGTTAGAAAACCTGTGAACACAATTCCTTCTATTCCATTTTCAGAAACATAGCTTTTTACACTTTCTAATTCTTTACCATCACCAGCAATTATAAAACTATAATTAGTTTTATAATTATTAATGTCTGCGTAAGCTTTAATAGCCTCATATATACCTTTTCCTTTTCCACCCTTGCAAGAAAAAGTATGTTTGTTTTTTCACTTGCACTTGAAAACTTTTGGGTAATGGACTCTATTGTAACTGCATTTTCTATACTATCATCAAATACTGTTGACTCAACATAAATGCTTTTATCATAACCCCAATTTAATAAATGTTGCTTATTTTCATTTGATAAATCAATCAGCGCATCAGTTTTAAAGTAAATATATTTAAATACTGAGAATCTTAATCCGGAAATTTTTTTTACAAAATTGTAATCCCAACCTCTGAAAAAAACAATTACTTTTTTCTTAAATATTTGACTTAATAGAATATATATACCGTCTCTCAGAAGCGCCCTTGAGGATAAGGAGGTTGTAGTCTGAACTAATTGGATATTTTTTATTTTCAACACTTCTAAAAATTTGATTATATCGGATATGCCTCTCCATAATTCCTGCACAAAATTTTTGTGTGTTGGCCAGTTACGTGACCCACGTATCAAAGTAGTGAACATTGGGTGGTAAGTGCTTTCTAATAGATTGATAGTAGTTTGTTATGCCACCTCTTGCATCTTCGCCTGGAACTAAAATGAGTATATTTTTATTCAATTAAGTATCAAATTTGGTTTTAAGTAAATTCTACAATAACTAAGATGATTAGACCTATTAAAATAAGTTCAGCACTTGACAAATTAATATGATAGTACTTTATCTAAAACCACTAAACTCCACAATAAATTACCATGGTCATCTTAATCCGGTTGCGTTATCATTAACTATGTATATTAAAAGCTGCAGTATTAAAAATATCATTTTTACTAATTAATCTTAATTTATTTTGAGCTCATCTGTCTTAAACCATTCACGTACAGGCACTCTGAAGCCTTTTTTGGGCGCCCTCAATAGTTCTTCCGGTAATTTTTTTGCCAGGTATTTTTTAAGATACTTTTTCTTTCCCAACCGTTCATTTTTATTTTTTTATCGACTTTTATCATAAACTCAATTAGTCTATGATCCAAAAAAGGCAACCGGGTTTCCAAAGAATATGCCATACTCATACGGTCAACTTTTACTAAATAGTCATTTGGTAGATCATATTTAAAATTCATGTACATCAGCTTATAAAAATCATTTTTATAAGTACACTTACTCATAAATTCATTTATAAACTCTGTTATGGGCCAGGTATAGATATCAGGATTAATAATTGAACGTATCGAACTCAAATCAGGTTTAGCTCGTTTTTCTAACAATCTACTGTTAAAATCCTTTGAAGCTGAAACTAATAAATGTTCATATCTTTGAGCTTTATAGCGAATACTACCCGATGAAATATTATTTAATAAACTAAATCCCATCGGCACTATTTTTTGGATTATCTGTGGCAATCTCCCATATAATTCAGCAAATCTAACACCCTGGTAAGCCGGATAACCCGAAAGAACCTCATCCCCACCATCACCGGTTAAAACCATTTTAACATTGTTTGATGCAAATTTAGATACATATCCAGTCGGTATTGCAGATGAATCGCCAAATGGTTCGTCATAATAAAACGCGATATTATCTAGCGTTTCTTCAAAACTAGCCTGCTGTACTTTACCAACAAAGTGTTCAGTCTTAAATTTATCAGCAACAAGGGCAGCTAGCTTACTTTCATCATATTCAGTTTCATCATAACCAATTGTAAATGTTTTAACGGGGTAGCTTGAAATTTCAGACATCAAAGCCACGATGGTAGACGAATCTAAACCACCGCTTAAGAATGCGCCAAAGGCACATCGCTGCGCATTCTTAGTTTAATGGAATTCAGGAATAGAGATGAAAACTCTTCATAAATATGTTCTCGATCAGTTAGCATATCATTTTCATCAATTACTGGTAAATCCCAATATTTATCTTCCCTAACACCCGAAGAATTAATTATCAAGTAATGGCCGGGCATTAACTTATTTATATTTTTAAAAAAAGTAAAAGGAGCCGGAATATTTTTAAGCACTGAATATATTTCTAAAAACTCCAACCTCGGCTCTCTAGGTAATCCATATTCAAATAAGGATTTTATTTCGGAACCAAGTAAAAATGTATTATCCCAAGTCGCATAATGAAGAGGTTTCTCTCCCCATACGATCACGGGAAATAAATAATTGCTGTTTCCTATTGTCCCATAATGCAAAGCCCACATACCATTGAATTTTGATTGGCACTTTAACCCCCATTGTTCATATGCCTTTATAATTACTTCCGTATCCGAAGTAGTTCTAAAATTGTGTCCTAAAAATATTAATTCTTCCTTCAATTCTACGTAATTATAAATTTCTCCATTTAGCACTAACGCAATACTTTTGTCTTCATTAAACATTGGCTGCTCACCAGTGGATAGATCAATAATTGACAAACGCCTGTGCCCTAAACCCAGATTATTATTAATCTTAATAACCATCGCAATCCGGACCACGGTGAATTACGATGTCAGTCATTTTTAAGAACACTTTTGCTGACATGTCTTGAGCTATCAAAATGAAAATACCGGTTATACCGCACATTTATTGGATTGTTTTTAAAGTTTTATTAATAAATGTTTCTAAATTTTTACCATTAGTATCGGGATTAAGAATTTTTCGCATTTCAGTTTTCCATTTATTCCAACACCTTTTAACTCAGCAAAATTATTAATACAAAACTCCATTACATCTTTCAAAGACTCAACATTAGAGGCTTTTGCTAAAACTATGTCTTTGTCAGCTTCCAGATAGTCAGTGATATTACTAACATTGGTTGCAACTACTGGATTGCCTGTTGCTAAATACTCACCCAATTTAAAGAAATCCTGCATTAGCATAGGGTGAATTAATTCTTGTCATTAATAAAACATCAGCATTCATTATAAATTGGTAATATTCTGTGTCAGGAATTAATCTACAAACCTAATTTGTGAAATGTCTTGAATAATTTTATTAATTGAACTGTTTATTTTACCAGACAGTATCAATTCGATTGCTGGATAGAATTTAGAAAGTTCCATAAATGCTTTTAGCAGTATATCAATCCCGTCTTTAACACCATAGCTGCCACTATAAAGAAACCTAAATGTATTATTTAGTTTAGGAGTTTTAACCAAATTATACTTGATATTTTCTGCACTCACTTGTATTTAGTGCTATCTTCTGATTGACAATTCCTAAACTTAGATACTTCTCTTTTAATTTTTGAGATTACTATTATTCCGTCAACAAAATGATTTATTTTATTATCTATAAAATAATTAACGCGAATTAAAAACTTGCGCGCTATACTTTCTAACTCATTAGTTACATTATAATCCCTCTACAATATCTGTAAAAATTGAATAACCCAATTTACGTCCAATAATCGCAGCTAGTACATTTGTTAACCCAATGCCATCATAGAGCATAAGCACATTTGGTGTATTATAAACATAATTTTTATTCAATATTGATTTTATATTAATCCATCCGAATAAAAGTTGAAAACGATTAAAATGAACAAACTCCCATTCAACATCATTATGTTTACCGTTAACCTCATTCCTGTCATTATTTCTACCGGTCACTATAATTTTTACATTATTGTTTCAGCCAAATATTCTGCAAATAATCTTATTCGTTTGGCCAGCCATGCAAACGGGTATGGCTGAGATGAAACTAAAAAACAATGTTCATAGTGGTGTAGATGATCTGATTATTTTTGCCGGATTACCAGCTGCAATTACATTTGCTGAAATGTCCTTTGTTACAATACTACCAGCACCGATTACTGAATTTGCCCCTATTGTAACACCTTTAAAACTTTACATCTTCACTAACCAAACATTTTGCTCAATTACTATTGGTCTGGGTTTACCGCTCCGTGGATCGTCTAAATGCCAGTCGGAATCGGTAATTAGTGTATTAGCACCGCAGCTTACATTGTTTCCAATTGTAATGCTAGTAAATGCACCTATAACAGTGCCACTAAAACCGCAATTATCCCCAATAATAATTTGTGAATCCGGAAGTAATGTACTTACAATGCAGGTCTATTAATGCCAATAAGATTAGATGTAGCAGTAGAGCGGAAACTACGGTTCTTTCCTAATGATATTGAAGAATTAACTGCTCTATAAAATTTAGTTATACCGTAAAATCTGCAGTTTTGTTTGAAGCTTATACCTTTTAATTTCATAAGTATATAACAATATGATGAACTTACTATTAATCGCAACAATAGCGACAAGTTGAAGGAATGCTTATTAAAAAATAATCCTCTTAAATCTTTACTTAATAAATGTTCTTTCAATTTAGACCTTATAACCAATTATTTTGCTGGAAACATTTTTGGATGCTGTATTAATGCTAGAATAAGCTAGACCCATCCAGATTATAGTTACACTAAAATAGGGTGGAAAACTAATGCTATCAACCTTTATCTCATTGAATATGAATAGAATGAAGGCAATAAAAAAGAAAAAGATAATAATCTTCTTGCGTAGTCAATATTCTGGTTAGCTGTAAATTTATACGATTTATAAATTATCCTTATCAGTAAACCCCAATAGGCAATAAAACCTAGCCATCCCAAAATAAAAAGTGTTGCATAAATTTGAGAGTGTGCGCTGCCTCGTTCTATGTCAGTATCAACATAAAATGCAGCACGGTTATTCTCTGTTATACCCCATCCATAACCGACCAACCATGAACCTTTGCTCTCATATTTCTCTCTACTGACTCTAAAAGCAGTCTCACGGTTTAAAGCGCTGCCATCCAAAATTCTATCTATACTGATACCACCAGACTTGGTGTTTATTTCTTCTATTTGTCCTACGCGTTCATATACATAGCCTAATTGAAATGCTTGAATTAGATAAGACAATAATCCGGAAATTAACAAAAGTGCAAACGACAGTCAAACTAATTTTGTACATTTACTTTATTTATTTTGTACTGAAGAAAATTATTAAACATAAGCCCAAACACTGATAATAAAAACACTGATCTGGATATTGACATAAATATATTTAAGTAAGAAATTACCATACCCGCTAAAAGAATACGTTTACTTATAATCAGAGATCTATCCATTATTAAAACTGCAAACAGCATCGTTAATACTAAGCTGTGTTCACCGTATAGTGGGGAACTGCCAATAATACCTCCTCCTTCAAAATATCCTTCATTAAAACCATAAATCGGCAGCATAGGAGTATCGTATGTAATAATATGGAGGTACTTATTTAAGCTGGCAAAGTAGAATAAACAATTAGTACTAAGTTTAATTGTAGAAATACTTTAATCCTTGCTCGCGTTATCTCCACTCGACTTGATACTATTAATAATAATATCATTCCTGAAAAACTTAATAAACTATAAATAAAATCAATCCGCGCCCGTATAATTAAATATCCATCCTAAAATAGAACTACTAATAAGTATTATTACGAAATATTTAAACCATTTATCACTATTTCTTTTTTCACCTGGTATTCTACCATAGCTTATTAAGTACAATAAAATACATACCAAGCTTACCATATTGAATCCGCCGCCTTTAGACGAAAGATATGGGAATGTACTGCAGAAATATATTACCATTATGAAAGAAAAGATGTCCTTTTTCTTTAGTGTATTTAAGTAGATAAAGGCAACTAAAATCATTAAACCTATGAAATTTAAAATAACATTAGGAATAATGGTTGTGAGCATTAAGTGGCCAAGTAACAATGCGGTTAAACTCAGCAGAGTAATCTTTATAGCGCCCTTGTCATTTAAAGTATTTCTACTACGCGTTTCAAACACCTTTCTAAACCTTTTATTTATAAAAGTAAATATTCAGAATTGATTATTATAATAAGTATTTAATATATTCCTTTAAGTCCCCGATATCGGACCAGGATTTTTTCACTTATTGGGAATACGCCAACTTTTCTATTTTCATCTTTAAGTTTAATCAAAAGGGAAGTAATATCGTAATATTCATTGTTGGGTATTTCACTAAGTAAATGCGGCTCTAAAATATAAAACCCTGTATTGATTTTAAAAGTTATTTCTGGTTTTTCAGTTAGTGATCTTAGAATACCATCAGCGGAAGTATCTAAAATACCATAGGGTAAATGATAGTGGAACAGGGCGGCTACTACGGTAATTTCATTCTGATATTTTTTATGATATTCATAAATATCAAATATATCTTGATCGATCAATATATCACAATTAGACACAAAGAATGTTGAATTGATTTTTCCATTCAATGTATGTAGACTTCCAGCAGTTCCAAGTGGCTTCTCCTCATCTATATATTCTATACTATAGTTATTATTATTTAAACTTTCTAAATAATATTTTATCATCTCAGCTTTATAGTTAACAGATATATAGAAATTGCACGAGCCAACTGCACAAAATTTATCCATTATAAGTTCTACAATAGTCTTATTACCCAAAGGCACTAAAGGTTTAGGTAAAACATTAGTTAGTGGTTTTAATCTTGTTCCTTTGCCACCAGCCATAATTATTACAGGTAGATCCAGTTTTATACCGTCTTTATCAATTTCATTATCGAAAACATCATCCCAAAAATATGCATCAACCAAATCTTTATTATCATCAAGTACAGGCATACACTCTATTCTGTGTATTTTCATAAGCTCAATCACTTTAGCTCTATTATCAGATATGTTAGCAAAAATATAATCACTACGCATTATTTTTATGATATTGGTATCGAATGGAAGGTTAGCAATTATTGATCTTTGAATATCGCCAATACTAATTACACCTATAAATTTATCTTCTCTAAATACAAGCAATAATTTTTTTGTTTATTGCATCCATCTTTTTAGTGACTTCAATATCGAGTAGTTGTCATCTATTATACGTTCTTGTATTATACTATTATAATTCATATTTAATAAAATCTTTTGAAGTATTCTAACTAACGAATAATCTTTATTTATAAACTTTTCAATTTTTCCTGAATCATTAAAAATTCTTCAAGAGGTTTTGCAGGGGATCCAGCCCATGTTTCCTCATCAGGTATGCTTTTTGTAACAACTGCACTCATACCAACAGTAACTTTAGTGCCTATACTGATTTGATCACGTAATGAAACTGAAGGAGCAACCCATGTATAATCTCCTATAATTGTGCTGCCTCCTATCATAGTGTTTGCTATAACTGCAGAATGGTTGCCCACCACAACGTTATGAGCAATGTGAACTAAATTATCAATTTTAGCACCTTCACCAATAACTGTGTTACCTAAAGCACCGCGATCAATCGACGTATTAGATCCAATTTCTACATTGTCCTTTATAATAACTCCGCCTATATGTGGAAATTTTTCAAAACTTCCATCTTCACTTCTTTGGTATCCGAAACCATCAGCACCGATAACAGTTCCTGCATGTATCAGAACATTTTTCCCTACAACTATATTATCATATAGATAGCAATTACCATGGATTATAGTTCCGGAGTCAATTACGCACTTACCAACGTATGTTAAGGGCCCTATATAACAATCCTTAGCTATTTTAGCTTCGGGATGAATAACAGCAGTTTTATGTATTCCAATATTTAACTGGTTAGTAAAATACTTATTTGCTATTCTAAGAAATGTTAACTTTGGATTTTCAACTACTATTAAGCACTTATCTTTAATTAATTCATCATCAATTTTAATCGAAGCGTCGCATAAAATAATTTTAGCTTTTGATTGCTTAATGTACTCCAATTTATTTTTTTTAATTGGATTTACCCAGTCAAGTGAATTTTCATCAATATATTCTGATGGCTTTACATTGTTAAAAAAATAAGTCTTACTTCCAAAAATATTATAATCACTACCAAGCATAGGTAACAACTCATCCACAGATATATTTTTCAAAAGATATCTCCTAATTTATTAATTGTTGTATAAATAATTTTCAATTACCATTCTATAATATTTCATCCCAATCAATATTTTTAGCGCCGAATTTAACAAGGGTTTCATCGTAAAATTTCTTTAAATAATTAGCCCTATCATCTATTACTTTGTAAATTCGTCTTCTTGGTGGTAGCACCTCATTTTGCCACATACCATCGTGTATTAGAATTTGTAAGTAATCATCTTTTGCTTCACTTAAACGGTGGGGTAAAATTTCAAATCTCCAATAACCTGTTGAATCAGAACAGTATCCAATTTTTTCTTTAAAGTACTTCGAATAGGCATTGATCATATCGCAATATTTATCTTTTTCGCAAGATAAAATAAATTTATTGGTATTATGAAATGAAAAGACATTCAATTTTATCTTGAAATATGTTTCTAAAACTCTTTTATCGATAATTAAATAATTTTCCAATTGTTCTTCATTTTGTACATTCCAGAAATGTGCATCAAAGTGCAACCCTAAACTATGTCCAAGTTTTACTATTTCATTTATAATATTATAAGAGTCCTTATCGATAGCATTATAGAAGTCACAATGTAATTGTAAAAAGTAAGTTGATTTAATTCCAAGTTCATTTTCAATTTTTGCCATTTCATAAGCAATTGGTAACGAAAATTCAATATCGTGCCGGAGAATTATACTTTTTTTTTCTAAGTTATCATTAAAATTAATGAAGGAAAAATTATCAAGAGCAAGTAATAGGAATTCTTTATACTTCTCTAAGGTAAAATCAGTAAAACGATATTTTTCTAAATTATTCAAACTTGCTTACCTTACCTTCAAGTATTCTTGCTGGATTACCAACTACAATATTATTAGACTCTATATTTTTAGTAACCACAGCGCCAGCACCAACTGTTACATTAGAACCTATTATGATATTTGGCAGTATAGTTGCATTTGCACCGATATAGCAATTTTCACCAATCTCAACATTTCCCAAAATTACTGCATTAGGGGCTACTGTAGTATAATCTTTTATTATAACGTTGTGCAAAATATTAGAATTAGTATTTAGCTTAACAAAACTACCAATATTGGATTCACTTGAAACATTTACACCATTCTGAATGATAGTTCCTTCCTGAATAAGTGCAGTTTTTGAAACATTTGCATTAAAGCCAATAATTGATGAAAAAGAAAACCCAAGCTTGCTATAATATGCAAATAATTTTTCCTAATTTCAGGTTTATCCGGGGTTAAAATAAGCGGGTATTCTTTTGAACGAAGGATCTAAAGTAATTACATTTTCATCAGTGCATAATATTTTGTAGTCGCTAAAGTACCCGGTTTTATGATTATCAATTAAACCTAAGATTTCATAATTACTTGCTGATGCCAACTCAATAATTTCGTGAAATGCCCCAACAATAATAATTTTAATTTTCATCAATTGTCCTTATTAGAGTAGAGCATATACTTTATTTGATCAACACTTATTTTTGAATACATCGGTAATGTGATGAGGTTATTTGCTACGTACTCAGTTTTTGGAAGTTCTGAGTGAAAGTCTTTATATATGGTAAATTTATGCACTGCGGGATAATGTACACTTGTTTGAATTCCGGCTTCAGCCATTTTATTTCTAATATTGCCTCTTTTTATGTAATCAGAATTCTTTAGTATTATAGGAAAAATATAATTGGATGAAGCAAAACTATAATCAATAAATGGAATGATGATTTTATCAAAGCTAATTAATTTTTGAATGTATAATTTTCTTATCTCGGCTCTTTTTTCAATATCAAGTTTAATTTTATCAAGTTGTACAATTCCAATAGAAGCCCTGATATCATCCATTCGATAGTTATATCCCAGAGCAACCACATCATAGCTTGTTGAATGACCTTTTGATCTTTCATAAGAAAGGGAAGTCATACCATGCGATCTGAGCAATTTTGTTTTTTCAAAAAAGTCCGTATTGTTTGTTATAAGCATACCGCCTTCACCGGTGCTTATATTCTTGTTTGAAAAGAAACTAAAGCAACCAATATCTCCGATAGTTCCTAATTTATTCCCTTTATATTCAGATAAAGGCCCATGGCAGGCATCTTCTATAACTTTAATATTATATGCTTTTGCTAATGCCATTATAGCATCCATATCACAGGAAAAACCTCCGTAGTGCATTACAATTATTGCTTTAGTTTTTTTTGTTATTTTGGATTCTATGTCAACAGGATCGATTGTAAGATCATCATAACTTTTAATATCTGCAAAAACAGGTTTTGCATTTACATATAATATTGAATTTACAGTAGCCACAAATGTTAATGATGGGCAGATTACTTCATCATTGTCTCCAATGCCCGCAGCTAATAAAGCCAGGTGCAGTGCTACAGTGCAGTTTGAAAGCGCAACTGAATGTTTTACATTAAGCATACCTGCAAACTTATTTTCAAACTCAGTTGTTTTGGGTCCGGTTGAAATCCATTTACTTCTTAGTGTTTCCAGAACAGCTTTTTCTTCAGCTTCATCAAAGTTCAAATCAAAAAGAGGTATTTTATATTCGACACTCATTTTCTACTTTCATTTAGTATTGTATGATATGCGTCTAACAGCCGTTTCATATTTCCTTCAAGACTGTATTCATTCTTTGCATATTTATACGCTTTATCAGCTAAGTCCGTTGCAAGTTTTTCGTTCTGCAATAATAATAAAGTTTTCTCAGCCATTAATTTATAATCACCCGTTTTTACCATAAAAATATTCTCATCAAACTCATTAATATAGGGTATGCCTCCTGTTGCATAAGCAACAATTGGTACTTTTAACAGCATTGCTTCGCGTATTGTGGAGGATAATCTTTCTTTGTAAGGCGGTGCCAAAAATACTCTTGATGCTTTTACATATGTGAAAAGTTCTTTTTGTGTTTCAACAAAACCGGTGAATTCAATGCTTGATTCACAATTGACTTCTTTAGCATAAGATTGCCAATAATTTACGTCACCACCACCAATTATGCAGGCTTTTATATCAGGTTTAATCTTCCTTAATTCAGCTACTATTGTTATAAAATCTTCAGTACCTTTTATCTTTGATAAGCGACCGAAATAAACGCAGTCATATATTTTTTCATGTTGAATCGTTTCTTCGGCCAGCTGCTCATTGACAGGAAAATAAAGTCTAAAACTTATGATTTGGATTATACTCGGAAATATATGTTGAAGAGTCCTGTTCACCACAAAAATAATTAAAATCTTTTAATATTTTTTCTTCAATTTTAATTCTCTTTTTTGTCTCATTTGTCAAATCACTATCATTTTTAAATTGGCTAATAAATCCCTGAATTGTTATTAGTATTGGATATGAATCAATTAAATCAAGTATGGAAGAGCTGTAGTAAGCATTTTCTGCTCCTATAAGATTTACTATATCCGGTTTAATAATAGTTAGTATGTTCTTTATTTTTTTCGAAATAAACTATAATCCGAATATATATCATATCTTAAAAAACTTGGCCAATGCCTGTGAAGGATAGGAATACCGAATGGTATAAAAGTATAGTTTATATTTCTTATTCTAAATGTAGAAATTCGCGTTTAAATATTCGTGTGACGCAATAACATACAATTCAATTTCATCACAACTTTCAAATCCTTGAGCATATTGGGCACCCAGGATGCAAATTCATCTTTTCTGCCACAAGGTAAATGAGACTGCATCTCTGAATTGCTAAAGTGACAAATCCATGCCACCCTAATCTTATTTTGTATATTTACATTCAATTCAATTTTAGTGTTTTTACAATTTTTCTTAATACTCTTTTTATAAGCGATCGTTTTTTATTTATAATATGGTTGAAGTGAATTTTATCATAGTATTCGTTACATAATACAAATTGAGGCTCTTTAATTATAGCATAGTTTTCATTAACGGGTTTATGATGTGCGTTTGATTTATAATTTGTGTGAACACCCTGTGTCCCAATATTTGTTACTAGGTTAGTTTGTGGTACAATGGACAAACCATATTCTTTGATTCTACAATAAAACCATTGATTGTCCCACCAGGTGCTTTCCTTTAATTCTGCATATACACCATCAAAATAGTTTAAAAAAAGAATTGTTCCTTCTTATCTTAAAAATATTATTTAATTGGTTTGTTTCTCTAAAAATTGGCCAAATATGCATATAATAATCATACTTGTTCCAAACTCTCTTCCAGGTGGCCTAACCCCATATATGCCCATATTTGGAAAAAAATAACTATCCTGTGTTATTAAATGTCTCAGTATAGTTATCACCACTTATCATACATATTCTATTATCATCTTTATATTTATCTAATAAAGTATTACAATAAGTAAAGAAAGCTAAATTGGGTAAAGTATCATCTTCAAGTATAATTAATCTGTCTTCATTCTCAAATGCCCAGGAAATAGCAGTTAAAGAAGGCCCGATGTCCGCAACCTAGATTTGTCTCCGCGAAGTTTTTATAAAGTGTGCAATCCCAATCAATTTGTTTAATAATTGAACTAATTTCTGCGCGGGCTTTAAGATCCTCTACGTTTCCATTTCTTGGTCCATCATTAAAAATATATAGTGTTGATGGTTTTGCTGCTCTTATCGAATTGAATACTTTTTGAGTCATAGTGTGGTCTGTTAAATGTTATTAATAATACGGGGCTTTGAGCATCTATGTTACCTGTTGTAGTTTTAAATGCTTTTTTACTAATAATCCTGCAGTAACAACCATTATTAACGATACAACCACCTTACCATGCGGCCCTAATATATTGATAATTTTAACCGCCATATACATAACCGCAATAGCAGAAAATCCGCCTATAATATTTACTCGCAAATTTAATTTTGTTTTTCCAAGAGCAATAAAAATCTTGTCAAAGAAAGAAAATACTCCCATTAAAAAAACAGCTATCAAAGCGATATTCGTGTATTGTTGTGCCGCTATATATCTACCTGCTGTTAATATTGTAATGATTGTTTCCGAAAAAGCTATGAATAAAATCAAAAAATAAGGTATGGTACAAACATCAGCAAAGCAACTCTTCTTAAATTATTAATTTTCTTTTCAGCAATACTTTTAAAGATATCTGGCTCCAGCGCAAGTGCTATAGCTGTATATGCTAGTTGAGCATACCCGGCTATGGTAATTCCAATATTATATAAACCAAGCTCGGCAATATTATCTAATCTTTCTAAATAAAAGCTATCGATATTACTTATAGGAACAAAAGCATAAGCTGCAAGTACTAATGGCATCGCTAATTTTGCGGATTTTTTAAAAGCATTGTAATTGAAATTAATCGTAGTGTATCTTTTTAGAATATAAATTGCAGCAGGCAGCATCAATACTGCGGAAATGATTGGTGCAAGCATTCTTCCTTCTGCCCCCCATTTTAATACTGCAACAAATAGTAATCCTAATATTACATTTAAAACAGAGTAAACTGCCGAAAAACTAAAAAATGAAAAGGCTTTTTTACCTACTCTAAAATTAATCAATACTATTGATTTTATATTATCCAGAACTAAAGTAACCAGGATAAACCATCCAAAAGGATTTAATGGGATATTTACTTCCAATAAAGAAAAATATGCATACAATCCCGCATAGCTGATAACCAAAAATCCTGTATTAAATAAGCACAGATAAAATATTATATTAAATAACATTTTTTTGTTGTCTTCTTCATTCTGTTTAAAATAATGCATCAAATAAACGGAAGTCATCCCAAGTATAAACAGAGGGGTAAACACATTTTTTATTGCGTTAAAGTATCCAATTATTCCAAACTCATCTGCTGATAGATGAATTGAATATATAGGCTGGGTGATAAGTGCCAAAACAGATTGTAAAATAGAACCTAGAAAATACAAACGTTTTTAAAATTTTTAGAAATATTATTTAAATGAAATATTGATTTAATGTATTTTTTCAATTTAGCTTTTAAAACATTTTACAATAAATTTGCCCCAACATTTAAACATGTGCAATACACCACTTCATTCAGAATAATATCCAGTAGTATATCCTAGCCACCTTTGGAATATGATATTCATGCATTTATAATATAACTTATATTTAAATATTATAAATGTTTGGTTTATATTTTGACATATTATTACTGTTAGCAAACCATTTACAAGTTATTTCCAGTCCTCTTTTTAAATCGTACTCTGGTTTATAATTAGTCAGCTTATTTATGAGTGTATTGTCACCCATTCAATCTATATACTTCTGAATTTTCGGCTCATTCTTAGTTCCTCCGCGTAATATTCAGCATCACTCAACATTATACTTTAATCAAGTTAAATGTATCTCCGATTGATATTTCACTGCTGGAACATATATTTATTTCTTTACCAATCGCTTCCTCACTATCAGCAATATTTATAAAACCTTTACATACATCTTTACAAAATTAAAGTCTCTTGTGGGCCGCACATCACCTAAATTTATCTCTTTAATGCCAGAAGCTATCTGGGTAATTTTTGTTGAGATAACAGCACGCTGATTGTCTTGGGCCATAAGTATTAAATGGTCTGGCAACTGTAATCGGCAGATTAAATGCATTATAAAACTCAATGCTATCATATCAGCACCAATCTTACTTGCACTATATGGTGATTGAGGCTGCTTTGGGTGTTTTTCATCTAAATGTACATACTGGGCTGTGCCACAAACCTCACTTGTAGAAGTGTGCACAACCCTAATGTTTCCAGATTCTTTTGCAGCCTGACAAATATTAATTGTACCTTTTACATTAGTATCAATATAACGTTGGGTGCAAAAGAATAGGGGATTGCTATTAAAGCTGCTAGATGGAAAATTAATTCTGATCCTTTAACTAGTTCCTTAAAAATGGGGATCACGGATATCACCTGTTACTTATTTCTAAGTTTTTATTATGGGGAATATCTTCCAGCCATCCCCAGTAGTTAAATGAATTATATTGCGCTAAAGCTCGAACATTGTAACCTTTCTCCAAGAGCAATTCGGTTAAATGTGAGCCAATAAAACCATCAGCACCAGTTACTAACACTTTTTTCATTTTAATAATACTCTATTGTTCTTTTAAGACCATCCAAAAAACTTACTATTGGATTAAACCCAATTTTATTTTTAATCAGATCTATATTTGCAAAGAGTGTTTAATGTCACCGTGTCTTTGTTCAGCATATAGGATTAATATCTTTGATCTAACAATTTGTTTATCTCAGCTACTAATTCTGTTAATGTTATTTGACCGTGGCATGCACAATTCATTGCTAAACCGGATTCAACTTCTTTCGTTGCAGCCAGTATATTTGCCTCAACAACATTTGCAACATAAGTAAAATCGCGACTTTGAGTGCCGTCACCGTAAATAGTCGGCTGCTTATTATTCTTTATTGCTTTAATAAATAAGGGTATTACGGCGGAGTACTGTGAGTTGGGATCCTGTCTTGGTCCAAACACATTAAAATATCTTAGTACTACAGTTTCAATGCCATAGAGCCGTGAAAAAACATTACAGTATTTTTCGCCCGCTAGTTTGCTTACAGCATAAGGGGAAAGGGGATTGGGCAGCATACCTTCGTGCTTCGGAAGTTCAGGATTATCACCATAAACAGAAGATGAGGAAGCATAAACTATACGCTTAATATTATGTTCTTTTGCTGCATCAAGAATATTGA